>NZ_JAOQJS010000005.1:0-388232 GCF_025567345.1 Coprococcus ammoniilyticus
CCGCCATAAGTAATATATTCGTTCCATCCATCATATTTATTTCCATCATAGCAACTCATAAATTCCGAAAAGCTCAAAGGGTACATATGAACCTCATCCCCTCTGCCGCCAAATTCAGTAGCTATATCTCTGGATAAAAACTTTGCATTACTTCCCGTTACAAACACATCGCAATTCTTCTTATCCGCTAAACCGTTAAGCACACTCACAAACTCATCCAGCAACTGCACTTCATCTAAAAGAAAGTAGTATTTTTCAGTATCTTGAAGTTGTTCCTTTGCCCAAGGGTAAAAGATTTTCGGATCTCGATATTCTATATTATCGAATAAATCAAACGCCATTTCAATGATGTGTTTTTCATCCACTCCATTTTCAAGCAAATGATTTTTAAACAGCGTTCGCAATAAATATGATTTTCCACATCTTCTTATTCCTGTTACAATTTTAATCAGACCATTTCCTTCACGATTTATAAGTTGTTCTAAATAGTAATCTCTTTTAATTTCTTTTACCATAGCATTCCCCTTAAAAGATATTTTGGTTATTATATCCCTAAATATCTTTTATTATACCCAACGACTTGATACCATGCAATAGTTTATAAGATATTTTGGTTAATAAATACCTAAATATCTTACAGACATTTTAGCATTTTCATATCATATAAACATAAAAAGGCAGGCAGTCTGTTATATTACCACCTGCTTGTTACCTGCTCTAATATTATTTTTTTATATCATTAGTCCGACAAACAGGAATCTATGAATGAACGTTCTCTCGTTTTTTCTGAATCCAAATGCTAATTATCGTTGAGATTGCTGTCATTACAGCCAGTAATACATAATACAACGGATCTTGATTGATATCTACCACTCCCATCAATGTGTTTGTCCATCCATGTAGGATCATGCAGAACATGACAGCTCTGGTGAAAAGCGCCGTATTGCTACGACGCTTTTGTCTTGCTCGGAAGATGGAGCAAGGGAACGCTATTCAATTATCTGTTGTACTTTTTCTTTCTGCTTACTGCCGTTGTTCCAATTGCTACACAGCCGCTGACAAACAGCAAGGCAAGCCACAAAGCAAGATTGCTTGTGTCACCGGTCTGCGGAGATTTGGAATCGTCCTTCAGCTTCGCCGTTACAGTGTCGGCTTTTTTGATTTCCTTTGTACCGCCCTTGTCGCTGAAATACTTGCCACAGCCTTCGCAGTACCAGTACTCGATATTGCCCTCGGTGGTCTTGGTCGCCGCCTTTGCCGGGAAGTGCTTTAAGTTAGTGTGGTTCTTCGGATCAAGCTCACCGTATTCCGCACCGCAGATCTCGCACTTTGCCTTGTCCTTGCAGGTCGCTTTCCCACCAGTATGCTCAATCAGCTTCTTGCCACAATAATCACACTTGTGATCTTTGTTATCGTCTGCACACTCGCTGATTATATAATCGCAGATATCACATTTGTGGTCTTTGTTTGCATCGATGCAATTCTCCGTTTGCGTGCCTGCAGAGCATCCGTCAACGGTGCAGGTGCGGGTATGGGTGCCGTCTTCGTTGGACGTCCAATCGCCCCAGTTATGGTTCAGCGCATTGCCGGAGAAGAAGGTCGCCTCATCCGCCGTGCCTTCGGAGCTCAGACCGCAGACTGCGCAGGACTTGTAATAGATCGCCTTTCCCGTGCAGGTGGCGGCGGATTTCAGGTACTTTGCATCCACGGTCTCCGCCGTTAAGTCGTGGGGCAGCTTTTCGCCATACTCAGACTTGCATACCTCGCAGACGGCTTTTGCGGTGCAGGTCGCCGTGCCGCCGGTGCAGTTATTAGTCTCGGTGTGCGAGGCATCGCGCTTACAGATTCGGGTGTGGGTCTCTTCATCGCTGTTCTGCGTCCAATCGCCCCAGTTGTGGTCCAGTGCATTGCCGGAGAGGAAGGTCGCCTCATCCGCCGTGCCCTCGGAACTCAGACCGCAGACTGCGCAGGACTTGTAATAGACCGCCTTTTCGGTACAGGTTGCAGCAGACTTCAAATACTGCGCCTCTGCTTTTTCGGCAGTGAAGCTGTGTGCCGCCATCTCGCCGTATTCGCCGCCGCAGACCGTGCAGACAGCCTTGGCGGTGCAGGTCGCCGTGCCGCCGGTGCAGTTATTAGTCTCGGTGTGCGAGGCATCGCGCTTACAGATTCGGGTGTGGGTCTTTTCATCGCTGTTCTGCGTCCAAGTGCTCCAGTCGTGCCCAAGCGGTTCGGAAGATCCGCCGCAAACCGTGCATGTCTTTCCGCTTGTGCAAGTCGCCGTTCCGCTCCATGTGTGTGCCTGCCAGTAATTCCATGTATTATCACACACCGTGCATGTAAGATCGCATCGGTGCCATTTATCATTTGCGTATTGACAAGTCATCCTTACCGTTTGTGCCTGGTCGCATTTAGGACAAAACGCTCTAACCGCCGCATATGCCGTCATAGGCATAACAGCCAGCATCACGCACAGTATGAGCACAACGCTCAAAATTTTCTTATTCATATAGTTTCCTCTCCTTTGTTGTCCATTGACAGCTTAAAGTCATATTTCATTTCCAACATGGCGAACAGCTTATACATTACCTCGGTGGCAATTGCCTTGATATCCAGTGATTGAATAAAGGCAAGCACCTTTGCCTGCTCTGCTTCCGGTACACGATATACTCTCATTGATGCCGTCAAAAAGCGGTTGAGCTTGCGTTCCAATGGAAAATGAATATCACATTTTCTCGCCATATAGCTACGCATCAATCCTGCTGTGCCAATTTCCATCTCGTAAAAGTCGCTCTCGGTATCATCGGGGAAATATTCACCAAAAATCTGCTTCAGCTCTGCTGTGGTATGCAGGTAAATATATTCCGACGTGTCGGGCAGGGAATAGGCTTCAATGTAGATTTCCCGCAGGTTCTCGTTCTGCTCGGTCAGGGTCAGTTGGATCGCCGTTTCCACCGCATAGGCGTAAACCGGTGGCAGCTTGCTGTCTGCAATGCTTCTTGCCACGCCGAACTGTCCGCCGAACATTGTTTCGGTCAATTCCAGCAAAATTCTGTCCTTGGTAGGAAACAGATTCAAATAGCTTCCCCTTGCCACGCCCGCTTCGTCCACAATCTGACCGACAGAGGTGTTTTTATACCCCTGCTCCAAAAAGAGACGCACGCATACGGTCAGTATTTTCCTCTTTGTTTCACTGCTGTTTCTTCGCAAATATATCATCTCTCTTCAAGTGTTTTGGTACGCATACCAATAATATCACAGAAAGTACAAAAAGGCAAGTGGTATTTGAAACTTTACTTCCGTAAATTGTGACATTTCCGCAAACGCTGGCTTCTTCCATTACTCACGGAACTTTATGACTTCTTGAATACTACCCGCAAAGGAAAAGCCGCCGTCTGTTGACAGCGACTTTTCTTACTTAGTATTAACAGTATATAAGCTCACTCGAAACGATTTCCATAGCAGCGCTGCGGATGTTGTTCATTCTTTGTACCCACAGCATTTGATTTTCCGCTTTGAGGCTTCCGTTACACCCTCTTTTTCGGAAAGCTGCTTTACCAGCCGAGAAAACATTGCTTCTGCCCGCTCATTGAGTTCTGCAAGGTAATCTCCGATTGAACAAAATCGCTGCGCGATGGCCTGCCAAGGCTGTGGCGCAGCGATTTTGTTCAACTGGAAGTTATCTCGCTATCCCCTTCCAATTGTTTACAATAATATCTGCGTTCTTTTCAAGATCCGCAGCTCCATCCAATTCAATTTTTACACACGACATATTTTTCATCCATTCTTTCTGTTCTCTCATATTCGGAGAACCATCTCCTTCATAACTTCGATTATCATTCAAAAATCTCATATGGGCTTCATACATATCTCCACCTTCAAGCACTCTTTCACCAAATCGCTCTATTGCTCTTTTATGGACTCTTTCTATTCGAATATCCGGTGAAACATAAAGAAGTACCATCATTTCAAACATCTCATCAAATGCGTAATGGAACGAACTCATCGAACCAGCCATAACAAAATGTTCATATGGAGCAATATCATTGCTCAGTCTGCTAATCTTTTCATCTCGTGTATACATCTGTGTATATGGACTATCTGTATTCTGTTTCCATATATAATCGTCCACATCAAAATATGGATATCCCAATTTCTGTGCAACAATTTTTCCAAGTGTTGTCTTTCCACTTCCGGATGGACCAATTATCATAATTCCGGTTGGCATATTTATACCTCTTTAGTTAGCAATAAATTCAAAGTTTCTGTTCCTCCACAACTTCCGATTTCTCAGTTTCAAAAACTGGAATTTTCACACTTCGTCAACTAATGTTTTTTCTTCTCTATAAAGCAAGGTCACAACAAATGCAATAATTATCAAAATATGTAATACAATATGATATACATCAGGAACATATCTTCCATCCACATTTATTAATTGAATGCATTCTGAAAAATAGGCAATCTTCTTGTCCATTTCTCCCATAAATCCTCTTCCAAATAAAGTATACCATTCATGACTTAAGAACTGAGTGACAAACCACCCTGCCAACCATATCAAATGTATATTCCTTCCAACATTTTTTGTAACTAACATTAAAACGAATGTAATTGTCGGAATAAGCATAAATAGCCATTCTTCCTCAAATGCACCTGTTACCAAGTATTTGTCTCCAATCTTCAATCCTATCATTGAAAGAAAATACCACAGTAAAAGAATTATATTTACAATTATTAAATGTGTTTTTTTCATAAATCATATCTCCTAGACAATTCTTAAACTTCCGATTTATCAACGTGTAACATAATTAAATCATATTAGAAATGGGATAAACTATGTACTTTTCTTCAAAATAATATAGTTATTTTTCCGTATGATACTTATATCCCCTCAATTTCTTTTTTACTCCAATTAATATAAGATAGTCACGATAACAATCACGACAATCCATCCTACCTTTTCCATTTTATGTGAACAAAACAATCTCCACACCATCGGTCTTCTAATGCTCATTTTATCATATACTGTTCAAGCATAGTCGGTGCGATATCCATGGCTACAAAAAACTCTTCTGGCAACGTGCAAAGCTCTTGGCTTATAAAATCTTCCGCATCAATATACTTATGATCATTTTCCGGATCATAACATTTCTCATGATTTGCAAAAATAACTATTCCCTCAAAACTCTTCTCAATCTCATAAACAGCATCTCCCGGTACATCATAATTTAGGATAGTGACATGTAATCTATCCTTTGCATCAAGACTGTCGGCAATATAAAATTCATCACAAAATGGCAACTTATTCTCGACAGCAAAATCAATTGTATGCTGGAGATATTCCCTTAAAATCTCTCTGTCCAGCTTATACTTAAAGCCCGAAAAAAAATTTTTCATTTTATTAAATAAACCCATATATCAAATCTGTCCCTTCATATAATTTGCTCATAATACTGGTTATACACTTAAATAATCTTTATATTCTTTATCTAAAAGTTTCTTAAATTCTTTATAATCATCCCATTTAAATGTAAAGCCACATCTTCTTCACTCAAATCTGTACCTTTTTTATTATATTGTATGCAATATCCCAATTCCATCCTTTGAATATTTCCGTTTCAAAACTCTTCGTCTTCATCGATTTCTTCATCTGGTTGAATCTCACAAACAAATTCAATATTTCTTTTACCGAATACATCTGTCAGATAAGTAATCTCTTCTTCATTCATTGTAAAAAATGACCATTCATTCTCGCTGACAGTTATTTTCTCCTGTTCTGTTGTCGTTACCTCCAAAGTGATAACGTTCATGCTTCCCTTCACTGTTTCAAACAGTCTTGTCAATCGTACCTTTGCCAGATCCAGTGCAGTCAGCTTTCCACCATATACAGATACAAGAAAGTTCTTTGTCAAATATATCCTAAAATCATTAAACCAGAGAGCTTCCGGCTGATTACATTCTTCGTCAATCTGCTCTGCCAATGGATGTCTGTATTTTTTAATCGCACGCACCTGGGTTAATACCATCGAAATTCCAATCAATATTAAGATGCCTCCGATATCCAGATTCACAAAATATCCTTCCTTGAGTATTTTTCCATAGGTAAGCTTCGTCATACATATATAAATAAATTTGTAATTGATATACTCACTTATTATTTTTTTTACGTTCTCGTCAGTCACAACTTTCGTCATGCCTTCCACTCTTGCCGTACCATTCTCTTCAACTCTCTGCTTCAAATCTGCAAACTGTTCCGGTTGCATCCCTACAATATAGCTTTCCTCTGCCGTTGTTACAAGGTAATATCCTTCATATTTATTTTCTGCCAGTTTCTCCGGTACCTGGATAATATCAATATATGCTGTCTGATTCGCAGGATTGGCTTCTTCCTGTAATACCTGTTCAAATGGTCGAACACAATCCATCTTTCTCTTTGTCTGAATCAATCCAAATGCCACCAAAAATATTCCTATCAATAAGAGAATCATTCCGATCGTCCGCCACATTTGATTGAATTTGTATTCTTCTTTTATATGCTTATTCGTATATTTCATGTCATGTATTCTCCTACACTTGATTTTTCTCTCACACATAAATGCTCTAACGCTGTTTTATTATAAAATTGTCTGATTTGTTCCCTACAAACTGAAATTTTCGAGTGTGTCGCTAAATTAGATTTTTTCATCAATTATCATTACTAAAATACTCATTTCTAAGTATGGAATAATAAACTTCATCCACAATACCTTGATTACAGGTTCCCGACTGCCTAATTATTCCTTCTTTTTTCATTCCCATTTTCTGCATTACACTTCCTGAGTTTGGATTACCTGCAGCATGCTTTGCATATACACGTTTGACTTTTACTTCTTCAAAAAAGAATTTTACCAATGCCCTTCCTGCTTCTGCAGTTATACCTTTTCCCCACCATCTGCTTCCAATACCATACCCGAGCTCCACACTTTCTGTTGCCTCATCGAGACTTACTACTGATATATCTCCAACCAGTTCATGCGAATCTTTTAACTCAATTGTCCAAAAATAGAAATCCTGCTTATCATACGATTCTATCCAATCAATTAGTAATTGCTTTGTCTCGTCGACATTTTTATGCGGTTGCCAACTTAAAAACTTTGTTACATCTTTTTCTGTTACCCAGTTTTTAAACATGATTTCTGCATCATCTAATACATGTCGTTTAAGAACTAATCTATCTGTTTCTATTCTAATTGTGCCCTTATGTTCCATACGCATCCTCCATCATCAAGAAAATTCCGATTTGATAAAATGAGATTATATCCACCATTCTGGTGTTAAATCGCCAAGCGTTACTATTCGCTCATTTTCATAATCCATCATTATCTCAATTTTTCGATATTCTTCTGGCATTAGCTGTGTCATAAATTCCCTGCAAGCTCCGCAAGGTGGAATGGCTTTTCCATCTCCATCAATAGCAATTACTCGTTTAATAGCATCCTCACCATTTGTAATCATATTGAAGATAGCATTTCTTTCGGCACATACGCCCAAAGTACACGCTGTATCTACGCACACCCCAACATAAATTTTACCCGATATAGATTCTACCGCAGCAGCAACTCCTCCTGCTTCAATAATTTTCGAAACATCTCGTGGTTTTAATACCTGTTTTGCTGCATCGTATAACTCTTCCCATTTATTATCCATAAATTTCAGTTCTCCTTTATAACTTTCGATTTATCTTTCTACTCAACTACACGCCAACTTCTTTAAAAGATTAACATAATATTTAAGCTCATTCAAGGAACTCAAATAAACACACAAGTGGAATACCTCAAATTAAGTTTGTTTATTTGAAATTGCAATATAACTGCATATAGAAATCAGGAAACTTATACAGTACAAAACAACCGCTCCAAAACTAAACAATACTTCTCCCAAATAAGTTAGTCCTGGCATAAATCCATATCCAGGAAGATTATTATAGTAAATCATCAGTCCTATGGATATAAGCAGCGGAATCAGTTCTGCCGAAAACAATATCCGCCAAAGTTTTTTTGTTTTCTTGCGAATGGTTATCACAAATAATATTATTTGAAATATTAAAATTACTATATATGTAATCAGCAGGAACAGTGCCATTACTATTTTCCTCCGTAAGTTCCGAGTTATATGATAATCCAAGTGAACATTAAATACAAATAAGGCAATAATGCCATAATCTCATTGAATACGAACAGCTTGCTTCCAATTTGAATCTTATACTTTGTTCTCGCTTTCTTATAGAAAAACACGCAGCAAATCGTTGTTGCAATAATATGTATTATTCCAATTATCAAAATCAGCCAATGCAATCTTATATTTTGGAACTTATTATCATATCCAGTCAGATCAAACCATATTACAATGAACCATGCAAGTAAGTCATTTACTAAATACGCAATAATAACAATTTTTTCAAAGAGTATTTTCATCAACACCGGTAATACTAATACAGGAAATATATCGGAAATTGTATTGGAGGTTTTTATCATGAGAAATTTTATCTTATCGTGTGAATCGACAACGGATCTGTCATATTCTTATCTGAATGAACGGGAAATTGCAGTCATTCCTTATACTTACATCATTCATGAACATGTATACGAGGATAACATGGAACGAAATCCGGATCTGATGCCGAAGTATTATAAGATGTTGGAAAAAGGGCTGTTGCCTACAACCTCCCAGATCAACGAAGCTTCCTATTATGATTTCTTTGAAGGACTGATACAGAATGGTGATGTGCTTCATATCACCTTCAGCTCCGCCTTAAGCGGATCGGCAAATAATGCCTATCGTGCGGCGGCAGCAATAAAAAAGAACTATCCGGGAAAGCAGCTGCAGGTCATTGATTCTCTCTGCGGTGCAGGAGGGTATGGATTGTTAACGGACTACGTTGCTGATATGCGGGATGAAGGTCTTTCATTGGCAGCAGCTGCTGACTGGATCATGAAGCATCGTACCTGTATCCATCACCAGTTTTTTACAACCGATCTCACCTTTCTACACCATAGCGGACGGATCAGCGGCGCTGCTTCCCATATCGCATCGATCCTGAACATTCATCCTCTGATCCGGCTGGATCAGAACGGAATGGCAGATGCCTATACAAAAGTCCGTGGCAAGAAGCGCGCCGTAAGAGAGGTGATCTCTGAGATGGAATACTACGCAGAAAACGGGACAGACTACAATGGAAAATGCTTCATCTCCCATGCTGCCTGCCCCGAGCTTGCCTATCTGTTAAAGAACTCCGTCCTACAGACATTTCCGAATGTCACTCATCCGGTACGCATCTTAAATGCCGGTACAATTACCGCATCTCACTGCGGTCCCGGCGCTGCCGGACTGTTCTTTCTCGGACGCGAACGCCCGTATTAATTTAATATTCATCCGGTACAAGTACCTTTTCAATCTCTGCGATATAGTATCTGTGATAATCCTTATCCGGATATACCTTTGCTCCTTCCTCAGGATCAGCAAAGGTAGCAGGATCAATATCTCCTTCGCACATTTTTCTGCAAATGAGTGTAATGCCTGCCTCTTTGATAACCGGAACATCACCACAGAAATCAAGAGTGATCCCTGCTCCTGCAAATTTATCCGCTACATCCTTACCGGATGTTCTTCCGCAATAAGTCAGTGCCTTTCTGTACTCTTCCGGAAGCACACAAACGGAAAATTCCTTCTGTTCATCGATAAACTGCTTTGTATATCTCTGTGGGCGGATATAAATCGTGATAACAGGCTTTGACCAGAACTCACCAAAGGAACCCCAGCTTACTGTCATCGTATTTGCCTTCTCATGATCTCCTGCAGTTACAAGTGCCCACTTTTTGTTGATCATTTCGATCAGATTTCCTTTTAATTCCTCTGCATTGATTTCTTTCATCTTGATAATACCTCACTTTTCTGATTACTCAGTTCCTGAAGTGTTTACTGTAACAGAAATACATCCTGATACAATAATGAGGCACTGATCATTCTCAATGCCTCATTGCAAAATCGTATGGTACACTGGTATTACCAGCTGGTTTTTGGCTCATTATACCATCCGCTTTTGTTTTGTCAACCAACAGCTTTTCAGAAACAAATCGTTTTTTATTACTTTTAAACACAGGTTTTATAATATATGAAATTATTTTCAACCTTATGCTTTTCTTTTTTTATTTTATTTTATTCAGATATCAAATACGATAACTTTATTTTTATTTTTTTATAGTGATCGGTCTGTTTTAATCCTGTGATCGGTCTGTTTTCAGATCAAACACACCCTGTCCATATCGTTTAAACTGCATCATCATCTCATGTGTCAGACTCAGATGTTCTCCATAGTCCGGGATCTGCTCGCGCTCTACCCATTCGCCGCTTGCAAGTTCTTCATGATCGATGGTCAGTTCCGGTTCATGCTCATCTGACTTTTTTCTGTCTGCCTGACAGAAGAATCCCATCAGCAGATTGCTGTCAAATCCCCACGGCTGTGATTTGTAATACCGGATATTCTTAACCGGTATTCCGACTTCCTCCATCACCTCACGCCGAACCGTTTCCTCTACCGTCTCACCTATTTCCGTAAAGCCGGCGATCAGGGCGTATCGTTTATACTCTCTTGCAGCGTAAGTTGTAAGAATGATACGATTGCCATCTGTCACTCCGACAATTACTGCCGGTGCGATCGTTGGGAAGATCAGATGTCCGCAGGACGGACAACGGAGCATCCGTTCTTTCTCATCCGGGAGCACAGGCGTTCCGCAGGCTCCACAATAGCGGTTCATCGAATACCACAGATGCAGATGCCATCCGGTTGCCGCCGCAAGCACTTCTTCCTTTGGCTTGCAGCTTCTGGTCTTATACATGCTCCGGTATTCATAACCCGGAATCTCCAGACGCTCTCCCCAATTTACATCAGTTGCTCCATTCGCTGATCTTTCAACATAATAAGGCTCTGTTGTCCGGACAAGATCCTGCGGCCGATACAGAAAATACTGTCTGTCATCGATCACAAACAGGTATGTCAGATTATCCTGCCATGATGCATCCTGCGTGACCGTATCATTTATTCCTATATAGCTTTTATATTCCGAGACAGTGAGCCAGACCAGCTCATGCTCATCCTCCACCTTTTTGGCAAGGATCAGTTTCTCGGAAAATGCAAGGATCACATCATCATTCTTCGGCGGTTTTCGATATGCATATTCATTATGAAACCGTTTTGGTTCTATATCCTGTATCATCTTCCTATACCAGACAGGCTGTCTGATACGATATGAAAACATCTGTATTATCAGTGCTTTTATATGCGGATCAGCCAGCCTGTTTCTTTCTTTTTGAATTTATACCATGAATCATTTCTGTCGACACTGTCGTTTCGATTCATATATGGACACAGCCTTGCGTCTCTGTTATTACTTCTTTAACTGAGCCAGACGTTCTTCAACCTGGGCTTTCATTTCTGTATATTTTGCAAGCTTGGCTTTTTCTTCTTCTACCTTGGCAGCCGGTGCTTTATCTACAAATTTAGGATTTGCAAGCATACCGGATGCACGCTTGATCTCGCCGGCCAGACGACCGGATTCTTTCTCCAGACGCTCGATCTCTTTGTCGATATCAACCAGCTCTGCAAGCGGAATATAGAGTGCGGCATCATGTATCAGGGTAGATACTGCATTCTCATCAATACCATTCTTGCTATCCTGAATGAATACCTCACTTGCATATCCAAGTGTTGCAAAGAAATTCTTTGATGCTTCAAATATATCACGGATCTCACTCTTAGCAGATACAACATATACAGTTGCTTTCTTGCTTGGCGGTACATTCATACCGGTACGCAGATTACGAATCGCACGAACCGCAGCCTTGATCGTATCAACTGCATTTTCATCCTGCTTGAAGCTCCACTCCTCTTTATATACAGGCCAGTCAGAGATCATGATAGATTCTTCCTCATCCTGAATATTACAGAAAATCTCCTCCGTGATAAACGGCATATATGGATGTAATAATTTCAATGCCCGGATCAGAACTGTCTTTAATGTCCAGAGGGCTGCTGCCTTTGTCTCGTCTGCATCATTGTAAAGTCTTGGCTTAACCATCTCGATATACCAGTCACAGAATTCTTCCCAGATGAAATCGTATACCTTGGAAACTGCGATACCCAACTCGTATTTCTCCATGTTATCTGTCATCTCAACTGCCAGATCATTGACCTTGGATAAGATCCAACGGTCAGCGATCGTAAGATCAGATAATTTTACATTTGAGAAATCAGCCTTTTCCATATTCATCATAATGAATCTGGATGCATTCCAGATCTTATTTGCAAAGTTTCTGGAATTCTCTACACGCTCCCAATAGAAACGCATATCATTTCCCGGTGCATTACCTGTGATCAGTGTCAGACGAAGGGCATCTGCACCATATTTATCAATAACCTCAAGCGGATCGATACCGTTTCCAAGAGACTTACTCATCTTCCGGCCCTGATCGTCACGAACCAGTCCGTGGATCAGAACATGCTTAAATGGGCTCTTTCCTGTCTGCTCCAGTGCGGAGAATACCATACGGATAACCCAGAAGAAGATGATATCGTATCCGGTTACAAGTACGTCAGTCGGATAGAAATATTCATATTCCGGTGTCTTCTTTGGCCAGCCAAGTGTTGAGAATGGCCAGAGTGCGGATGAGAACCATGTATCCAGTGTATCTTCATCCTGTGTCAGATGTGTGCATCCACACTTCGGACATACCGTCGGAACTTCTCTGGAAACGATCGTCTCATGACACTCATCACAGTAATAAGCCGGGATTCTGTGTCCCCACCAAAGCTGACGGGAGATACACCAGTCGCGGATATTTTCAAGCCAGTGGATGTATGTCTTATCAAACTGCTCCGGTACAAATTCCAGCTCATCTGTCTTGATCAGATCAAGAGCTGCCTGGCCCATTTCCTTCATACGGACAAACCACTGTGGCTTGATCATTGGCTCTACCGTTGTCTTACATCTGTCATGTGTTCCTACGTTATGTGTGTGTGGTACAACCTTTACAAGAAGACCTTCTTTTTCCAGATCTGCTACCATTGCTTTTCTTGCTTCATAACGATCCATGCCTGCGTATTTGCCGCCCTTCTCGTTGATCGTAGCATCATCGTTTAAAATATTGATTTCTTCCAGATTGTGTCTCTTACCTACTTCGAAGTCGTTCGGATCATGTGCCGGTGTAATCTTTACACAACCTGTTCCGAATTCCATATCTACATATTCATCTGCGATAACAGGGATCTCTCTGTCTGTTAAAGGGAGCTTCAGCATCTTACCGATGATATCCTTATAACGCTCATCCTTTGGATTTACAGCAACCGCCGTATCACCAAGCAGGGTTTCCGGTCTGGTCGTTGCGATCTCTACATATCTTCCTTCTTCTCCAACAATCGGATAATTGATATGCCAGAAATGTCCTTCCTGCTCTACATGCTCTACCTCTGCGTCCGAAATGGATGTCTTACATACAGGACACCAGTTGATGATCCTGGAACCTTTGTAGATATATCCCTTTTCATAGAGATTGACAAATACTTCCTTAACTGCTTCTGAACATCCCTCGTCCATTGTAAAACGCTCTCTGTCCCAGTCAGCAGATGAACCCAGCTTCTTTAACTGGTTTACGATTCTTCCGCCGTATTCTTCTTTCCATTTCCAGGCATGCTGTAAGAAAGCCTCTCTGCCGATCTCCTTCTTATCAATACCTTCTGCCTTTAATTTCTCTGTTACCTTTACCTCTGTAGCGATCGCTGCATGGTCTGTACCCGGCTGCCATAATGCACTGTAGCCCTGCATTCTCTTGAAACGAATGAGGATATCCTGCATCGTATTGTCCAGGGCATGACCCATATGAAGCTGTCCGGTTACATTTGGAGGCGGCATAACGATCGTAAATGGTTTCTTACTGCGATCTACCTCTGCATGAAAATATTTCTTATCTTCCCATTTTCTGTACAGCCTGTCTTCTATATCGGCCGGATTGTATGTCTTTTCCAGTTCTTTCATCTGTTCCATCCTTTCTGTTTTTATAGCATCTTTAGTGGAGCGTTTTTCCTTTACAGAATCAATCTTCTTACATAGAAAAAGCCCTTTGAAACATCTCTGTTCCAAAGGGCGTATCTTACGCGTTACCACCTTAATTTATCACTCATCTTATTCTGTAACGGGAACGACCCGGCGCATCCTACTGAACATTTCGGATGTGCTGCTCCAAAGCTACCTTCCCACAAATTTCCTCGAAAGACCTTTCAGCCTGTGGATCTTCCTCTCTGGCAGTTCTTTTATGGTACTCCTCTTTTTCCTTGCATTTATGCTGTTAAACTAAATCTCATAGTACAACAGAAGTCTTTCCAGTGTCAAGCGGTTTTAAACGTAATCTTGCTATTTTTCATACATCAATACTCTTTCCCACGGCATAAGTGTCGCTCCATCATCCTCTGGGAAACATGCACTCATCTGATCCGATATCACCTTTAACTTTTTCCGTATTCTTTCATAGCTAAAGAATCCATTATCATTCTGCTGATCCGTCATGGCATATTCAAATACTCTCGCACGGTCTTCATTTGGAAAGCTTTTTGAGTAGGTGTCAATAAATGCAATCTCTGACGCATCACCGGATGAAAATGCAACATAGGTATTGTCATAGCTATTTTCATTTGCAATATAATCGTAATCATAATCGAATCCATCCGGGTTGCACTCCGACCAAATTCCTTCATCAAACCAACAGCCGGTGTAATTCATATGGTTCTCGATCGCATGGAAGATCTCGTGGTGGATCGTGCTGATATAGGAGGACTGATCATTGATATCAATAACCAGAAATGTGTCATTCTCCAGAGTATTCTGAACTCCGGCAGCTGTTGTAAGTGCTGTTTCATCTGTTCCTATGATCGCACCTGCCAGATAGATCTTTAATATGCTTCCATATCCATCATCCAGATTTTTCAACATCCGATCCGGATATTTCTTCAACTCATTCTTCAGGACTTCCAGTGACTGCGCGGTCAGAAGTGCATTGTCTGATGCCTCATACCGGTAGATATCCTTGCTGCACTCCGTCACTTCATCAAATATATGTACCTCTACACCATTTTGATCTCCGATATCCTTTGCCTGCTGCCGCAGCTCCTGCTTCAACTCATCGGACGGATGATCCAGATAACTCCATGGATAACGGTAGACTCTGGAATCACCGGAAATGCTGCGCGCATCGTTCAGATCCCATATGTATACTTCCGGTGTGAGTCCGCTCGTTGAAAATGCAAAGAAGTTGTATGTATCTATATAAGTACCTTGATCGATATAAATATAATTTGTTTCATCAAACGGAAATGTTACTGCAAGTCTGCTTTCACATTTACCGGTATCCACATTATAGATCCGGAACTGCAGCTTCTGTGTATTCGTCTCCTGCGACTGGCTGGCACTGCCATACATAGCCAGACCATGTTCTACATCGCAGCCAACCTGAAAATCACCTGTATTATCCGGGAACAAAATTCCCGGTTCTTCCCCGGAAGTTTCTCCATACACCTGATAGACCTGACCATCCGCATATACCGATGCGTAGTACTTATCCCCACTTCCTTCAAATTGCACGATATCATAATCACCGGTTTCTTTTATATCTTCACCGGTCACACTATAACATCTGACGTCCACACGTTCTGCCGTATTATCATATGCCGACACCACCAGATACTCCGGTTCTTCCGCATATCCTAGCAGCGTTATATCTTTTCCTTCTCCTGAATATGCCGGACACACCTCTGACTCTTCCCCCGACCGCAGATCATATTCATAGATCTGTCCATCCTCTGCATTTGTATAGAAGAAACCGGTAAGATCCTTTGACATCAGATAACTGTCCGGTGTCCCCTTTTCGATCGGCATAACAGTCTCCTGATCCAACAATGCTCCATACCGGATCAGCTCTTTATTGCCTTTATCATAGAGAACCACCTCATCGGTTCCATTTGAAAATACATCTGACGCATATGTATTCTTCGGGCAGCTTACAACCACTTTCTGCCTGAGTTCCGCCAGATCATATAGTGCCAGATAACCATCTTCTCCTACGCCATACTGGATTCCAAGTGCATCCCCAAAAGCAAACATCTTATTGATGTAAATATTATCTTCCTCTACTTTCATATCCAGTTGATACAGATTCGTATATCCGGATACCTTTGCCTGCTTGTAGCATTCCCCCGAGACGATCGATTTCCACTCTTCCTCTCTGGTCGGTTCTTCGGTTGTCGTCTGTGAGCCATCTGCCCTGTCAGTATTTTCTTCTGTCAGATACCCGGAGGTTGTTCCCCCATTCTTATCCCCACCTGCCACCTGACAGCCTGTTATCTGTCCAAGTGCCATGCTGATAACCAGCACTCCTGCCAGCCATCTGCCGATACCTTTCCTGTAATTCTTTCTCATATATGCACCCCATTTCTATGCCATTATAATACCCCTAATTTATTTCCACTTTTTAACAGAATATCATATATTAATTTCCTTGTAACTAATAAAAACCATCAAAATGATGGTTTTTAAGCACTGTTTCGCCATCATTTTAATGGTTTTATATGTTGATCAATTATTCAAAGCATTATCCCAGGATCACTGCCTGCCCGGAGCTTAACCGTATACGGTTGCCATTTAAGCATACGTCATTCTTATTATCTAACAAAACATGAAGCTTCGGCTGCTCATTTGTAGTCAGCAGATCAACCGTGATATCTTCTCTACTGTAATTCGTTATAATGTAAACGGTCTGGTCTTCCGTCTTTCTTGCATATGCAAATATTCCATCCTTCTCCACAAACATTGGAACGACCTTGCCATAGGTAAATACTTCTTTGTAGTCCTCGGACTTACGAAGTGCGATCAGCTTCTGGTAATAGTACCATACTGAATCTTCCCTGCCAAGCTGTTCTTTTACATTGATCTCTTTATAATTTGGATTTACAAAGAGCCATGGTGTTCCGGTTGTAAATCCTGCCTGTGCAGAATCATCCCACTGCATTGGTGTTCTGGCATTATCCCTGCTGTTCTCATAGCAGGCTTCCATCGCTTCTTCTACCGTGCAGCCAGCATCGATTGCAACTGCATATTCATTCTTTGTACTAATATCATTGTAATCATCGATCGAAGCCATATGACAGTTACGCATACCAATCTCCTGTCCCTGATAAATAAACGGAATACCACGCAGCATAACACTGATCGTTCCCAGTAATTTGATTCCGTCTTCATTCTGAAGGTAATCCGGCAGATAACGGCTCGCACCTCTCGGCTCGTCGTGATTCTCTATAATATTTGCAAGGAAGCCAACATCTTCACATTCCTTCTGTGCATGGAAGATCACCTTTTTCAGATCATCAAATCCGACCTTCTTCGCATCGTACCAGCCATGATCGCCAAAGGTCATCTCATGCGCTGAGAAATCAAACATCGTTGAAAAATGTCCGTCGTCACCGATAAATTCTTCCAACTCATCCTTCTTCATATTGAATACTTCAGCAACTGTAAACGCATCGTACTTTTCAAATGTATGCTTCTTCAAATCCTCTAACAGTTCACCAACGCCATCGACGCCCTCAACCATACGGAAGATTCCTGTCATGCCATCCGGTCCGTCCGGCTCATAATCCGGAAAACTCAGATCTTTCTTGATATTGATGATCGCATCGATACGGAAGCCTGCAACGCCCTTATCCAGCCACCAGTTGATCATGGTATATAATTCATTTAATACCTCTGGATTGTTCCAGTTCAGATCCGGCTGTTCCTTTGCAAACATATGAAGATAATAATAGTCCGTTCCTTCTACTTTCTCCCATGCGCTTCCACCAAAATAAGACCGGTAATTGCTTGGCGGATTGCCGTCTTTTCCCTTACGGAAATAAAAATAATCGCCATATTTACCCTCCGGATCTTTTAATGCTTTCTGGAACCATTCATGCTGGTCAGAACAGTGATTAATAACAAGATCCATAATGATATACATATCCCGCTTCTTCGCTTCTGCTAACAGCTCATCGAATTCTTCCATCGTTCCAAAGATCTCATCGATCTTATAATAATCTGAAATATCATAACCCTGATCGACAAATGGAGACTGATAGATCGGAGATAACCAGATAATATCGATTCCCAGACTTTTCAGATAATCTAAATGATCGATCACGCCACGAAGATCACCGATTCCATCTCCATTTGTATCCTGAAAGCTCTTTGGATATATCTGATATGCTACTTTACCATGCCACCATTTTCTTTTCATTATAAAAACCTCCTGTGTTCCTTTTATACTGTCTGTATCTGTTCCACCATCGGATACAGATACTCGTTCTTTTTACACTTTAATTACAGTATACGGAATACATAGAGGTTTTCTATCTTTAAATTGACTATTTTATTGTACTATTTTGACTTTTTGCGATATTCAGAAGGTGTCATGTCCTTCTCCTTTTTAAAGCGTCTGATAAAATATCCGATATTGTCAAATCCACAGGCAGATGCAATATCTATGATCTTATCCTCTGTCTCTGCAAGTGCCGTTGCCGCTTTCTCCACACGGATCATATTGATATATTCTGTGATCGTCTTCCCGATATTCTTCTTAAAATATCGGCAAAAATACTGTTCATTCATATTGACCAGCTCCGCCAGTTCGGACAAGCGGATCGGTGAACCGTAATGCTCCCCGATATACTGCAGCACCTTCTTCAGATTCTCTACCGTTCCGGATTCTTCCCTGTCTTCCCTGACCTGTCTTGTAAACAGGTCATACTTATATGCAACTGCGATCAATTCTAACATCTTTGCCTTGATATTCAAATAGAGCATATTTTTCTGTAGATTCTGTTTCGGTTCTCCTGCCACGTTCTCACGCGTTATTGAAGAATCCAGATGCTGCACTTTCTTCGTATCATGTTCTTTCATCTGCCTAAGCACCTGTTCAATCTCTTTATAACAGGCACTCAATTCCTCAAATGCCGCATCCCCGCTCTGGCACAGAACCGGCATCCGAAGCTTTCCTTCTGCAAGTGGGCCAAGCACCTTCGCCTCCGCCGCATCATACCGTTCAAAGCACAGGATATCAAGAGGGAACACAACCGCACTTTCTATACCATCCTTTTCCAGGATCAGTGCATGCAGTTCTTCCGGATGGATGCACATAAATGCCGGTGCATGAACCTGATACTCTTTTGTATTTATCCATACCGGGAAATCACCTTTTTGAAAATAGATCCATTCCATTTCCTCATGCCAATGCGGAACCACATGCCACTCATTTTCTCCGTTCCATTCGTACAAAGCAACCGGATACTGCACCGTTCCATGTGTTCTATTCTCTTTTAACGATGTATTTGCCATTTCCTGCTTTTTCATGCTTTGGTCCTTTCTTATTTTATGCTAGACATCTTCTATATTCCATTATACACTTCTCCTATATGGGGACAAATGGTTTTATATCGTACATTGCATTTATTTTCCTTGGAATCGGTATCGTACTGATCATAATTGCCGTTATATTACTGATACGCTATATAAAACAGGTGACCGCATTTAAGAAATACAAACCTGCATGGGAAAAACACAAAAGCATTTATGATGATTTTGCCATAGAACTGAATCACTGGTATGATTCCGGACTTCTGCCAAAGAGCTGTGACGGCGATACCTC
Source organism: Coprococcus ammoniilyticus (assembly GCF_025567345.1). Lineage (NCBI taxonomy): Bacteria > Bacillati > Bacillota > Clostridia > Lachnospirales > Lachnospiraceae > Coprococcus > Coprococcus ammoniilyticus. The sequence continues at coordinate 19,756 of NZ_JAOQJS010000005.1, forward strand.
CTACGCCCTCCGTCTGCAAAGAGAACGACTGGGTCGCAAAGGAATCCGCATGATCCACTACACGGCACCTGCCAAAGAGACTCCCGGAACCACATATTTTTCAAGAAACACCGCATGGTATACCGTTGACCTGATGAATGAACATATCATCAGACGACTGCGGTTTGAGAATTCATCCGGCATCATATATGACCGGGATTCCGATGATACGATGTATGAATCTGTTGTCCACACACCAAATGAAGCCGAGCTTCATCATATGACAATGACCTGCCCGAACTGCGGTGCCGTAAATCCGGTTTCCGCTCTGACACAGGGCTGCCCTTATTGCAATACCGTATTTCAGGTCAAGGATCTGTTTCCACGTATCACGAATACCTATTTTATCCGAAATAATGCTTCCATGAAAAATGTAAACAAACGAGGCTCCACCATATGGATTACTATGCTGGTTGTATTTCTATTTACTTTTATTTCCTTTCTTTCAGACCGGGAGAATCCGATTCCTGCCAGCCTGATCATGTCCTATTTTGTCACACTGATCTTCGGCGGCATCACCGGACTTATGCTTTCATCCGTTCTTTTGATCATTAAGCAGTTCAATCGTGACGGTCGAAAACGTATTCCATTCTGGTCTTATGTGACAGCAAAGGGAAAGATCTCACGAGCATTTGCGCCTTATGATCCTGTTTTTTCTTTTGAGAAATTTGAAGGCCAGATCATCGCCCTGATCCGCATGACCGTTCTGGCAGATCACCCGGAAAACCTTGCTTTCTATCGTGGTTCTTCTTTTGATCCATATTTTCAGGATATCATCGAGATGACCTACATGCAGGCTTTAACTGTCAATAATATCCACATGGAGGGAAGTGAGCTGTGCCTGAATCTTCGTACCTGGTGGATAAATTACAGTGAACATGATGGCGCCATAAACCGTCGGGGCGACTGTATCGACATCACCCTCCGGAGAAATACCGCCTACATAGAACCGCCCGGTTTCTCCATTACTTCCGTCCACTGCCCTGCCTGTGGCGCAAGCTTCGATACTGTACGCCAGCGCAACTGCCCTTACTGTGGCAACGAATATCATATGGAGAATGCAGGATTTATTATTGAAAAGCTGGCGCTTGTTCCATGATAGAGCCTGCCACATAATACACATTTGCATGTAAAGACTCATGATATTTTCTGCCCACCGCATATTGCCCGATCCGTAAATGCGGGTGCCTATCTGAGTCCGAAGGACGAGTTGGCACAGGAGCATTTACGAATCAGGCATGTGCAGAGAATAGACAATCTGGCACGTCATTATAGGGGGATTCATATTATATATGAAGAATGCGTCATACTGTGAAAAAAAGCTGGAGATTTTCTTAAGAACATCGGCTGTTATATAATTCAATCCCCTTGATAAAGACATTCATGATTTTTCGTTGCGAACTGCACATTGCCAGTAAATGCGGGTGCCTGTCTGAGCCCGAAGGGCGAGTTGGCACAGGAGCATTTACGGATCAGGCATATGCAGTGAGCAGAAAATATCATGAGCCTTTACAAGGGGATTCGTATTATATAGCAGCCGATGTCTGAAAATCTTCGGCTTTTTATCATTATGCCATTACTCGCCAAGGATGTGACGGGCTACATAGATACCACTGGCGGAGGCATGGGACAACGAATGCGTTACGCCACTGCCATCTCCGATCACATATAAGCCCTTGTGGCAGCTTTCCAGATTCTCATCCAACTCCACTTCCATGTTGTAGAACTTAACCTCCACACCATATAACAGAGTATCATCATTTGCTGTTCCCGGTGCTACCTTATCCAGTGCATAGATCATTTCCATGATTCCATCTAAGATACGCTTTGGAAGGACAAGACTCAGATCACCCGGTGTTGCCGTTAAGGTCGGTGTTACCAGCCCTTCTTCAATACGCTTCACGGTACTTCTTCTGCCTCGGACTAGGTCGCCAAACCGCTGTACAATGACACCACCGCCTAGCATGTTTGATAATCTTGCGATACTTTCACCATATCCGTTACTGTCCTTAAATGGCTCTGAGAAATGCTTGGAAACCAGAAGTGCAAAGTTTGTATTCTCTGTCTTCTTCTCATCACCCTCATAGCTGTGTCCGTTTACAGTGATGATACCATTCGTATTCTCATTTACCACAATTCCATTTGGATTCATACAGAAGGTTCTGACATTATCTTCGAATTTCTCTGTACGATATACAATCTTGCTTTCATATAATTCATCCGTCAGATGTGAGAAGATAACTGCCGGAAGCTCCACACGGACTCCGATATCGACACGGTTGGATTTTGTAGGAATCTCAAGCTCCTTACATACCTTTTCCATCCATTTGCTTCCGCTTCGTCCAACGGATACGATACATTTCTCACAGTCGAATTCACCCTTATCACAGATGATACGATAACCACCATCAATGACCTGTACTGTATCAACCGGTGTATCAAAATAAAAGTCCATATGATCCTTCATCTGATCATACAGATTCTGAAGAACAACATAGTTGATATCAGTTCCCAGATGGCGAACCGACGCATCTAAAAGCTTCAGCTTGTTCTGAAGACATAGCTTCTTGAACTTCGTTCCGGCGGTTGAATAAAGCTTTGTTCCATCGCCGCCATTTTCCATATTAATCTCATCTACATACTTCATCAGGTCAACAGCTTTCTGCTTACCGATATATTCATACAGTGTTCCACCAAAATCATTTGTGATATTGTATTTTCCATCTGAGAATGCACCTGCTCCGCCAAATCCACACATGATCGAGCAATGCTTACAGTTAATACAATTCTTGATCTTATCGCCATCAATCGGACATTTTCTCTTTTTTAAAGTATATCCTTCTTCGAATACAGCGATCTTACACTCCGGTTTCTTCTTCATCAGTTCATATGCCGCAAAGATTCCTCCCGGTCCTGCACCGATAATAATCACATCATACTTCATACACAACTTTACCTTTCATTTATCAGACAAGCTGATCCCTGAATTCGTCTTTTAATTCCGACAGAATCGTATCCATACGCCTGTCATAATCTTCAATATGTCCATGAAGTCGGTTATAAACCGCTTTCTGGACTTTATTGTAGATTGGAAGCTCCCGCACATCTTCTTTAGAATCTCCGACTTCACTCATCAGATCCTCTAAAAAGTTCGCAGGAAGTCCTCGTTTCTTAATCTCTTTTTCAAGTGTCGCAGTATCCACTGTAACTGCCAGCACACAGAAATATTCGATCATGGATTCCTCATTCTTATTTAACGAATATGCCTTAATAAAATAGCTCTTTGCTTCATCAAGCTGAAGATTTCCGGCCAGAGCAACTGCTTTATTATGATATACATTTCCGAGGAATTCATCCTCCTGTTTTTCTTTTTCCAGATAGCAGATGACCTCATCATAGATCGCACCCGCTTTTATATAATGCTTATACCGCAGATATCCATCCGCCCGCAGCTTCTCGACTTCGTATGATTTTAACGTACGAAGCTTCTGGCATTCCGCCATAAACTGCCGTACTTCTTCACTGCTGTAATATCCGCCATACACAAGAATCTCCACCATGATATCCTGAACAAATGCATGCTTGTCAAGTAATGTATCGATCTTATCCGCAAGCTCTGTGAGATCAAGTTCTCTTCTGATCCATGCCGACAAGCTCGCCGTCACATCTTCTTCCCCAACCAGCACCATATTATTATACAGATAGTAACACAATTCCTCGTAGGAATATACAGATACCTTGGTATTCAGGAACGTATATGGATTCTGTGCAGTTTTTGTATTACATACAATTATTTTTCCCATTTCAGGTCAAATTCCTTCCTATATATCTTATTTGTGGTCGGGAACATCGTTCCAAATCCTTCATCCCTGATAACAACCGCTCCCTTTTCCGCACTGTAGAATTCCGCTTCCAGTGAGATCTTAGTCGTCTTCGGCGGACGCTTCGGCAGTCCGTGGATCTCGATATGCTCCTTATCATAATCTCCTGTCAATATGTTGCGATAGATCAGCTCCACCTGATTTGATTCGTCCGGAAAGATATATAATTTTCCCTTTGTGTGGAACCATTCCTGTCCTCCTCTGGTGATCGGCACAAATGTCTTGCTGTCATCATTTAAACTGATACCTATATCAAAGCCAACTGTATATTCCGACCGGATCAGATAACGATCAAGTACCTTGCTGTGCCGATCGCCAAATGCCCGGTAGCAGGCTCCCTTTGTATAGATATTCTGACCGACAAATACCCGTCTTCCCTGACAGAGGATCGTCGCCGACTCCTTCAGCCAGTTATCCGCAAAGCCTATTCCGGTCAGGAACACCGAGGACACATAAGTCTCTGCCAGAAGCTCCTGACAGATCACTGCGAACTGCTCATCCAGCTCCTCATCGTCCTTCTTAAACGCTGAAAATGTCAAGCGGTCTTTCAGGTTTTGATGAAATACATCCACAATCTCCGGTGATTTGTTATGCGTAATATCGAATCTGTAATAATCAAGCCCGCTGCTGTTAAAATCAAACAACACCACACTGTTATTTCTTAACGACTCCGGCTGATTAAAGATGTAATAAATTCCACTATCTATATGGCTTGTGATCTCAAACTGTTCATCACTTAAATGAAGCGCTCTCTGTAACTCCTGCACTGCCTTAATGATATGAATATCGGCATCTGCGATCGTTACTACCAGCCGCCTGATCTCATAGCTTTCAAACTGTTTTGTAAATTCCCGGATATGAAGCAGCAGCATTTTGACCAGAAGGTCTTTTGCTTTATAACTTGTTCCATAGATCTCCGTGTCCTCGTTGATGATCGTCTTCTGGTAAATACGATCAACCACCACGCCATCTTCCTTGAACCGTTTCCCTGCAGCCACCGCTCCGACACTCCAACCGGATTCATCCTTTGCTCCGGTTCCGTCTTTATATTTATCTGTATAAAACATAATATTTGGAAGCAGATATGTATCTTTGGAATCACTGTGACAGATTGATTCCGGTACTCCTTCATCCAGCTTATAATAACTTAACTGTGTATACTCCGGACTCAGATCCAATCCCAGATATAATGGATGTTCCGTCATGTTATCTCCTCCTGTTTCTGCTGTCTTATAATAATATCAGATTCTCCTCAAAGAAATGTGTGTTATTCAGATAGGTATCCATCGCCTGGATCAGCTCCTGATCATTTCTTGTCTCCTGACTGATCAGCATACTGTTGATCAGCTCAAATCGATTACTGTTCTTCTTATGACATGTTGTATTCTTTAAAATATCACTCTCAACGATGGATGAATTACCGCTCTCCGCACCATCAATGGAATATAACAGCGTCTCTCCGTGGAACACAACAAATTCCTTGATATAAATTCCCGGTATGATCTCATTCATTCGCTCCGATTTGTAATGTGCCATACTGTTGCTTTCCTGTCCGAAGCTGTAGCTTACCCAGATCTGTCTGCCGCTCTCACCCTTAAAGATCAGATAGGTCTTAAACTTCATATCATCCGGCAACGTTACAAAGGATGCAAATTCTTTAAAGAGCGGCAGGATCTTACTGCTGTCTATAAAATGACGAACTGTATTCCGGATCCATTCCTTCTGTTCTGCCGAGAACCGTCCACCGCAGCCTGCAAAATAAGAGAGCAGCGCCATCTCTGAAATCTCATCTGTAATGTTCTTCTTCGCCACCTCTTTATACAGACATTCCATGATATCCGCAGGAATCTTCAGATCCTTGATAATATACTGGTATGCACAGAACCGTAAAAATGCCTTGACTACCATGCCCCTGCTTCTGCCTGCGTAATAAAGCGCAAAGATATCAAAGATTGCCTCTGTATAAGCATCCGCAAACATCATCTGTGCCAAGATATTCTCTGCAAGCATATCAATATCACGATAATTTGTGTTAACTGCCTTAAACAGCTCTGCCATTTCCTCTAACGAGCCATTATAGTTATTGATCAGGAATGCCAGAACCTTCTGTGTCGCATATCCTCTCCGATACAGATACACACAGATAGATAATAATATCCTGTCATCATCATACCTCTTATCGGATATTCCGAATTCTGCGATCCGTATCAGTTCATCCACATCCACATCTACATATCCAAACCGATGGATTCCATTAAATGCCTGCTCATACATCCGTAAAGAAATGTAATATGTAATGATCCGGGAAGCGTCCTCCACTTCCACATAATCCAGATCAATTCGCGACAGATATTTATATAAAATGTCCGCATCATAATTCTCATGATAATACTCAACCATATGGCGGAGTGCTCTCTGCCGGATCAGATAACTGATATTCGGGCAGTTAGAGATATCACGCGCCAGATTGATCTCGGATGCATCCTTATATGAGAAGCTGTCTATATCGTTATACTCAAATAATAACAGGCGGTAATCCTTCGGATTATACTCTTTACAGATATCCAGATAATTTTCTTCTCCAACAACCGGCTCAAGCCGGTATGGTACCGTATTGATATATCTGCAGCCCCGACTGTCAAGTAATGTAATGATAGCGGATTCTGACACGATCTCTACATAAGCTTCTCCGTCAATCACATCCACCTGTTCACTCTTTTCCAGTTCCTCATGTGTTACAACCACTGATACAATATTCTTATTCCGACATGTCAGCTTCTGCTTGAATATGATATTAATTAACTTTGATGCAAATTCCGGTTTCACACTCTCCGGCTCCAGAAATTCTTCATAGATAACCGTCAGATCATCACTCACTTCTCCGTCAATGATCTTCTTCTCCATGAAGTTCTCGATTGCCGGAATATACTCATGGAACACATTCATATTCTGTGCCTTATTCATTATGACATTTGCATAGAGATATGCCAGCTCTTCATCATCTAACGTATTCTTGTAATTGAAATAACGGAGAATGGATTCCGGTATCGGCTGATACGTCTTCTTATCCATGCTCTTTAAGAAGCCCTCATACAAACCAACATATTTAATTCCTGCATTTGCCGCATCCTGATAATATACATGATACTCTTTATCACATTTTTTAAATCTGAGAAGGATTTCACATATCGTATCCAAGGTCATACGGTCATGTTTTGCTGCATAGATATTCTCCAGCATCTTGAATGCGTGAATATCAAAGAGCTTCATTCTTGCAGCCGTCTTTACGAATTCCATAATGACATCTTCGGATACAAATTCATGCCGCATACCCCATCGGATAGCTGAGATCTCAAGCGGTGCGATCCGTTTCATCATAAGCGGCTGCTTATTGAACATATCACATATTTCAAAGTAAATAACCGGGCTGTTTACACCCTCATTATATAATTTCCGGATATCCTCATAAAGGTTCCATTTATCCTCTGTATAACTGTAATCCACAAATAACAGCAGCCAGAAATAAAACAGCTTGTCCTTCTCCTGTTCCAGTCGTCCGCGGACAAGTCTTGCCGTGCTGTCGATCATGTCCTTATCCTTTGTCAGAAGTGATTTCAGATAACTGTAATAACACTTCTCCATGCTGCCTGCCTCGTTCAGATCGGCATCTGCATCGATACGGACAAATTCCTGTTTTACATATTCTGTCTTGCCCTCTAACAGCTTCATATGAAGCAGTCCCAGCCGATAGATGTTATCCTCCGGTCTGTATTTGACCAGTGTTTCCAGTGCCTCTGTCGAACGTTTCGTGTAATCAGCAAGTGCCATCTTATCCGTACGGAAATCAATGTATGCTTTTGCCAGTGCCTCATGACCTTTCTTGATCATGAAATTCACATGACGATTCTTCGGCTCGGTTCTCTGAACCTCCGGCTTCTTGATGCTGACCTTTACACTGATATTCTGCAGGGTATTATTAAAATGGATATAACCTGCCGATACCCCTTCCGGGATCTTCGTCGGATCGATCAGGAAGTTCAGCTCATAATTATTTCCAGTGAAATCCTGACCTGTGATCCGGGTTGCTTCCGGGATCAGGAAATCGCTGTCTGATGTAATATAGGTATGGGTATAACCCCAGGTGTTCTTATTTACGGAGATCGTTGCACGAACCAGCTCATCCGGCATCTCGATCAACAGCTCACGCTGCTTTGCTGTCAGTGTAAGCACACGTTTCTTATGGGTATATACAAGGAATTCTTCCATTGCCTGATTGATGGATAACGATTTCTTCAGGCTCTCATAGACTCCCTTAATGATCGCGTCATCCCCTAAAAAGGTACGCACGAATTCCGGGCTGTCAAAGATCTGAACTGCTACATCCCAGTGCTCCTCTGCGAAGGTCGCGAACTGGAACAGGTCCTCGATCCGTTTGTCTTCTACCAGAACATAAGGCGGAACAACCTCTACGCTGTACGGGATCTTATATTCTCCACCATCCGTTATGATGTTGATATGTCCTTTAAAGCTCTTGCCTTCTTCGATTCCGCGGGCATCAAAAGAAAAGGCAACCGTATTCCGTCTGCCTACAAATGTATGACTCTTGAAATCGAACAGGTATCTGCTGTCATATACCATCAATTTGATCGGTACATCATTCTTTGACACCACCTTAAAGGTTCCCTGAAATATGGAGCCGGCTTCCACAGCCAGTTCCAGCTTTGCAATGGAAATATCAATATCCGGTCTTTCTACATTGAATTCTCCTCTGGCGTACTGTTCTACGATCCCTTTCATCTGGTTCTCCTTGCTTTCGTAATCATTTTATTAAAACTCATGTATTTTTCTTGTAATTAAATCCCCGAATCGGTATAATTATATAAAAACATATATTTTGATTATAGCAAAATAAATAGTTTTTTGAAACATTATATATGGAAAAAGAGGAATTTTTTATGGGAAAAAGTACGTCACATCTTTCTGGGAGCAATCTGCTCTCCCAGAATGAATCTGTAAGATTTGACCTGAACATGAATCCGCTCGGGGTTCCGGATTCTGTCAAAAATGTCATTCTTAACAGTATCGAAGATCTGAAGCGTTACCCGGATGGCTCATATACAAGATTAAAAGACAGTATTGCAGGCTATTCTGGTGCGGATCCGGACGATATCATTGTCGGAAGCTGCTCATATGAATTTATCAAACTCCTGATCGAATTCAACAGTCCAAAACATGCTGTCCTTCTTTCACCGGGAGCACAAAATTATGAGAAGCTCCTAAAAATGAACGGCTGTGATATCACATATTATCAGTTATCCGAAGAGGAAAATTATGAACTGGATATTGCGGATTTCATCTCTACGTTAAATGAGTCCATTGATATGGCATTTATCTCGAATCCAAATGGAACAACGTCACAGGTTATCGACCGCGAATCTCTGGAATTCATTGCAAAGATCTGCGCAGGAAATGATATTGCACTGGTCGTTGATGAGGAGTATATGGATTTCGTTCAGGATAAGGATGATTGCACCGCTATTCCGCTGGTTAAGGAATATGACAATCTCTACGTTCTCAGAAACACAAGTAAATTCTTTGCAGTACCCGGTCTTCGATTAGCCTATGCGATCACATCTAATCCGGTTTTTAAAAAGACAATGTCAATCGCCGGTTTTCCTTATGCGATCAACGCACTTGCCGAGGCAGCCGGCATTGATATGTTCAAGGATGCTTCCTACATAAGTAAGACCCAGACACTGATGAAGACGGAACGGAATCTCGTCTATTCTGCACTGGCAAGCCGCAAGACGATTAAGCTCTATAAGCCGGATGCAAATTTTATTCTGGTTAAATTATTAAAGACCGATATTACTGCTCAGACAGTTGTGGAACATTGCCAGAGTAAGGGATTGTATATCAGAAGCTGTGCCGACATCACAGGATTGGATAATTCTTATATCCGCTTCTGCTTCATGAATCCGGAACAGAATGATCTGGTCGTTAACACTATTTTAGAGGTTGTATAATAAATTATATATGTTATTTAAATGAAAGGGTGGTACATACATATGAAACATGAACCAATGAAATTAACATCTTCTTACAATAATCAGTTATATATCAAAGTGATGAACGGTCACTTTGCTACAAACCATTCTCATATCAACCAGTATATCGATATGACAACCTTGAAGGTCAGAGGCACTATGGCTGCTGCCGCTGCCAAATCCATGGGAACCGAATATATGGCATCAACCATTGTTGACACGATCGTCTGCATGGACGGAACTGAAGTGATCGGTGCTTATCTGGCAGAAACCTTAAGTCAGAACGGTATCACTTCCATGAACCAGCACAAATCCATCTACGTTGTTACACCTGAGGTTCACAGCTCCGGCCAGTTGATCTTCCGTGACAACCTCCAGCCAATGATCGAAGGCAAGCATGTGCTTCTTCTGATCGCATCTGCTACAACCGGTAAAACGATCAAAAAGAGCCTGGAATGTATCAAATACTATGGAGGTTCTATCGCAGGTATCTCTGCTATCTTCTCTGTTGCAACAGAGGTTGACGGCTATCCGGTACATGCACTGTTTACCGAAAAGGATCTTCCTGATTACAAGACCTATCCTCATGATCAGTGTCCAATGTGTCAGGCCGGAAACCGCATTGAAGCTATTGTAAACAGCTATGGTTATTCTGAATTATAATAGAACTATTCCAAAAAGAAGTCTGGGAGAAATTTCTCCCAGGCTTCTATTTTATACGCATACAAAATAAAAATATTTTCAGAAAGGATAAACTATATATGGCTACCACTTCTCTTAACCCAAATCTAACATTGATAGAATCAGCCCTTTCAAAAGATGATATCATGAAAATTAATTTATATTATAAAGATGGTACTTTTTACAACGAACGAGAAGGTACTCCTTCTGATATAATTAAAGATATAGACATAAATAATTTTTATTTTGTTCCCACAGAATTTGGAAATTATATTCCTACATATGCAACTTTCGAGCATTTTGGACGAAAATTTGGTTCTTATGGTTCACCCAATTTTAATATAAAAGCATATATGTGTTTGCAAATAAGATATTTCCATATTACAAACTATTTAAAAGACAATGAACATTACAATACCTTCAATGGATATCACGCATGGAAAGAATATATTGAATCTTTAATTAATGACAGAAGTCAAAAAGACTTTCCTACATACAATACCGAATTAACGAGAATAACAGAACAATATAATTTTAAAGAAATCTACAATCTCAGTGAATGTCAAAAGAAACTTGGTATTTTTATCCTAGCACTAGATGAACAAAAAGTCATCCAAATAGGTTATGCCGATTCTTACAAATATGATTTATGTAAAACAATTCAAAAAGAAATACGAAAATTTAATATGCGCAGTACCGGTATAGCCTTATATAATGCAAAGGATATAACACGTATATTTATCTTAGATGCACATACATTTTTTAATGAAGATACAATAAAACTCACAAAAACTGAAATGCATTCCGTCAAAAGAGAATTTATACGTATGCAACTTGCAGAAGACGATACCTATGAAGATGATTATTTGGATAATAATGAATTATATCGTTCACTACTAAAAGATGCCTTAATTAACAAAACACATGAGCAACGTACATATTTAATTCGCGAAAAAAAATTCCAAATAATTAGTACTATAAAAGAAGATATTTTACTATCATAATTTTTCATTTTTTACTCATGAAAGTTTGATAAAATAACTATTATAAATGCTCACTCTAACAATTATTTTTTATCTTTCTTATTCGTACTACTATTCAAAATAAAGGGACTGCTGCACAGTCCCTTTTATCCATTATTTATTACTTATCCAAATATTTTTTTACCTCCCCAATAACCAGCTCCGCTGTCTGAAACTGTTCTTCCGCTTTTTCTCGTGACGCAATATAGAAATCATCATAATCACTTTTTTCACGTACTCTTTGTAACGTTCCAAGCTTTCTTCCAATTTCACGCGGAAATATTTCTTTAGCCACATATTCTTTATTAAAGTATCCCATAACATCTTTATGACGCTTAAAATCAACTGTACTCAACGCCAATATAGCTTTTACTGCATAAAATGCAGCATAGTAAGAACGATTAATCGAATCCTTATACAAACCCTCTTTTAAACAATGTGCTGCTACTTTTAAACTATCTTCAGCTTCGGCAATTCGATAATTACTTAAATTCTTTTGTCTCTCATCCAATTACTATCCCCTCCTTCTCTACATTATCAAAGAATGGCAACGCCCCCAACCAATATTTATAATGTTCCTCATTTTCCAGAACTGGATTAATCACAATGCCTGATTCCAGTTCTAATTCAAAAGCAAGATCAAAAATTTTGTTCTCGACTTGTTCTATTTCTTCTTTTGAAAAGGGGGTTAATATCATAACATCAATATCTGAATTTTCCTTATAATCACCACGAGCATAAGAACCATAGACAATAAGCTTAGATAAATTATTTTCCAATATTTTTTTAGCACCCTGTGCAAAGGTCATTAAAACTTCCTGTCTTGTCATAAAATTTTCCTCCTGTTCCTGATTATTTTTATTCATATATTATGTAGTTATAATAACATTTTTTATTTATTAATACCATTTAAATCTATTATAATTTCAAAATCCCTCAAATATCACTGAAAAAATTATTTCATCTTATTATTCATGCTTTGGACGGCTTTCATTCGTCCATTTCTTCGGGTTCGTGTCATCCGGTATCAGTCTGACCGGAATAGCACGTAAAACTAGCAGCCACTGACGGATGATGAAATGGCTTTCTTATCTGCTCTGGACAGAAAGGAACCGCTGATCGGCAAACCGGAAACACCGGAGCTGGTTGAATTTTCATTGACCTGGTAATCCCCACAAAAAAGAGGAACCCTTCTTGTTCCACCTACAAAAGCCAGACATAAAATCTGACGATTGTATGGTTGGAACATAAAGGATTCCTCTTTTTTATTCTATAAACTCCCGGCTGATCGCCGAAATCACATCACTTAGCTGTGGTAATGAGAACGTTTATAATGTACGATCAGCCCTGCTGCCGCAAGGATCAGTATCACCACGATTGCCCACACCTGCGGCGTTACATCCTTAATGTTATAGCAACGGACATTGATCCACATCTGATTGATCTGTTTGCTGGCATCTACATCGAAATACTGCATGATCGCACTTCGCTCGATCGCCGCTTCGTCCGGATACTGGGCATAGAGCTGACGTCTTGTCTGCTCCTCCGGAGCAGTTATGATGTAATCAGGATCCGAATTATCACCACTGAAGAAATAACCAAGCGGATATTCTGCTGTATCTTCTTCTCCATCTTCCGCACCATAATTCCAGTTCAGATAATCAAATACTGTATTATCATCTTCACCTCCTGCAATAACAGAAGTATATCCGATGTAGTACATATTTCTGACTGCATTGTCCGGTCTTGAAAGAAAGTTCACAAAGCTTTCTGCTACCTGTTGTTTTCTGGCATCTTCATCGATACCATCCTTTAACATCACCCAGCCATCAAACCAGAGATTGGTAGATTCCTTCGGCACGGCGAAATCAAGATAAAGATCATCTTCTTCTGCCTGATCCATCGCATAAACCGCATCACCGGACCACTGATAATTTGCAAGCACCTTACCGGATACCATATCTGCCTTACCACTGTCTGTCTCAAAGGAATATACATTGTCCTTCATATCCTGAAGCAGATCCTGCACTTCCTGTATCGTTTCCGGGCTGACATCATTCATTACCCGAAGCAGATCATCATGATAAGTATCTGCATTTATGAATTTCTCTGATGTCAATTCGTCCTGCTTCAAAATGCCAAGTGCCGCAAAATAAGAATCACGCACATTATCCTTGATCGTAACCTGACGTGCAAACTTCGGATTATTCAGGATATTCCATGTACCTGCTTCTTCCTCTGTTATCTTCTCCGGATTATATAAGATACCGGTTACACCCCACATATATCCGGCTGCATATTTGCTCCAGCTCTCACCATTGATCTCATTTTCATCAAAGGTCTGTCTGATATATGGAGATACTCCCTTTGCATAATAATTTTCCTCTATACTCGTGTCATAAAACGAATCCGAAAACGGAACTACTTTTTCTTCTGCCATCAACTTCATGATCATGTAGTCGGATGGACAGACCAGATCGTATTTATCACCAAGGGTAAGCATGTTATAAAGGTCTTCATTTGTTCCAAAGCAGGAATATTCCACCTTTACCTTCTGACCATATGTCTCATAGTACCAGTTCTCAAAATCTGTCACCATGGAATTCTCACCGAAGATCTCGGTTCCATCTTCCAGGTCGATCACTTCGTCCTCATCCCATTCTCCAAGGTCGATATATTCTTCCCAGTTGGATACACGAAGCACGATCGTATCATCCGATTTCTGTACATTAGCAGCATCTGTCTTTGCTGCATCACTCCCTGTATTATCTGATGCTGCAGACGCTTCTGCCTGATCCTGCGTTTTATCATCTGCCTCCGCATGTACCAGATAAGCCGCAGGCGTAAGCATCATAAGTCCGGCACAGAAGCCGGCAAATCCTTTGAATAACTTCTTCTTATTCATATCTGCCACCTGCCTTTCCGGCTCTCGCCTTTGCCTTTGATGTCATATTCATTCCAACAACGATCAGTATAACGATCACGAAGATCACTGTTGATAACGCCCATAAAGCAGTCTTGATCTCTGTCTGAGAACCCTTGGTCGCATTTACGACATAAGTACTGATCGTATCAAATGTAGCCGGCTTTGTATAACTCGCAATGAAATAATCATCTAATGACAAAGTTATTGCCAGTGCAAATCCTGAAATCACACCCGGTAAGATCTGTGGAAGGACTACTTTTATCAGCGCAGTAAATGGTGATGCACCCAGATCCATCGCAGCCTCATACAAGCTTCCATCCATCTGCTTTAGCTTAGGTACAACTGACAGATAAACAAATGGTGCAGACAGCACGACATGTCCGACTACCAGCGGCACATAGGATTCTTTGCTGACACCAAATACCACGATCAGCAGGATACAGATTGAAAAACCGGTTACAACATCTGCATTTACAACCGGAACCTGATTCATCGCAGATACGATCCCCGATGCAAGTTTCTTGGAATAAAATGCACCGACCGCACCCAATGTTCCAAGCAGAGTGGCAATCAACGCAGATCCAACCGCAAGAAGAACCGTACCCCAGATCATATCTGCAAGCTCAGGCTTGGTAAATAATGTAACATAATTCTGAACGGAAAATCCGTGTATTGTTCCGATATTTGCCGAATCCGTAAAACTATAAACTGCAAGGATCAGAATCGGCAGATAGAGGATCACCAACATCAATATAATAAAAGCAACCCGAAATCCTTTTTTCATTATAACAATGCACCTCCTCTGTTCTTGTCTTCTCCCTCATATTTATTTGTAAAGAGAGTAAAGATTAATATGATCAACAGAAGCACCAGTGCGATCATGGATCCATTGTGCCAATCGTATGCAGCAAAATAGCTGCCTATCAGGCTACCCATAACATAAGTGCTGTTATACAACATATCCAATACAACATAGTTCGTCATAGACGGAAGGAATACCATCACGATACCACTGATGATACCCGGAACAGATAATGGAAGCGTCACCTTTAAAAATGTCTGAACAGAACTTGCACCCAGATCATTTGCTGCTTCTAACAGACTATTATCTAACTTCATCAATGTTGTATAGATCGGCAGGATCATAAATGGAAGAAAATCATATACCATACCGATCACGGAATTCAAAAACGGATAATATGCCAGATTATGCTCGATCAACGTCAGGACTTCCTTTAAAGCAGTCAGTCTTAACGTAAAATTGATCCACATCGGAAGAACGAAGATCATAACAATGATCGACTTTTTCTTCCATTCACTTCTGGCAAGTATATAGGCGATCGGGTACGCCAGCAACAAAGCTGCTGCAGTCGATACACAGGCGATCGCAAAGCTGTAGGCAAGGGTTCCGATCGTGTTCGGACTGGTGAAGAATCCTGTCAGGTTCTCCAGCGAAAACTGTCCCTCCCCATTTGTAAATGCATAATATATAATGACTATAAGCGGTGCAACCACAAAGCATATCAGGAACAATGCATATGGCACACACAGTTGTTTTCTGGAAAAACGTAATGTACTCATCTCTGTCTCCTTTTGCTTTCGGTTATTTCTTAAGTTCAAAGTGGATCTTATCCTTTGGAATCACAAGGCTGACAAAGTCATCCATATTCCAGAGATATTCATCGTGAACAATGAAGTCTTCCTCATTCTCCGTACGGACTACATAGCTGTAGTGGTCTCCTTTATAGATCAGGTTAATGATATGACCGGATATGATACCTTCCTCCTGATCATCACTCATCGTAATATCATCCGGCTTGATCGTTAAGATCACCTTGAGCCGCTCATGATCGATGACATCTCCGGACGCATCCATTAATACACCATCCTCATAATGAGACGATGGAACGATCTTACTCAGATCACACTCAAGCTCACCATCTAAGAATTCCAGCTTATAATATTTGTCAACTCCTGTCTCGATGCGGTTCAGTGCTTTCTCCGCAGGCATAACATGAATGCCATCCGGCTCTACGTTAAGTCCAACCATGTCGCCCACCTTTGCAGACTTTGTGGACTGTATCACGATCTCATTTTTACCGGACTGTACTGTGATCTCATAATGAACACCCTTGAATACCACAGAGATAACCGTTCCTTTTACTGCTCCCTGCTCCGGCGACACGATCAGTATATCCTCCGGACGCACTACGACATCCACCTGTGTTCCATGCTCTACATCATCCAGGCATTCGAATTCCGCACCACAAAAACGAACCTTTAATTTGCCTGTCATGATACCATTAAAAATGTTGCTTTCTCCGATAAAGTCCGCAACGAATGCATTCTTCGGCTCATTGTAAATATCCTCCGGCGTACCAATCTGCTGGATACGTCCTTCTGACATTACAACGATCTTATCTGACATTGTAAGCGCTTCTTCCTGATCATGGGTTACATAGATAAAGGTAATTCCAAGTCTCTCGTGCATTTCCTTTAATTCGAGCTGCATCTCTTTTCTCATTTTCAGATCCAGCGCACCGAGCGGCTCATCAAGCAACAGAATCTCCGGCTCATTTACCAGTGAACGTGCAATTGCAATTCTCTGCTGCTGTCCACCGGACAATGTCTGAACGCGTCTATCTTCAAACCCTTCAAGATCTACCATCTCAAGAGCTTTTTTTACTTTCTTTTCAATCTCAGCCTTTGGAAGCTTTTTCAGCTTCAGGCCAAATGCGATATTGTCATAAATATTTAAATGTGGAAACAATGCGTATCTCTGAAATACCGTATTGATCGGGCGCTTATTTGGCGGCAACTTACTGATGTCCTTACCATTTAATAAAATCTCCCCCTCTGTCGGCATCTCAAAACCGGCTATCATTCGAAGTGTGGTCGTCTTACCACAACCGGACGGCCCTAAAAAGGTTACAAACTCTCCACGCTGCACCTCCAGATTAAAGTCATCCACAGCCGTAAAGTTATCATCAAAATTTTTTGTGATATGCTTTAACTCGATAATGTTTTCCAATTATTTATACACTCTCCTTTTCAAGTTATTTATAATTTTTATCATTAGACAAAAATCAACTAATTCTAACATATCCGGGAGAAAATTAATATATATTTCGTGTTATTTTTCTTAGGTTTTGTATAGATTTTTCATACGGATTTTTATTGTGTAAGTACCGAAGCATACAGTCTGACCAGATCTGTCTTATCACCGAATTGAAGATGAACCGAACCGTAACCCGTCTCCTGAATCCGGACATTTTTATTTGCTGCAAGATCGCTCAGATGCACGTTGGAATTCAGCCGTCCATACCAGCCTTCCGGAGTCTGCGTAAGCCCTGTGACTGGAAGCTCAGCCAGCAATTTCTCTAATAATGGGTCCTTCCCTGACGGCTGCAAAGAAATATCAGCTTCAACGCTCACCACCTCATCAATATTCAGATCATCATAGAATGTATGAATCCGGTCAACTGCTTCTATATTATCCGTATGAAAGATCAGATAACTCTGACCGGTATTAGAATCAACAAGGAAAGTGATTCTCCAGAGCTCACTTTCCCCGTTGCTTTGAAATGTTGTTATATACTCATCCTGTCCGGTGACTGTCAGTTCACCGGAAGTTAGGCAAAAATATTCAGCCGTATTTAACAGAAGATTTTTTATTGCTGTCGGCGTCAGATGAGAATGAGCCACCTGGTACACGCCCCATGCACTCACATCCGCATCGATCTGCATCTGTGCATCTGCCTCCTGCACTCCGGCAAATACTTCTTCAATGTCCATTTTCTTATTTATAAAAAATTGCAATGCTGCTGCGATCCAGACAAGCAGCACCATGTAAATCTTCGCCGATCTTTTCATGTACACATCCACCACCCTTTTTCTATATTCTGGACAATATCATATATTTTTATGCTCAGCGAAATATTTTTACATTACAGGTCATTCCTTTCTTATAAAAGAAAATGCTGTCAGACATATAAATGCCTGACAGCTCATCGACTACAGAAATCTCCAGCTCTCTATTTTATCTTCATCTTCTTTGTAATTCCCTTTTTTAACAGGAACTTCTTATATACCATCTTCTTTCCTTTCGGGACCTTGATCGTTGCTTTTGTATAGATCTTTGAAAATGCTTTAGAGCCAACAGTCGATGCTGTTAACTTTGTTGACTTGATCGTAATGGTCTTCAGATTTGTGCATCCATAAAAAGCATAATTTCCAATCTTGGATACATTTGCACCGATCGTTACTTTTTTCAGCTTCTTTCTGTTTACAAAGGCACGGGATGCGATCGCCGTTACCTGATATGTTTTCTTTCCAATCTTCACAGTCTTAGGAATTGAAAGTGATGTGATGGTATTTGAAGTAACTCCGCCAAAGGCAACCGTCTTTGATGATGTGATCTTATAAATCATCTTATCCTTGATATAGATATCACCCTTCCGGTATCCACTCTTCTGTCCATTATCAAATGACTCTGTCTTGTCGGTTTTGAAGGTCTTTACGTTCCTGGCTTTTTTCTGTACCTTGGATAACTGATATGGATTGATCTCGACAAATACCGGTGAATCGTTATTGGTTACATACCATATAACCGTACCGGATTTGGTTACAACCGGCTCACACATCGCAAGTGCCAGTGGAGAAGAACAGATCTCCGAGGTTTTATTTCCACTTTCATCCAGCAGCACCATCTTCGTTGTATAAGTATTCTTCACTGTATTCTTTTCTTCCCATAATAACAGGAACTGTGTTCCCGACAATTTTACAAGCTTTGGATTCATAACCGTGATCTTATCCTTCGCTGTATAGTTCGTGATCCACTTTGCACCTGTCTGCAAATGTGTCTTCGATCCTGCATTCACATAGATATTTCTTACAGAGGTCTTTTCGTTCTTGATGCCTGTTCCGGTCAGAATATAGTTATTGGTTCCAAGCTTCAGATCATTTAATGTATAACCGGTATAGTTATATCCTGTGTCTCCCGGAATCGCAATAACCGTTCCATACATGGACGGATCCTTTACCTGATCTCCGACTTTCGTTGCTGTAAGCGCAATACCCCTTGGATAAGCATCTCCCAGATCTGCACGATAAATGTACTTACCATCTGTTTCAATCTGCTGTGCAAATGAATGGCTGACATAACCCTCTGACAGATTCATAACATCATAATACGAATCTGCCAGCTTCATATTGCTCTCTTTTACTACAAAGGTACAGTTTGCCTGATGATGATATCCGTCGCTGCTGGCAAACATCGTATGACAGGTGTGTATATATAATTTACCTGCTGTTTCTGTCATTGAAAGTCCACCTGCATCAAATGGCATATATGTATTTGCTCCCTTGATCCGGCAGGCTCCGATCCGCTTCCAGTTTTTATCATACTTTACAACACGGATAACTTCCTTTGTCTTGCTCTCCTTTGTATTTGACTGTCCAAATACAAGATAGTTGTATTTCTCTCCATTATAATATCCGCCAAATAACGGGAGTTCGCATTTGATCTTTTTCCGGCTCTTTAACCGATAAGAAGAATCATAAACCTCGCGAACTACCAAACCTCTGATATACTCTACACGCTCAAAGGTTCCATCGGATCTTGCATTCAGATAAGCGGTCTGTACATTTCCATATGTATATCCACTGTTTGTACTCAGATGCATGGTTGCTGATGCTGTACCGACTGCTCCGGTCGATTTATAAGTTTTACTGCTCTTTGATAAAGTCGAATCTGTTACCTTGATCGTGATCGTCTTCTTCACATTGATCGGATCTGCCTTGATCGTGATCGTTGCCGTTCCCTTTTTCCATGCATTTAAATTGCCATTCTTATCGACACTTACGATCTTTGGATCTGAACTTTTATAAGTATAGTCCAGAGCAAAGCCACCATTTGTACTGCAGACGGCTGTTCCCGATGCTCCTACCTTCATACTGGCCGGTGCACTCACACGGAAGGTTGTCGGATATGTCCAGTCAAATGTTTCCAGATAATAATTGTCATTCTTTTTCTCTACTACTACACAGGTGGATTTGTCCATGAAAAATGTATAGACCGGGTACTTTGTCTGTAACCGTATCTTCTCTTTTTGCTTTGCTATGTCGTATTCTGTTAATACCGTCTCATCTGTTTTTACGATCAGAGACTTTGCTGTGCTGTTTAATGCACATCTTGGTCCGATGCTTGTAAGGTCAATATATCCATCGCTGTAATATGAATCAGCTGTGTAAAACGCCATCTTCAATGCTTTTTTATTTGCAATGTTGATTGGTGATACGGATACACTGCTATCAATCAGGTTAATACTTGTAGAGCTCTGGGTTACATCATTTATATCATACTGATTCGAATCTATCAGTACACAGATGTTCCCATTAAATGTAGACAGAGATACCAGATACCTGTCATTTAACATCCGGATCGGAGCCTTATGTGCAAACCATCCATCCTGGTAGAGATACATCATATTCTCTCCCTTGATCGTGATAGAATTATCGCTGTTTACCTTGCCAGCCTTCAGACTTGCCATGCTGTGATCATATCCCCAATATCTCCAGTTCTCTGATCCTCGGTAATAAAAATTACCATTCGTTTTATCAAAGCCTGCAAATTCATATATCTCACTTCCACATTTGGTCGTACTCAATAATTTTCCTTCGGAATTGAACAGATACAATTTATCTTCATTGGTCGCAATATAATATCTTCCATATGAATCGACTCCAAATGTAGATATAGGATTTGCCCAGTTCGCACCAATATCCAATGTTTCAAATGCCTGCTTATTTACTGTTCCTGTCTTAAAATTATAATTTGTGATCTCTAAATCACATGTACAATCATAAGAACCTGTATTTTCGTTATTCGTATATGATACATCCGTTTTCGCAAAATATATGGCATTATCATCCATATAAGACTCTTCAACCCCACGTTCACTTGTATATACCGTCGTATATGTATTCTTGGAAATATCATAGAATACGATCTCGTATGTCCTGTAATTTCCATAAACCTCACCTACTGTATGGACAAAATAAATTCCATTCTTCTCCGGTGAATACATCATATCATTGTAGGAGGTCGTCTCCCCAACCTTATCCGCATTCAGCTTTACCGCCTTTACAGCCGATAGCTCCGCTTCTGTCTGGTCTGATTCAGATACTGTCTGTGTCTGCAATACAGCCTTTGCAGAATCTTCCTTTGCCTGTACCATAGCCGGACTTCCGATCAGTCCAACACAAGCGGCAATTCCAGCTAATGCCACAGTTAATTTCTTCCATTTTTTCATAGTCACTCGCTCCTTTTCATTTATATGATCTGTCTTCCTCTATTCATCTCCGCAGATATTAAACATATTTTATCATGGCATTTACGCTCTGCACAATCACTAATCTACAGATGCTGTAAAATTTTCTCTTCCTTTCCATATCGTGGCAGCAAAAAAACAGGCAACCACCAGATCTTCGCAGATATGCATTCACTCTTTATCATGCATATCCAGACTGATAACCGCCTGTTTTTATTAATTTGTATTTCGTTAATATCTTTCAGGAAGAACATATTTCTCCTGATAGTCGATCATTTCTTTGTAAATTCTCTCGCAGTTATTGTGATCTCTGTAGTAGAAGAAATCATCCGCACGCTTTACATATTCCGGCTTCATCTTGCAGTCATTCTGCATATACTCGATCAAAGTATCGATCAGCTCATCATTATCATGACAGATCTCACCAAATGCCATCGTATCATAATGGAAGGTTCCTTCCTCGTAATGCTGTGGAATATCCTTATGATGCAGATATACCAATGGCTTTCTCATATAAGCAAAATCGAACTGAATACCTGAGAAGTCCGTTACCATCAGGCTGGATTCACAGAACATATCTTCATAGCTCATATCACCAACTGCAGGAACAATATCTACAAAATCATTCTTATCAAAATCTTCCACCTGAGAACTTACGATCGGATGTAAAACATATTTGATCCGATATCCGTATTTCTCTGCTGCTTCGATCAGACGCTTATCATTAATAAGTGCATTGAATACCTTAAAGTATTCGGATTCTTTAAACAGTGGATTGTAATCACGCTGCTCACTCTCACTGGTACGCACCGGCATTGCTGCCTGCATTCTCCAGGTCGGGCTGATCATAATCTGTTTCTTTGCCCGATCCTTCAAGCCATCATAACGTGGTACACCGGTCAGCCTCAATGCATCATAGCCAACATAATCATATACCGGTCGTGACAGGTTCTCGATCTCATACTTGGATGCACAGAAATAAAGTCTGAGATTGTCTCGCAGACGGTTCTGTGCGATCGCGATCTTCTGGATCGACATACCATGCTGAACACAGCAGACATGAAAATGCGGAAGATCACGGATAAATGCGGAATTCTTCAGCTTATATCCGTTAAACGCATACACAGTTGAATTCGATATCACCATCATATCTGCATATAAGAATACCAGTCTGTGCTTTAAGGAATCACGCACCAACGGCTTGTAGCCTTCCTTCTTCAGGCGTTTATAATCGGTACTCTTCTTATCAACCAGATAATAATGCTTAATATCCTTGCTGTTTTGTGCACTGGCATATTTATACAGGTACTCAGATGAATCCCCGCCCTTGTAAATCTTATCAATATACATCCAGATCGGCTTTCTGGTCATAAATGGACGACAGATAAAGTACAGCATTCTGAATATCGCATACTTTCTTGTCCAGTTATCCTTCTTAAACATATCCTTCAGTAACTTAAGCTCTTTTACAAATTTCTGTGACTTGCTAACCTTACGGATCACCATACTTCTCCGCTCAGATGTCATCATATACTCTCTGTTATCTCCAAAGAACCAGTGGCTGTTTGTAAAGGCTCCACATACCCGACTGAAATGGGATGGGAAACGAAGTGTGATTGCCTCGATCTGCGTTCCGAATTTCGCCTCACAGGATATTGCTGTTTCATTTTTCTTTGCGACCGGAATACTCAGATGGAAAGAATGCCTCTTACAGATAGCTGCTCCAAATGCCTTTGTCAGACCATATCGTCCGTTATATTCGATCTTATATTTGACATTGTTATATTTGAAATAAATCTCGTCCGCCATGGAGTACAGGATCGGATGAACCGTTCCATCGATCTCCAGCTTACCATCTCTGTAATTGATGAACAGGATGTTAGTGCTTAAGCTCATAACTGAATTAAACAGGGTATCCCCGATTCCATAATAGATCTTTCCTGCAAGGAAAAATCGCTGAAACCTATAATCCTGTCCATTTCGTAAGATACCATACACCCATTTCATCGTATCACCTGTGATACATGCCGCTATCTTATTCCGGTTCAGCATGATACTCTCTTCAATCAATCCAAGTGCCTTACCTATCAGTTCCAGATATTCCTCGCCATGGCCTTCCTCGATCACATGCTTGTTCCGATTGTCCATGTTGCCTTCAAATCTGGCATGTATGGAATACATGAAATTATACTGGATAAATACCGGTATCCTTCCATATTTTTCTTTCATTTCTGTTAAGAACGGCATCCAGAATTCTGTAATAGAATCAAAATACCACTCCTGCATATACAATCCACGATAAAATGTAATATCATGTTCCTCATATTCGTATGCTGTATATTCCACACCCGGAAGATATACAACCTTCATTTCTTCTGCCATCAAACGAAGGAAGAAATCACGTTCTATTTCCAATCCCAGTGATGTATTGACATTATGTTGTTTTAAAATATCCGTTTTTAAAATTGTTCCTGCAAAAGTAAATGGATAACAGTCGTATTTATTCTTCAGATCGATCACATAAAATGCTTTTAATTCCTTTTTACTGTCTGTAACTTTTAAGAAATTACGAAATGCACCTTTCGTTGCATTTGCAAATGTTTTTGCGATCATATATACATGATATCCCGGGCAGATTGTAATTCCATTTGTAAGGATCTCTGCCAGATTCTCTGAGATCACATCTCCGGCTTCTATAAATACACAGTAATCTCCCTCTGCTTTCTCTGCCATCTGATGATATGCTTCTGCCGGTGCAGTATATGCGGTATCGTCAATTGTTACCGTAAATGCAGGATTACCGATCCTGGTGATCACATTATTATACCAGTCTTTATCTGCTGTTACCTGACTGGTATTCAGCACAAACTGAACCGAATACTCTGCCATCTGCGCATCCGAAACTACAGTCTCTGATTTCTTTTCTTCTTTTTCTTTCTCAGCCTCAGCATGCTTCTTCTTTTCACCCATGCTGATCTTTTCCTGAGAAATATCATCCGCCGACAGATCACTGTCGCCAATATCAGTACTGCTTCCTTCTGCAGATGCCATACTGCCTTCCCCTGCTGCATTTGCAAATTCTTCACCGATCCGGACTTTATTATTCTTACCAAGCCCATATGCCGCCATCTTTTCAAATACTTCAATGGTCGCCTTGTTTAATTCTTCTTCGTCCGTTAAACAACACAAAATGGATAATTTCATCGTCCATCTCCCTCACAACTACTTTACTTTCTTCTATATAGTATCATTCATTTCTAGCATTTTACATACAGAAATTATTTTACCTAACTTTCTTCTATAACGCAAGTAATTGTTTTAATCTTATATTCATTATTTTCTTGATTTCATTTATGATCTGTGCTATAAAGTAAACAGTGTTTACCATTTGAACAAAAAGGAGTGAGAACAATCCGAGAAAGTACAAAAGCAACCAGAACGGCAATCCTTACGAGTGCCAAAGATATCTTTCTGACATATGGATATCAGGAAGCTTCCATGCGCAGGATCGCAGCCAAAGCCGGAATCACCCCCGGAGCGATCTATAAACACTTTTCCGGCAAAGAAGATATGTTTGAAGAAATCTTTGCGGAAAGCGAAAATAAGCTTATGCTGCTTTCCGAATCTATGTTGCATGCAGATTTTACTTCCATGACAGATGATCAGTTACTTCAGGTCTTATATTCCGGGATATCCATCCGCACCTTTGAGTTGTTAGAGGATGACATGCAGTTATTTCACATGCTCTTAAAAAATGACTCCGGTACATACCTGAGCCGTTTTCGTAAAATCTACATTGAACAATGCACCGGATTTGCAATGCAGTATTATTCCGAATTATACAAACGAGGACTTGCATCAAATCAATTATCAGAAAAAACAGTCTATATTCTCTCATCCTCTGAGTTCTCGATGGTCTGTGAAATAATCGCAGATGATTCCTGCAAAAACGGGATCACACCTGAGTGCAAACAGGCATTTTTAGAAGCAATGAACATTCTGCTTCATGGACTGGAAGCAGCACTTGGAATAAAAAAACAGGAGGAACCAAAACATGGAAAAAATTAAGATTGAAAAAGGAACCGTACAGGAAACATTATTAATTCCTCTATATGGAAGAAAAAGTGCCAGATCATCGAATTGGAATTTGATTAATATGGAGGCAGCTTAAAATGGAATATGGATTTACGCAGAAATTATTTGGATATTTTTATCACAGCTCCTGTATGAAGCAGGCAGCAAAACAGAAATTGAATATTAATAAAAAAGCAATAAAGCAGGAATATGTATCGATTATGAAAAATGCGAAGGACATTGGCAAATCCAGACTTATGAGTTCCTATTGCATGGGAGCATATTTTATCGCCTTAAACCGTAAAACCCCACTGTCACCGGAAGCCTGCTATGAACTGTACAAGGACGGCTTATCTTCCAACAAGCTGTTTCATATAGCGGTCGGAAATGCCAACAGCTATCTTGATAAAAAGAAGATGCCGGACAGACTGAAATGGTCAGCAGATTCCCATTTACACAGATATGAAAACGACTGGGTTGTTGATATTATCGAAGGAACTCCACAGGATGATTTTGAACTTGGTTATGATTATCATACCTGTGGTATCTGTAATCTGTGCCGGGATGAAGACTGCTTTGAACTGGCAAAATATCTGTGCCGCATGGACTATGTTCTTGCAGACATGATGCAGATGAAGCTCATCCGGACAAAGACGATCGCCGAAGGTGCAGATTCTTGCGATTTCCGATATGGACGAAAATGATCTCATACGACCGGCAACATTCAAATACAAAAAATTAATACACTCCGGAAGAACACAAAACTGCCGCCAGTTAAATGACTGGCGGCAGTTTTTACACTTCCTTCTACTTGCACTCTACTTTTTTCTGTGAGCGCTACACATCTAATTCCAGATTATTTAATCTTGACTGCTTTTACAGCACTCCATTTTCCATACACCCGGTTTCCGGTAGAATCCTTCTTAAATGCACGAACCTTAACGTAGTATTTCTTTTTAGATTTTAATCCGGTTAATGTCTTGGATAATTTCTTTGTTACTTTTTTCTTTGCTCCACTCATATTTTTCTTAGTAGAATAACAAATCTGATATCCATATGCATCTTGACTCCAATAGTGTACAAATTCTTTTTAACTTTTTAGATAAATTGTCTAATTTCCTGATACCTGTAATAAAGCATAAAAGTCCAGATACAGCATTTCTGACATATCTGGACTTCTACTAAAATATACATGTTACCTGTCCTGCTTGTGTCTTTAGTCTATAATTGCCTTAATTTCCGATTCGCTCA
Organism: Coprococcus ammoniilyticus; assembly: GCF_025567345.1. Lineage (NCBI taxonomy): Bacteria > Bacillati > Bacillota > Clostridia > Lachnospirales > Lachnospiraceae > Coprococcus > Coprococcus ammoniilyticus. The sequence continues at coordinate 47,008 of NZ_JAOQJS010000005.1, forward strand.
TATCGGTTACATCCATGATCTGTTCTAAGGTGTAGCCTTTCTTATGCATTTTCAGGATAATATCAACTCTTTCTTCCGATCTTCCTTCAGACCTTCCAATGACCTTACCTCGTGCTTCGCCTATTTTTTCGCCTTCTGCCCTGCCAGCAGCTTTGCCAGCGACTTCGCCCTTCGCATATCCCATTTCTTCTACACCTTCACTTAGATTACACATGATCTTCACCTCGTCTCTGATACCGTGTCTGTCTACTGGTATGTCATACTCTTGTTTCATCAGCTTCAATTTTTGTTCTGCCGTCATTGTCTGCGACAATAGCGTTCCAAGTAAGCGATGCAGTTCATATCTTTCTTCCTTAGGCGGTATCTCCTTTGCCAATCCGATCATCACGATGTTAGGAATATCCAGATTGCCTTTCCAGTCCTGTTCGCCAAGTAAATCATCTTTTACCATATGAATATGACTCAGACTGTTCTCTTTCATATTCATACAGATCCAGATGGAATACATCTGTTTGATCTCGTTATAGTCAGAACCTGTAAATTCCCGCTCTTTCTGGGATGACACCAGTCTTGCCGTATAGAAGATTGCCCGATTTAAGATAAAATACTTTGTCGGTTCATTCTTCTGGGCTTCCAGATTAATGATCATTTTCGCCAGTCCATCTCGCATCCGCACATAGAAGATAATATCAAAATATATCTTTCCCTCATCAATTTCGGAACTTTCTGTATTCAGTCCGACAATCCGTTCACCGGTTCTGGCATCCACCGTTTCTTTGTTCGTTAATCCCAGTTCAACCGGAACCTGGCTGATATATGGTTCACCTTCAATCAAAGAAGCGACCGTATCTGCATCCATACCTTTAAATTCTTCTACTACCCTGATCAGTATATGCGCCAGTATGATCTTCTGTCCAAGCAGGCGCTTGGCACTGGCATCATACTGTGCTTTCTGATCAGTTGCCTTGGAGGAATATACAATTTCGTTATCCATGTTCTATCTCCTTTCTTAATACTGATAGAACAGAATAACATGCATATTTTAGCTTTGTATATTGCCTCCGTCTCTCCAAGTTTGATTGTAACGGATATTGGAAAGGAAAACAAGTTTATAATTATTTACCGTAAAATCTTACAAATGATCAGACCGATACCACATACGGTTATTCCAACTGCGATCACTACATCTTTGTTATCTCCAACAATGTTCACATACTTTGCTTTGCCCGGACGATAAATGATCTCCACCGGATCATTCCGGTTTAACTTTTTGTTTCCGCCATTTGCAGCTCGTAATTTCATATCCTGTCCATTATACTGAAACTGCACAACCGGAAAATCAACACCATTTTCATTGACAAAGTCAGTAATCGTTCCCGGAAGCTTTTTCCCCTGCCGGTCAACGATGACCTTGATCAGACACAGGATACCTCCAATAAATTCTCTGTTACACGCAAAGAATTCATTTCTTTCATATTATCGTGCGAACAAAAGAGGTACAAGTTGAAAATGTTTATTTCTTTATAGAAGTTATATCAATCTATCTAATATTACAAATGCGTTAATACATATTCCCCAAATTCAGGTAATGAAAAGAAAACATACCCATGTTCCTCGCAATCAATAATGCCCCTTTTCTTTAACCTGTCTCGATAAGGATTAAACTCATTTGTTTTTAATGAAAGCTTATCTCGTATCTCCTTTATTTTACCGGATTCTGTTTTTGCAATACCATAACAGATCTTCCTGTCTTTGTTCGATAACTCCGACCAGATCTTGTCATACACATATTCACTCAGATACTGTCTATATCAAAAAAGGATTTGCTTTTTCTATTGATATACCGATTCCAAGTACAGATAAATCAATCTTGGCTTTTATAAATAAATCTTTTAATTCCTTTTGATCATATAGTTTTGCAGCAAAACTATACAGCAGATCACGTTCCGGATTCATCTCAATAACGATCCATTCTTTTTCTTTTCGGAAATGCTTTGAAATATCCGTCAGCATAACTTTCTTTCCACTGCCTCGTCCCCCTGTAATCATATAAATCTGCTGAAAACAGTTCTATAATTTCATTTGTCTGTACTAATCTGGACACTGATTCTAAAGGACTTCTTCCGAAAACTAATAAAAACGGATTTTGCATGTTGCACCTCCTTTTTTTACTGTTCTTTACTCTTTTTTACTGTTTTGTCAAGTTAAACGCAACAAAAAACTGTCTGTTATAGATTCATATGTTTCTATCTATAACAGGCAGGGGATTTAAAAATTTATCTTCTTATTATTTTATCTTCCACGTCTTTATATATCCGATGGATTTCTTTTTCAACTGTTTCTTTAAAGCTGTCTTTATGTTGTCGACAAAACAGGCGCCGGATATTACGAGGAATTAAATTTATGTACAATGAAAATGAAAAAAGAAACATTGCTGTCTCACAGAAAGGCAATGCTATACAGCCTGCCGCATTAAACATCCATCAGCTTTTCCCATCCCGAACCAAAGAGGAATGTCTGGTAGAATTGAAAAAGAATCCACCCCTTTACCGGACATATCTGAACTGGCCTGACAAATGGAAATCAAACTTTCTGGAATTTATGGAAGGTAAGAAAAGCCTGCCATTGACCTATGATCCATTTTTCAAAAAGCTGTTCAACCCAGATATATACCCGGAACGGTTATCACGACTGATTAGCAGTATCATCGGCACAAAAGTAACCGTAAAATGTATCCTGTCAAATGAGGACAGCATGCTGCCATCAACTTCTCTCCTGCTTCTGGATATCATTGTTCAGTTAGAAGATGGTTCGATCGCAAATGTGGAGATCCAGAAGATTCCATACACCTTTCCCGGTGAGCGGATGTCCTGCTACTCTGCTGATCTATTGCTCCGCCAGTACACCAGAGTAAAAGGGGAAAAGGGAAGTACATTCACCTATCAGGATCTGAAAACCGTTTATACAATCGTGATGTTTGAAAACAGTCCAAAAGAATGTAAAGATCCCGAATTATCCGATATCTATCTGCATGGATATGTCTGAGTATCTGTATCACCCGGAGGAGGTTGTTACCATGTTTTCTGAAGCATTACGAAAATTGGATGAGAATACAGTCAACTACATGATCGATGAATTGAAAAAAGAACGAGATGAAGCGATTGCTGCTTTATCTGAGAAAGATGTTGCTCTGTCTGAAAAGGATGTTGCTCCGTCTGAAAAGGACGCTGCTCTGTCTGAAAAGGATGCTGCCCTAGCCGAAAGAGATGCCACAGTATGTGAAATGAGTGCAGAAATCGCGATTTTAAAGGCTCAACTTGCTGAACGAAACAAATAAAATCTTATTTATATATAACAACAAGCAGAAAACTCCTGATATTATACTTGTTATGTAGCAAACCTATCCGAGTGCCGGTTCTTAGGCAGCGTCCCTTGCTGCCTTACGTACCGTTGCACCGAGGATAGAGCGCAAGCGTTTTGCGTAATAACAATGTATAATATCAGGAGTTTTCGTCCGTCTGCATCACTCAAATTGATGCTCTTTATAGTGATGGGCTTCCTCCAGCATCATATCCTTGACCTTCATGAGTCGCACCTGCGTGCTTCGCTCATTCTCATCAAGCTTCATACTGATATATCGGATGCCCTCCTTTGTCTCAGGAATAATAACATGCTCCAGTGCATTTACACGCCGTCTGGTCTTCTCAATCTCCGATGCCAGAAGCTGACAGGATTTTTCGATTTCTGCCAGTTTCAGCATATCCGGGAGGATGTCAGCAAGTGATTTTACTGCATCATCCAGATCACCGGAAGTAAATGCAAAACCGTAAGAATAGATATCATTCTCATCTGCACTTTTTGTTGTATATTCAAATACCGGAATATCTACACTCATAACATTTCGATCCTTGCAGGTAAGCTGGACTTCCTGTTTCGGTGCCATCAGTGCCGTATGAAGGATCTGTTCAGACATGCCGGCTTTTGCTATGACAAAATTCGTATTGGCGGCTTTGATACCGGCCTCAACCTTCTCACGAAGTGCCATATTCTCTCTTGCCATATCAAGGAACTGCCGCATCAGCTCATCTCGTTTATCTTTTAACAGCTTATGGCCTCTGGTTGCCGTAACAAGCTTCTTCTTTAAACGGGTCAGTTCCATTCTGGTAGGATTTACCTGTGTAGCTGCCATTTTTGCCTCCTTATAAAGGGTTTATAGACTGTGAAGCGCTCCACCTCGCCTGTCGGCTCGTAGCGCTCTTCCGTTTATTAACTCGAAGCGCTCCACCTCGCCTGTCGGCTCGGTGGGTTCTGTCGAACCATGCTCGCATCCTTGCAAATCGTCTGTTATGAGCAAGCTCAAGCATCCCATTTGCAAGTCTACTCACGCGCTTCTCGTTACTTTCCATAATACATATCTAACCACTTGTCATCGATACGTTTCAGTTCTGCACGAGGCAGGATCGATAACAGCTTCCAGCCGATGTTTAATGTTTCTTCGATACTTCTGTCTGTCTCATAACCCTGAGATACATATTCCTTTTCAAATGCTTCTGCAAACTTTGCATATAAAATATCGATATCCGACAATGCAGATTCACCAAGGATCGTCATAAGTTCCTTTGCATCCTTACCACGGGAATATGCAGCAAATAACTGGTTCATGGTGCTGGAATGATCTCCTCTTGTCTTTCCTTCACCGGTACCCTTATCCTTCAGACGTGACAGAGATGGAAGTACATCGATTGGTGGTGTTACACCCTTTCTGTAAAGCTCACGGCTTAAGATGATCTGTCCCTCTGTGATATATCCTGTTAAGTCAGGGATTGGATGTGTCTTATCATCCTCAGGCATGGTAAGGATTGGGATCATTGTGATACTACCATTCTTGCCACGCTGTCTTCCTGCTCTTTCATATAATGTTGCAAGGTCTGTATACATGTATCCGGGATATCCACGACGACCCGGAACCTCTTTTCGGGCTGCGGATACTTCTCGTAATGCATCTGCATAGTTTGTGATATCCGTCAGGATAACCAGTACATGCATGTTCTTTTCAAATGCAAGATATTCCGCAGCGGTCAGTGCCATACGAGGTGTAGCGATACGCTCAACCGCAGGGTCATTTGCAAGGTTGATAAACAGTACGGTTCTGTCGATCGCGCCTGTCTCCTTGAAGCTCTCCGTGAAGAAGTTTGCTTCTTCGAAGGTGATACCCATAGCAGCAAATACTACGGCGAATGGTTCATCTGTTCCACGCACCTTAGCCTGTCTTGCGATCTGGGCTGCTAACTTCGAATGTGGAAGTCCCGATGCTGAGAAGATCGGCAGCTTCTGTCCTCTTACCAGTGTATTTAATCCATCAATAGCAGAGATACCTGTCTGGATAAATTCCGACGGATAATTTCTTGCTGCCGGATTCATTGGCAGACCGTTGATATCTCTTCTCTCCTCCGGAAGGATATCCGGTCCTTTATCGATTGGTCTTCCCAGTCCGTCAAATACACGGCCAAGCATATCTTCTGATACGCCAAGTTCCATACTTCGTCCAAGGAATCTTACTTTGCTGTTTGAAAGGTTGATACCTGTTGAATTCTCAAATAACTGTACCAGTGCATCTTCACCATTGATCTCAAGAACCTTGCATCTTCTGACTTCGCCACTTGCAAGCTCGATTTCACCAAGTTCATCATAGGTAACATTTTCTACACCATGTACCAACATCAGAGGTCCTGCAACTTCCTGTATGGTTCTATATTCTTTTGGCATATGCTTAGTCCTCCTTTGCTATGGCTGCTTCCAGTTCCTGATGAAGTGCCTTTATGATCTTGTCATATTCTGCTTCCACATCTTCCGGATGTGTATATTTGAAACGTCCGATCTTCTCACGAACCTCCATATTCAGAATATTCTTTATAGTTGCACCACGCTTCAAGGCTTCTGATGATTCCTCATAGAATGCCAGCACAAGTTCCATCATGCGGAACTGCTTATCCAGTGGTGTGTAAGTGTCGATCTCATGAAATGAGTTCTGATGCAGGAAGTCCTCACGGATGGATCTGGCTGCTTCCATCTTCAGACGGTCGCCTGCAGATAAGGCATCCATACCAACCATCTTAACGATCTCATCCAGCTCTGCTTCTTCCTGTAATAATGTCATAAGCTTCTGACGGTCTTCCATCCAATGCTCGTTGACATTTTCCTCAAACCATTTTCCCATGTTATCTACATACAGCGAATAACTGGTCAGCCAGTTGATCGCCGGGAAATGTCTCTTATAAGCCAGTGCAGAATCCAGTCCCCAGAATACCTTAACGATACGGAGGGTTGCCTGCGATACCGGCTCTGAAATATCACCACCGGGAGGTGATACGGCTCCGATTACGGATAAGGCTCCGGTTCTTCCTTCCGAACCAAGTGTCTTAACCATACCGGCACGCTCATAGAACTGTGCCAGACGGCTTCCTAGATATGCAGGATAACCTTCCTCACCGGGCATCTCCTGTAAACGTCCTGACATTTCTCGAAGTGCTTCTGCCCATCTGGAAGTAGAGTCAGCCATCAGCGCAACGGAATATCCCATATCACGGAAATATTCTGCGATCGTAATACCGGTGTAAATAGAAGCCTCTCTGGCTGCAACCGGCATATCCGATGTATTTGCGATCAGAACGGTTCTCTCCATCAGGGAGTATCCTGTCTTCGGATCCTTCAGTTCCGGAAACTCGTTTAATACGTCTGTCATCTCGTTTCCACGTTCACCACATCCGATGTATACAACGATATCGGCTTCTGCCCATTTTGCAAGCTGATGCTGGATAACGGTCTTTCCACTACCGAATGGTCCGGGAACTGCTGCTACACCACCCTTTGCGATCGGGAAGAATGCATCGACAACTCGCTGTCCTGTGATAAGCGGCATAACCGGCGGAATCTTCTCTGCATAAGGACGACCCTTACGAACCGGCCATTTCTGCATCAGTGTCAGTTCCTTATCACCCTTTGCTGTCTCGATCACACATACAGTTTCTTCTACTGTGAAATCTCCGCTCTTGATCTCTTTTACAGTTCCTTCTATACCATATGGAACCATGATCTTCTGAGTTACGACAACTGTCTCCTGTACGGTTCCGATCACATCTCCGGTCTCTACCTTGTCCCCTGCCTTAACGCATGGAACAAATGGCCATTTGATATCTCTCTTTAATGATGGAACTTCAACGCCTCGCTGCAAATTATTTCCACAGATTTTCATGATATCATCCAGAGGTCTCTGGATACCATCATAGATACTGCTGATCAGTCCGGGTCCAAGTTCTACGGACAGCGGCATTCCGGTTGACTCTACCGGTGCACCCGGTCCAAGTCCTGATGTCTCTTCGTAAACCTGAACAGATGCCTGATCTCCATGCATCTCTATGATCTCGCCGATCAGTCGGCTCTCACTTACTCTGACAACGTCATACATATTCGCGTCACGCATTCCCTCTGCGATAACAAGAGGTCCTGCAACTTTTTTTATCTTACCTGTTGCCACGTTTTCTGGTCACGCTCCTTCCTAGTTTCCACTGAACAGAATGTCCGAACCGACTGCCTGTTCTACGGATTTCTTTACTCCATTTATACCTGCAGATGTATTACCGGAAACTCCTGGGATCAGGATGATCGCCGGAAGCATCTGCGTCTTATATCTCTCTATCTCTTTCTTGATCTGCTCTGCCATGCTCTCTGTTACATAGATAACGGCATATCCACTTTCTGCCAGTCTTCTGAGCTGTGTACTGCCCTGTTCTGCATCGGATACCGGGAAGGTCTCAAGTCCCAGAGTCGCAAAGCCATAGATGCTGTCATATTCACCTAATACTGCAATTCTATACATACATTTCCCTTACCCTTTCCCTGATTGCATCATCCGGCAGATGATTTAACTTTCCGGTCAGGATGATCCTGACTGTCTTGATCTCATTCTGCCTTGCAAGTACATAAGCAACAAGTGGTCCGATCGTAAATGAATTATATTTCTGCGGCCGGATCGCCTCTATGATCCGGTTATCGCACCAGCGTTCAAATGCGGATGAACTGTCTGATAATGCCGCAGCTCCACCGGAATACGGTGTTTCTTCCAGATATTTGATCACATCCGGCATACCGGAAAGTGCTGCCCGCATCAGCCGTTCCACATTGAGCGTCTGACATTCCTCCATCGCACGTCTCATAAAATCCAGTCCTTTTTCTGTCTTTACAGAACGGACTGCGATCTTGATATTTGCAACTGCCACAACTGTCTCTGCATATTCTTTTAATAATGCATCTCCATTCTTCTCCGCTGCCGCAAGCATTGCCCGCATGGCTGCCCGGTCAATGATAACATCACACATCTGACCATCTCCGGTATGCACCAGACACTCATATGCCTCTAATGCGCATTCCCGCATAGATTCCGGCAATGACCGGAAATCTTTATCTTTAATGATCTCGACTAATGCTTCACCCGAAACAGATGCATTGTCATAAAATATATTTGCCTGAACTTCTCCGTCTACAACGGTTTTGATCGCTGCCTTCAAATTATGGAAACTATCCTGGATCAACAATACGTCAAATACTGTCTGATCGGATACCATCTCCTTGACCAGTGTCCATGTTTTTTCCAGTTCCCTGTTCAAAATGGTCTCTGCATCCTGCACTCCGGCTTCTGTATCACCCCAGCCTTTTTCACCTAAGAACTGAAGGCAGTCCGCATATGTTTTCTGGGCAATCAACTGCTCAATCACAGCCTGTGAAAACAGGGACATCTCAAGTGCCCGGATCCTGGCAACAGCATATATATATTTGTCTGCCATTTTTCTACCTCCCTTATGTGAATAACAGGGAATTTAATTTGTCTGCCATTTCTTCTTTCTGCGCATGGAACATGGCAGCTAATGAACAATTCTCCTCGATACCGCCATAGATCAGGATAAATCCTCCGTCTATATCACTGGCTTTATCTGCGAGCGTCAAATCTCCTCCATGTGCTTTTGCTATCTCTGATACCCGTTTTGCAAATCCTGCCGGAAGCCGCTCCATATCTTTGGCTGAGAAGCTGATCTGTCCACTCTTCGGCTGTACTGCATTTCCGATCATACGCTCCATCATATGGAAATATCTGTCAACTTCCATATCGATCATTCCGTTATAGGCTTTACCTATCACTTCATTGATGATCTCCTGCTTTGCCTTTAAGACTGTCTGGCGTTTCTTCAGGTCAGCAGAGGATTTTGCCCTTGCCATTCCGTCCGCTTTTACATGGCTGACCTTTTCAGCCGAACCCGCCTTGATCTTATCTGCTTCCACCTTTGCATCTTCTATAATCTGATCTGCCTTTTTCTGTGCATCTTCAAGGATCATATCGGATTGAGTGTTTGCTTCTTCCAGAATCTGTTCAACGATCTTCTCTAATCCTGTCATACAAATCCTCCTGTACTACTTGTTCAATCATGTTTCAAATCTGTGCCTGTTTTATACCGGTACACCGTTAATTGCAAGAATTGATACGAGCAGAGCAAGGATCGCATATGTCTCTACCATTGCAGGGAAAAGCATTGCTTTACCGAACTGATCCGGCTTCTTTGCTACGATACCAACTGCTGATACAGCGGTTTTGCCCTGATGCATAGCGGATACAAGGCCAACTAATGCGATTGGAAGACATGCTGCAAGGATCAGTAATCCGGTCGCTGTTGAAAGTTCTGCAGGAGCACCATTTAAAATACCGATCTTTGATAAAGCGATGAATCCTACCAGCAGTCCATAGATACCCTGTGTACCGGGAAGAAGCTGGATGATAAGAACCTTCGCGAATTTGCTTGGATCTTCACTTACTACACCTGATGCAGCCTGACCTGCGATACCTACACCGTAAGCAGATCCCATACCTGCCAAAATAACTGCTAATGCAGCTCCTGTTAAAGCTAAAACTGTACCCATTGTCATATTGATTATTCCTCCTTAATTTCCGGTTTACAGGTTTTCATGCCTGCATTCCCTATATCTACATATTTTGTATTTTCTTTAAATGGATGGAACGCTTCTCCGCCACCCTCATAAAACTTACCAAAGAATTCTACATACTGAAGTCGGCATGTATGGACATAAGCACCTAACATATTGATCGCAAGGTTAAATGTATGTCCGATGATGAATACCAGAATGAATACGATCGCGCCCAATATTCCATCTCCTACCATACTTCCCATCTGATTGATAACCTGTGCGATAACACCGGTTGCAAGTCCCAGTGCAAGCAGTCTGGAATAAGATAACAGATCAGACAGCCAGCCTGTGATATTGTAAATATCATACAAACCAAGTGCCAGTCGGAGCACCGGATTCTTATGACTTCTGCCGGACATCACAACGATGATCGCTGCACCTAAGATCGTAATGACATAGCTGAAGGTCTTAAGTCCATCTGAAAAATGGAAGCTTACCTGTGCGATCGATGCAAATAAACTGGTTGGCATCAGCATCAGTACCAGACCGATGATGAGCAGATACCAGGATATAACATCTGAGAAGAAGCCTACAAAATCTTTCTTCTTTAAACACATATAACCTTTTAACGCCAGACCGCCGAACAGATGGATCAATCCAAATAACAGGGAGAAGATCAGCATCTTCATCGGATTGTCAAGCGGTGCAAACCATACCGGTGCGATCGTGATCTCATGATGGAAGAAGGTTCGTGATACGACTGCTACCACATCTCCAAAATATCCTCCAAACAAGATACCCCATATCAATGTCGATATACCGCAATATTCAAATAATGTCAGTGACTTCTTCATGCCATCTCCCATCTTCGGGAACTTCCGAAGCAGGATAAAACATGCAAGGAATATAATAAGTCCATATGCCGCATCCGATAACATCAATCCGAAAAAGAATACATAGAATAAACTCATCGGTGTCGTCGGATCCATCTCGCCTCTGGCAGGAAGTCCATAGGATTCCAGGATTCCTTCTGCCGATGCAAATGGCATCTTATTACTTAACTGTACCGGTGCCGGTTCATCCTCAGGTATCTCGCCGGTCTCCACCATCAGCACGAAATTCTGATTCAGTTCTTCTTTTACCTTTTCCTCATCCCGTTCCAGCACATAACCGGTTATGATAAATGTACTGTTCGACTGAAGCAAGGTTCCAAGCACCTGATATTTCTCAGTTCTGATCTTGTAATAATCGGATAAGGTCTTAAGTGCCTGCCTGTTTTCTGCAAATCCGGCAATCTGTTTTTTCAGATCCTCGATCTCATCCTCATACCCCTCTATCGTGAGTCGGTATTTCTTGATCTTATTCTCCGGTGTCCGTTTTGAAAAATACGACATCCGGGTAAATCCTTCTGCCCTTAAGGCTTCCTCCAGTCTTTCCGTCTCTGTTTTCAAACATACCACAAATATACATGTCTGATCTTTATCAGAAGATATCACCGTGATCTCATGAGCTGATAACTCCGGCTGCCTTTTTGCAACCAGGTCTTCTATCATATTCTCTGTAAGACCAGGTCCTAAGCTTCCCATGATCACATCTGTATGTTCGGTTCCGGTCGTATTGATCGGAACATCCATATTGATCCATGGTTTCAGTCCATCGATCGCAAGCTGACATTTTGCAATCTCTGCTTTGCAGTTTCCAATCTTCTTATCCTTTTCCCGGATCTTCTGCACGATCATATTATAATCATGCCGATTCTCAACAATATCTTTATATACAGAATCGTCTACATCAGCTTTGCCTGCAAGTGCCTGCAGCATCGATGTCTTTTCCGGTGCATATCTGCCAAGGATCTCTAAAGCTTCGTCGGTATTCTGGACTCGTTTTTCATATTTGGAACGCTGACTGGTTGTGTTGATCTTCTTAAATACATCCGTCTCATCCCCACCGGCCCGGATCTCCAAAGCTCCCATGGACTGGAGTTTCTCCAATATGGCTTTTCTGTCTTTCTTCATGGCGCATATGTCAATCTTTTTTATAGCCAATACCGCCATAATGATTACCTCCCTTCTGCATCCTGATATTCAAGCATTTACAATAGCTGCTTGATCACAAGCTCTACGGCTTCACCCTCTCGCTCGGATGCACGTTTTTTTAAGGAAGCAATCTCGTCGGATGCTTCTTTCAAAGCTTCTTCTGCAAGATCAGTTTCCAGTTTCTTCTGGTCGACCGCGATAGCCGCCAGATCTGTTTTAGAACCTGCATTTGCATCTACGATCATCGCATTTGCCTTTTCCTTTGCTTCCGCCTGAATTGCTTCTGCTTTTTTACCGGCTTCTTTTACGATCTCGGCTGCCTCTGCTTCTGCATCTTCTAATGTCTTCATGGCTTCCTGTAGCATAATTTCTCCCTCCGTAATTATTAATCTCGGCATGAAATGCCGCTCTGTTAATATTTTATTATGTTAGTGTGCTCTTTTCAAGCAATATTTATTTTCTTTTATAGATTTTTCATCAAAAGGTCATGAAATTTTACCGGTTTTTAAGGCATTTTTGACAAACAATACAAACTGTCAAATTTAGTTTAACCATTTTTCACGTCATTTTGCACAATTTTAAGGTAAAAATACAAAGACCGGATGAGGGCATCTATATCTTTATTTCGCAGAACACTCTTGCTCTGTTTTACACGTAGCGGTTCTAAGCTCACTGCTTACGCAGTTCACTAAGTACCGACGTGTAAAAATGTCTGCTACATAAAATATAGATGCCCTCATCCGGTCTTTTGTATTTTTATTCTACCACATTACCAGTATCAACTCGCCTGTCGGCTCAAACAAGCACTCACATTTGCTGGTATATGCAGTTCATATCGAAATCCTCGATAATGTCTTCTGACTGCGGTCTTATTATATGGTTGTTGTTATTTTACATACATTAAATATCAATGCAAAAAACATCATCTATCAGGGCAGGATATATATACCTTTATTTCGCAGAACACTTTCGTTCTGTTTCACACGTAACGGTTCTAAGCTCACTGCTTACACAGTTCACTAAGTACCGACGTGTGAAAAGGTCTGCTACATAAAGTATATACATTCCACCCTGATAGATGATGTTTTTCTTACTACTTATAATCTTCTATAAATTACATATTCCTTATCCGCAAATGTTCCAGTGCCAACTCGCCTGTCGGCTCAAACAAGCACTCACAATTGCTGGTATATGCAGTTTATAGTATTTTTCTTTACTCTTCAATCATCTTGATTCTTCTGATATGACGTTCGTCATTTGAGAATGGTGTGTCAAGGAAGGTGTCAACGATCTTGAGTGCCAGTCCCGGTCCGGTTACACGGGCACCCATTGCAAGGATATTTGCATCGTTGTGCTCTCTTGTTGCCTGTGCACTGAAGCAATCACCACAGAGTGCTGCACGGATTCCCGGTACTTTATTTGCTGTAATGGAGATTCCAATTCCTGTTCCGCAGATCAGAATTCCTCGCTCACATTCTCCGTCTGCTACTGCATGTGCAACTTTCTTTGCATATACCGGATAATCAACGGATTCCTCGCTGTAGCATCCGTAATTCTTGTATTCCAGTCCTCTTTCTTCCAGATGCTTGATCACATCCTGCATTAATCCGTATCCACCGTGGTCACATCCAAGTGCTATCATATTCTTTGTCCTGCCTTTCTTGTTTTCAAAATCTTTTCGGGTGGTTGTCACCCAACCCGTTTTTTCTATGTTAACTTTTTTCATTATATCGTGAGCATAGCTCACTCAATGCATTCCGCAAAATCAGCATCCTTGCGAGCAAATAATTTTGCGCTCATTACATCACACCGATATGATTCTATGTCCTGCCGCCTTGATCAGCCGGTTCATGATCGCATATCCCATATCACCTTCCCGGAAGGATTCACTGTAAATATAGTCTGCACCGATATCATCACACAGCCGAAGCAGCCGGTACAGGGATGAAGATACTGTAATCTCATTCTTCTTGCTTCCTGCATCAAGGACATTTTCACAGGAATATAAATCCGTATTTTCTGTATCACACAGAACTGCCGTCTTATATCCCTCTGCCTGCTTACAAGCAACCAACTCTGCAATCTTTGCGGCAACCTTTTCCCGCTCACCCTCTACGATCGTGAGTTTTCCCTTCGGTGCATAATGTGTGTATTTCATACCCGGGGCTTTTGGTCTGACCTTCATATCCACGCTTTCCAGTGCCGGATCGATCATGACATCTCCTAAGATATTCTTAATCATATCCGCTGAGATATAACCCGGACGTAAAATTGTCGGACGATCGCCTGTCACATCTACGATCGTGGACTCAATTCCGATTCCAACCGGTCCGCCATCTAAGATCATATCGATCCTGCCGGACAGATCTTCCTCTACATGTGCTGCTGTTGTCGGTGATGGTCTTCCGGACAGATTTGCACTCGGTGCTGCAATATACACGCCTGAATCTTTGATCAGCTTCATAGCTGCCGGATGTGATGGCATACGGATCGCTACCGTTTCCAAACCGCCGGTTGTCTCATGCGGTACAATGTCTTTCTTTTTGAAAATGATCGTCAGCGGCCCCGGCCAGAACGCTTCCATCAGCATCTGTGCCTGTGTGGATACCTCTGCCGCCAACTCCCATACACTTGCCGTATCAGCAATATGTACGATCAACGGATTATCCGATGGTCTTCCCTTGGCACTGTAAATTTTTTCGGATGCCTTTGGATTTAACGCATCTCCACCTAGTCCATATACGGTTTCTGTTGGAAATGCAACCAGTCCACCACTTTTTAATATATCCGAAGCCTTCCGGAATAATTCTTCGTTTTCCAAATCAGCTTTCGCTACTATGGTTTTCATTTTAATTACCAGCCTTACCTGTATAGTCAGGCACATCGCCTGCCAGTCTCATTTTAGCCTTATCCCCTCACAGTGTCAACCTGTGAAAAAGAGCTTCCCGAATCATGGGTATAATCTCTATATTCTCACACTTATACCCTCTATTATATGCTACCATTGGGTATCGCACCTGTTTTTTCGTCTTCATACCAAATTTATTTAGCTTCGTCGGGTATTTTCCCCCAACATTCTTCCTAATACCCGCATCAGACTTGTCCTTGTGGGTATCGTACACTTATTTTCCATTCCATACCCTCATCTAACCAGACACCTCGGGTATCATACTTACTCATCCACTACCATACCCAGAAATCAAGCATCATCAAGCGATAAATCACATATACAAACGCAAATATAGCCTGTCTGGCTGTAGACTAGACAGGCTATATATATCTTAACTTTATTCGGCAACTGAAGCTTCCGCCGGATACTCCTTGCCAAACCATGTGGCGATCACGCGGTATGGGCACTTCGGTGTTGCAAGGCTGACAACCACCATGATGATCGTGGAGATCAGACAGGCAACGATACAGGAATTGAAACCAAGTGAGATTGGCAGAACGCCCATATCGATCAGGAGATATAAGCCAATACCACTGATGATACCTGCGATCGCGCCATACTCATTTGCCCGCTTCCAGAACAGTCCGAGAAGCAAAGTATGAAGAAATGCTACTGTCATACCACCGGTAGCATAAGTAATCAATGAAGCCAGAAGTTCCGGTGGATCACATGCAAATAAGAATACGACAAGAGCAACAACGATAACACTGATAACATTTAACTTCTTTAATGTCTCCTGCTTTGCATCTTTATTGAACAGGTCCTTGTACAGATCACTGACGATCGTTCCTGCAAGAGATACGATCATTCCACCAACAGATGACTGAACCGCACCACATACACCGGCGAGAACCAGACCTGCTGCCCATGCAGGCATTACACTTACTGCAAGTGTCGGAATACCAAGGTCAGGAGTTGCAAGGCTTCCTTCCGGGAACATATATTTGATCGTGAAGCACAGACCATTTAAGCCAATGAGCCAGATTGCAACTACAACCGCACCAACCTTGATCGCACGATGCAGAGTCTGTGTATCCTTATAAGTAAGCGTTGTCATTGTTACATGAGGCATTGTACAGGTTGTGATACCCCATAAGAATGCAAACGAAAGAACCGTCTTTACACTTGCAGGTACGAACCAGTCCGGATTACTCTTAACTAATGACTGGATCGTCTCTGTATAGCTGGGATCTGTTCCGTTGATGCCCATAATAAATAAGATAATAACGGAAACTGTCATGATAATTCCCTGAAAAACGATCGCAGATGCGATACCTTTAATACCACCTGTGATAGCTGCGATGATAACAAGTACAGTGAAAATAGCAAGTCCGATACGATAATCCTGACCGGTTAAGATCTGGAAAATTCTTCCGCCGCCGGTAATTGTGGATACGGCAAATGCTCCAAGGAAGAACAGGATAACCAGTCCGCAGAGCGCACCAACAATCTTGCTGTTGTTATATCTGTGCATCAGAAGTTCAACAAATGTCTTGGAATCCGTTCTTCTGGCTACGATACCGACACGCTTACCGATCAGTCCAAGTACCATGAAGTTCGTGCACATGGACCAGAAACAGCATACCATCCAGGTCGCACCAAATGTATATGTATAACCCGGTACACCCATGAATACTCCGGCACCGGCAACACCGGCAGATACCATCATGGCAGTTACAAGCACACCACCGCTTCTACCGCCGGTATAGAATTTGCTCAGGTAATCACCTTTTCCATTTGCCATTGCTTTTCTGGTAACAAGACTGTATACCAACTGGAAAATCGTATATGCGGCAAATACAGTAATGATTATAATTCTCTGATTTGTAAATAAGTTCATCTCTATTTGCCCTCCTTATGTTTTCTTTCTTTTAATTTTCCGTTTGGAGTAACATCCATGTCACGATATACAAATGTTACAACCAGAATAACCGCTACTACCATTGCGATCAAAATAATGATCTCATTAAAAATCCACTGTGGAAATCCAAGAATGTATTTGTACTTTGATACATCCTTACCGCCCACCAGATACAGGTTGGCGATCATCAGCACCATAAATACCAGATAGGTTCCAAGCGTGATCCAGAATTCCTTTGTTGTCTGGGTGAAACGCTCATCCGGCTCTATTGATTTCAAATCATAATCCCTGCTGTCAGGATCAATGTTGTTATTTATCTGACTCATCTTATGTGTCTCCTCTCAACGTAAGTTTTTGAATAATTATGAAACGAAAAAATCATTCACCGAGTAAAATAATCACTGTTATTTACGCATATAAAATCTTCAATCGTTTTATCATAGTTTGTTCTTCTCCGGAAATGGATCGTCCAGCATTCTTGTCGCATGGAACTGACCCTTTTCTGCAGAAACAAGCTGCATCAATACAGCTCCGATACCTGCTGCACCATCGAATAAACCGATCGGTGTACTTAATACATCCGGTGCGACACGGTCAAGTGCAAATCTCCATGCACACTCTCTTCCTTCCGTACCGTCTGTGATCGTTGCTCCGTCTGTGATGACCTTACCGCACCTCTTTGCCTGTTCCAGATAAGTCTCATCACCAAATGCAGCCCACAGACCCAGATACATATTTAACAGGCCCGCAGTTCCGCAGCAGATATTGTAAGTATTCCAGTATCCTTCCGTCCGAACCTCAGGTGCGCCTGTATCAATTACACCCTGTGTCAGCATATCGATATACCGCTTATACCGGTCTTCTCCTGTCATCTCATATAATTTATAGAAGAAACGATTTGTTCCCGCCGGGCCATGACAATAGCCAAGATAGAACAGATCCTTACGATCCGGCAAACCATGTGGGATCAGGCTTCCTGCCTTCATCTTAACCGCCTGTGCGATCATGAAATCCGCGATTCCCTTTGTCGCATCCAAGAACTTCTGATCACCGGATGCTTCGTACAGATTCAGCAGTACAAATCCGATTCCTCCGGTTCCCATCGGGAAGTTCGGATCGATATAATCTTCTTTTGCTCCGAAGTAGACAGGATCTACACCCGGATACCAACAGGTTCCGTTTCCAGCATCATGACGCTGCCCGAGGAAATTCTCTCCTGCTTTTGCAGCAAATGCTGTCCAGTCCTCTCTGCCAAATGTTTTTGCTGCATATAAGAAGAACAGAACCGTTCCGGCATCTCCTACGATACCCGGAAATGAAGTCCAGCTATAACCTTTGCCGTTTTTTCCGGGCTTTGCATCTGCCTTTGCAGACTCAATAATATCTGCCACAAATGTTTTATATTTCTCATTTCCGGTTGCCTTATAGAGCTGTATCATGGCAAAGCCTGCTCCGCTCCATCCACTGGAAAATGCGTATTTTGAAAAGTTTCTTTTCAGATCCCGGTCATGATCAAAACGATAACGGATATATGTGGCTGCTTCTTCTGCCTCCTGCAGATAGCTCACATCATTCGTCGCCTGATATAATCCAAGAAGAAATACGATGATTCCGGACGCCCCGGCATACATACAGATTTCATCATAATAAATGGATCTTCCTTCTGCCGCATCCTGCAAAGACCAGTAGATACCTTCCGGTCCCTGTTTCTTCCGGCTGTTTATGAAATTCATGGTTTCTTTCGCATATGTAAGATAGTCTGCCATGTTGTCTCCTTCCTGTTCTATGTTTTATATTATGTATATATGTTCTTGACCTTACCAAACAGAGGACGCTCCCGCTCGTTTCTTTTATTCCCCTGCATACATCTTGGTTGACAGATATTTGAATGCGTTGTCAGCCATGATGATTGCAATATTCTTTCCTGATGCTTCCGGGCGCTCAGCTATGATTGTTGCTGCCTTTAAGGCTGCTGCCGCTGACTGTCCGAGGAATACGCCATCACTCTTTACCAGTCTTCTTCCTGTCTCATATGCATCTTCTGCTACAATATCCAGACATTCATCATATGGGATCTGCTCCGGATTGAAGAATACCGGAACACTCTGTGCCGGAACATCGTTAAATGCAAGTACGCCGTCGATCGTATTTGCTTCCGGATGATTGACATTCTTTCTGGACTGTACTGCCGGCTGTGCGCCGATGATCTTGATACCAGGATTTTTCTCTCTGAAATATCTGGACAGACCAGCCAGTGTTCCACCGGTTCCGACCAGTGCTACCACATAATCAACATTTCCGTCTGTATCCTCCCAGATCTCAGGACCCGTTGTACGGTAATGCGCTTCCGGGTTATCAGGATTTGTTCCTTGATCAATATAGAAGTAACCATGCTCATCTGCATATTTGTTCATGATAACTGTAAGCTTTGCCATGCTTAAACCACCGTTCTGCAGCATCTCCATGAAGCCCGGTACATCGGCTGCCTGAAGCAGCTCTACGCCATATGCCTTTAAGATCAATGTACGTTCTACCGATACTCCTGGCTGAATGACTACTACATATTTATACCCTCTGGAATTTGCAAATGCTGCTGTTGCAATTCCTGTATTTCCACTTGTAAAATCAAGGATCGTTCCGCCCGGCTTCAGTTTACCTGATTTCTCTGCCTCTAAGATCATGTTAAGAGCTGCACGGTCCTTTACGCTTCCTGATGGATTGAAATACTCCAGCTTACCAAGGAGGTGGGCGTTCAGCCCTAACTCTTTTTCATAATTTACGAATTCTACCAATGGGGTATGTCCTACAAGTTCTGTAATTGATGAATGAATATTTGCCATTTTTCTATTTCTCCCTTTTCCTATCTGGTTAGTATGTTTTGTTATCGTTATAAAACCCGGAAGCATCAACCTCCGGGTAAATGTCTGTTTGCAAGTCACCATCCAACTCTGGATAAATGATTTTCTCATCCGGCACATCTTATAGCGTTTCTTTATCATAGTATTAAAGTAGGTTTTGTATGTTATGTGCCTATTATAGTGACAGTTCCATAATTTGTCAACCAGTCAAAATATTTTAACTGGTTATAACCACAGCTTATAACCGAACCAATCTGTAACTCTTATAACAGTTACACCGGCTAACGCTATTACATTGCGATTCACACCTTTGATGTTTTCTGCAAAGCCATCATACTTGCCTGTGGTTATGCTGTGATCACTGCTTTCAGACGGTCAAGCGCCTCCTTGATCGTTGCTCTCGGACATGCCACATTGATACGTTCAAATCCTTCGCCTACCTGCCCAAAGATCGCACCGCTGTCAAGCCACAACTTTGCCTGATTAACGATCAGGTTCTCCCGTTCCTTCTCTGTCATTCCGAGTGCCCTGAAATCCAGCCACAGCAGATAAGTTCCTTCCGGCTCGATCAGCTTGATCTGTGGAAGTTCCTTTTTCAGGTAATCACGCACAAATGCGATATTACTCTCTACATATCTCATCATTGCCTGATACCATGTCTCGCCATGAGTATACGCTGCTTCACAGGCGGTAAGTCCCATTGCATTTAACTGGCTGTAGCCCGCCGCATCCACCTGCTTACGAAATGCTGCGCGCAGAGTTCCATTTGGAATAAAAATATTCGACACCTGAAGTCCTGCCAGATTGAAGGTCTTTGCAGGAGAAGTACAGGTAACGGAGTTCTGTTCGAATTCTTTCTTGATCGTCGCAAATACCGTGTGCTGGTGGTCTCCGAAAACAAAATCCTCATGTATCTCATCACTTACAACCGTAACGCCATGCTTGATACAGATATCACCCATCTTCGTAAGCTCCTCTGCCGTCCATACACGACTGACCGGATTATGCGGACTGCACAACAGGAACAGCACAACATGATTGTCAACGATCTGTTTCTCAAAATCATCAAAATCGATGTGATATTTTCCATCATCCCCAAGTACCAGATCATTGCTCACAAGCTTCCGGTTATTGTCACGGATCACTTCTGAAAACGGATAATAGACCGGCTGCTGGATCAGAACGGCATCCCCTGCCTTGGAATATGCTTTGACCGCCATCGCCAGTGCAAATACAACACCCGGTGTCTTTGTCAGCCAGCTTCGTTCCACCTTCCAGTCATGGTGAGCTTCCATCCATTTGCTGACCGCCTCGAAATAACTCTCTCCGCTCTCCGTATAGCCAAAAATTCCATGCTGTACACGCTCTGTCAACGCATCCAGCACCAGACTCGACGTCTTAAAATCCATATCTGCAACCCAGAGAGGAAGTACATCCGCAGGCTTTCCTCTCCGCTCTGCAAAGTCAAATTTCAAACAGTCTGTATTTCTTCTATCTATTACTTCATCAAAATTCAGGTTTTTTTCTTCCATAATTATCCTCCCGTTATGTCTCAGATCCTATGCTGTAAATATATTTCCATATCAAAATATTTTTCAGGCAAATTACTTTTTCATCATTATTCATATATTACACTGTTTTATTCCCCAAAAGAATCAATTGCCTGTTTCAGATCCGCGATCAGATCCTTCTTATCTTCGATTCCTGCCGACAGACGCAGAACACTGTCTGTAATACCGTTCTTTATACGGATTTCCTCCGGTACATCCGCATGAGTCTGTGTCGTCGGATATGTGATCAAGGTCTCTACGCCGCCGAGACTTTCTGCAAATGGGATCAGCTTTAGGGATTCCAGTATATGGAGTGCCAGCGCCTTGCTCTCCACTTCAAATGTCAACATGCTTCCAAATCCACTCGCCTGGCTCTTACAAACCTCATAATTATTTGTTCCCGGTATTCCCGGATAATAGACATTCTTTACTTTCTTCTCCTGCAACAGGAATTCCACGATCGCCTGTGCATTTTCCTGTGCCTTCTCCATACGGATTGGCAGTGTCTTGATGCCACGAAGCACCAGCCAGCTGTCAAATGGCGCAAGTCCCGCACCTGTCGTCTTTATAATATATCGTAATTTCTCCGAAAGCTCCGGTGTATTTACCACGATGAATCCGGCCAGCGTATCGTTATGTCCGCTTAAGAACTTTGTTCCGCTGTGCAGGATGATATCGGCTCCCAGTTCAAATGGCCGCTGGAAATACGGTGACAGAAATGTATTATCCACGATCAGCAGCAGATTATGTTTCTTTGCAAGTTCCGCCGTCTTGCGGATATCAATAACATTCATCATTGGATTAGTCGGTGTCTCGATATAGATTGCTTTTGTATTTTCTTTGATGTAGTTTTCCGGATCTTCCTCTGCAAAATTGATCCGGCTGAACTCAATACCATTTTTCTGATTAATATGATCAAATAAACGGATACTTCCGCCATACAGATCTGCTTCCGAAATGATATGGTCGCCCGGTTTGAAGATCTCCATCAATGTTGTAATAGCTGCCATGCCGGAAGAAAAAGCGAGAGCATCCAGTCCTCCTTCTAATGATGCAACGATCTTCTCCAACTGTTCTCTGGTTGGATTCTGGAGTCTGCTGTAATCATACCCCGTACTCTGTCCAACTGCCGGATGTGCATACGTTGCTGTCTGATAGATAGGAAAGCTGATCGCTCCCGTTCTGTCGCCTTCAAATTTTTCATGATTTCCATATATACATTTTGTAGCAATTCCTGTATCCATAATAACCGTCATCCTTTCCTGCTGTTTTTTATAGAGATTTATACCATAGTATATCAGTAGGAATAAGATTTCGGTAGTATGTATTTCTGTGAGCTGGTTATAAATACAGCTTATAGCCAACTTGTTGCTTAATTATCATCTTAACTCACTCCTTGCAGGCTCAGACTTCATAACAAAGGAAACGGCTGAGCATTTACTCAGCCGTCTTCTTTACATTTTCCTGTGTTCCGTATTGGGTCAGTATCTCGATATAGCGTCTGCCAAGGGTACTCAGCCGCATGCCTTTTCGTTTGATATAGCCGATCGTCATTTTCTCCTCCGTGTCAAGCGGAATTGCGCGGTAAGCACTGCCGTTTAATTCTTCACAGATAATACCGGAGCACAAGGTATATCCGTTCATACCAACCATCAGATTCAGCATTGTTGCACGGTCATCTGCTTTGATGATCTGCTTGTATTCCAGAGTGCTGAATACTTCTTCTGCATAATAGAACGAATTTCGTTCGCCCTGTTCAAAGGAAAGACAAGGATAATCTTTTAATTCTTCAAATGCGATCTTCTCTTTTCCTGCCAGTGGATGCTCGTTGCTCAGATACACGAATACATCACAGTCAAATAATTCCGTAAATTCCAGTCCGTTTTCTGAGAAGATCTTCTGCAAAGCCTTTCGGTTAAACTCATTTAAATATAAGATTCCAAGCTCACTCCGGTAGTCTCTTACAAACTCGATCACTTCATTTGTCCGTGTCTCATGCACAGCCAGTTCGAAATCATCCAGCCTGATCTCCTTTGCAAGCTCGATAAAGGCTTCTACCGCAAATGAATAGTGCTGCATGGATACACTGAATTTATTCTTTTTCTTTTCGTTATTTATGTATCGATCTTCGATCATCTGATTCAGTTCTACCATCTGTCTGGCATAGCTTAAAAATTCGTCTCCCTCCGCCGTGATCACGATACCACGATTGGTTCGGATAAATAATTCGATATTCAATTCTTCTTCCAGATCCCGTATCGTACTGGAAAGTGCCGGCTGGGATACATACAATTCTGCTGCCGCCTTATTCATGGATTTGGTATCTGCTATCTTTACAGCATAGACAAGCTGTTGTAATGTCATATCTGCGCCTCCCGGTTGCTTCCTTATATGTTTTCTTTTTATACAGGTACTTTATGCTTTAATATACTGTAAGACCTGTGTCCAAACAATTACGCTCATTGTACCACACCTCTTTTTTATTTTCGATATTTTCTGATCGTTTTTATAAGATTCTGTCAAAGCATAGTTCTTCAAATCGAATTTTCCGGTAAAAAAATGGTTAAAACTTTCTAAAAACGGTTGACTAAGCTTTTCATACATGATAAAAATATATCATTCAAAAAGGGAGTAGTTTCATGCTGTGCATGTGCCGATTCTCGTCAGTACGCCTTAAAAGGCCGGGGATCGGATAACCGATATATACGTTAAAACGAGACTTTTTGTGCATATTTTTTGTGCACAAAAAGTCTCGTTTTTTATTATCAATTACAAAAAACAGCATGTACCAATCAGAATTTTTCCGAAATACAAGCAGTATGTTTAAAAAACTACTATTCATTATCTGTCTCAGGAAAAAAAGCAAAAGAAAGGACATGGTCTTATGAAAGAAATCTATCAACTGAACAAAGAAGAATTATTCCGAACCTGCGGTAATCCGGAAGGACTTACCACTACAGATGCTAAAGAGCGACTTCAAACCTATGGTGAAAATACTCTGGTCGAGCAAAAGAAACAAAGTGTTGCTTCTGTCTTTTTTCACCAGTTTGCCGATCTGCTCGTTATCATCCTGATCGCTGCCGCGATCGTCTCTATGGCATCCGGCAACATCGAAAGTACGATTGTTATATTTGCGGTTATTATCATGAATGCGATCCTTGGTACGATCCAATATGTAAAGGCAGAAAAATCTCTTGATTCCTTAAAAGAATTATCTGCACCAAAAGCGAAAGTATTACGTGACGGAATCAAACAGGAGATTGCATCAAAAGACATCGTACCGGGAGACATCCTGCTCTTAGAAGCCGGTGATATGATCGTCGCTGATGGCCGTATCATCGAAAATTTCTCTTTACAGGTAAATGAAAGTTCTCTGACCGGAGAGTCTACAAATGTGGATAAAGACGACTCTGATATCACCGAGGATGTTGCTCTCGGTGACCGCATCAATATGGTATTCTCCGGCAGTCTTGTTACCTATGGTCGTGCAAATGTTCTCGTTACAGCAACCGGAATGCATACAGAAATGGGTAAGATAGCCACCCTTATGAATAATACAAAATCCAAAGCGACCCCACTTCAGATCAGTCTTGATAATTTCAGTAAAAAACTGGCAACGATCATTATGGTGATCAGCCTGATCGTATTCGGTCTCCGCCTGATGCAGGGCGAGAAAATACTGGATTCTCTGATGTTCGCAGTTGCCCTTGCTGTCGCTGCCATTCCGGAGGCTCTCGGTTCGATCGTTACGATCGTTCAGGCAATGGGTACCAGAAAGATGGCTGCCGATCAGGCGATCATCAAAGATCTGAAAGCAGTCGAAAGTCTGGGCTGTGTCTCTGTTATCTGTTCGGATAAAACAGGTACACTGACCCAGAACAAAATGACAGTTCAGCAGCTTTATACCTGTGATACTCTGTTAAATGCCGACCAACTGGATCTCCATATTCCGGCACATCGTTATTTTCTGTACAACTGTATCTTAAACAACGACAGCAGTATCCGGGATGGCAAGGATATCGGGGATCCGACTGAAACCTGTCTCCTTACGATGGCAAGGAAAACGAAACTATTTGATGTCGGTGTAACAGAAGAAGTTCTGCGTGATCTGATGCCGCGTCTGGAAGAGATTCCATTTGACTCCGAACGGAAACTGATGAGCAGCAAATACCTGTTGCACGGCGTACCTACGCTTCTGACAAAAGGTGCAGTCGATGTTCTTCTTACCCGTATGGATTCAATCATCACAGAGGATGGTATCCGTCCGATTACAGAGAACGACCGCAACAGAATTCTGGAACAAAACATGCAATTTTCCAGACAAGGTTTACGGGTTCTGGCACTTGCCTATAAAGAATGTTCCGATTCGGAAGTTCTGACCGCAGCCTCCGAATATGGTTATACTTTTATCGGACTTGTATCCATGATTGATCCGCCAAGAGAAGAATCCATGGCTGCAGTTGCGGATGCTATCTCCGCCGGAATCAAACCGATCATGATAACCGGAGATCATAAAGTAACGGCAACCGCTATTGCCAGACAGATCGGTATCTTCCACGATGGTGATATGGCCGTAACCGGTCAGGAAGTCGACCGTATGACCGATGACGAACTTACAGATGTCCTTCCAAAGATCTCCGTCTATGCCAGAGTTTCACCGGAAAACAAGATCCGTATCGTTGATGCATGGCAGAAGAAAGGTCACATTGTCGCCATGACCGGTGACGGTGTAAACGATGCTCCCGCATTGAAAAAAGCAGATATCGGTGTCGCTATGGGAATCACCGGAACCGAGGTATCAAAGGATGCCTCAGCTATGATCCTTGCAGATGATAATTTTGCAACGATCATAAAAGCTGTCCTGACAGGAAGAAATGTTTACCGTAATATCATGAATGCCATCCTGTTCCTTTTGTCCGGAAACCTCGCAGCCATTCTGGTAGTTCTCTACTGCTCCATCATGGCGCTTGATACCCCATTCCAGCCGGTTCATCTGCTCTTTATCAATCTGCTGACCGATTCACTTCCGGCACTTGCCATCGGTATGGAACCATCCGATAAGAAATTACTTCGTAACAAACCGCGAGATCCAAAAGCAGGAATCTTCAATAAATCCTTCTCGCTCCAGCTTATTTGCTACGGTGTTCTGATCGGTATTGTTACAACCGTCGCCTTTTATCTGGGTGATTCCGTAAATGCCCTGACTGCCAGCACAATGGCATTTGCCACACTGACGCTTGCAAGATTGTTCCACGGATTTACATGCCGCAGCGAATCCTCTATTATAAAGATCGGTATCCGCTCCAACCTCTGGAGTGTCGCCGCTTTCTTCGCCGGTGTCCTGCTGCTTGGCTTTGTCCTGCTCGCACCATTTATGCATGGCTTATTCATGATTGCCGACCTGACAGTTAAAAATGTATTGAGCATTTTAGGGCTTGCATTTATCCCAACCTTTATTATCCAGATCACACGAATAATAAAAGAAGCTGTTCGTAAATAACTGCAGCGTCAAGACTTATGAAATGGTTGTGTTGTGCCTGCAAAAGTCATGACTTATACAAAGTCGAATGCCGGCTGGCGGTTTCTTTTAATAAAACTCCAGTCGGTGTTCCACCAGCTCATCTCCTTCATAGACCAGCCGCAGAGTGAAGAAACGTTGTTCATCTTCTAATAAAAGTTTTAAAAATATGGCATCTCCTGTCCAGGTCGGAAGAGATGGCACGATGCTTTTATCTACCCATTTCAGTTCTCCTTCATTGCAGGCGGTTAAGCTTCCGGTAAAGCCATCTGCTGTAAACAGACACATCAGCTCCGGCTCACAGACATCACTGATAAATGTGATCAGGCCACGGAACTGATAAGAGGTCAGTGTCAGTCCTGTTTCTTCTTTTACTTCCCGAAGCAGGCAGTCTTCCGGTCCTTCTGTTCCTTCCGCATGTCCGCCGACTCCGATCCATTTATTCTTATTAATATCTTTCTCCTTCTTTGTACGATGAAGCATCAGATATTTTCCGTCTTTCTCTATATAACATAATGTTGTCATTTTCATAGTAAGTGACATAGTCTTTCATCTCCTGTTATTTGCCATATTTACCCATATGCGCTCATTATACCTTCCCCCCGGACAAATGCAACCGATAATTCAAATACAGTTGCCATATTGAAATTATCGCTTTTCCGGTGCTATAATAAGGAGCGACAGGTTGTAAACCTGTCCGATCACAATATGTGAAGCAATTACAAAACATCGACAGTTTTGCAATTACCTATATATAACTTTATACGGAGGTATGAATATAATGAGTAAAATTGATGAAGTCAGAAGCGAAATGATGGCCGCTATGAAGGCACATGATAAAGAGAGAAAGGACGCATTATCCGCACTCCTTACAGCCCTGAAAAATAAATTTATAGACAAACGTGCTGATCTGACAGAGGAAGAAGAAAACGAAGTTGTATTAAGAGAAATCAAGCTCGCAAAGGAAACAATCGATACAACACCTGCTGATCGTACCGATATCATAGATGAATGCAAGGCAAGAATCACCGTATTCGAAGAATTCGCACCAAAGATGATGGATGAAGCAGAGATCACTGCTACGATCAAAGAAGTTCTTGCAGGTCTTGGTATCGATGCTCCAACAGCCAAAGACAAGGGTAAGATCATGAAAGAGCTGATGCCTAAGGTTAAAGGCAAAGCTGACGGAAAACTGGTCAACCAGATCCTTACATCTATGATGGCATAAGCATATCAGTCTATAAAATACCAGAAAAAACTCCATGCCGGACGTCTATATATCTTTATTCCGCAGAACACTTTCGTTCGATCCGAAACGTAACGGTACTAAACTCATCACCTACTGGTGATTCGTTAAAGACCGACGTTCCGAACAGGTCTGCTTCATAAAATATATAGACGTCCGGCATGGAGTTTTTAGTTTATATCTCAGCTTTCATGTCCTGACCCTTTGATCCACGACATAAGTTCATCAAGTTTAATCGGCTTGCTGTAGAGATAGCCCTGGAATGCATCACAGCCAAGTTTTTTCAGTTCATCTCTCTGAGCTTCATTCTCTACATATTCAGCAATAATCTTGAATTTCAAAGATCTGCCCAGATAGACGATTGATGCAATGATATCACGATTCGTTTCATTATGAATAACGTCTCTCGTCAGAGATCCATCCAGCTTTACAATGTTAAAATACTTCGTCTGCAAATAAACCAGCGACGTATGTCCCATACCAAAATCATCGATCAGGAATCTGTGACCTTTCGCCTTCAATGCTTCAATCTTTTTCGTTATATCAATGGACGAAGAAAGTGCATCCTGCTCCGTGATCTCAAGTCCGAGCTGTACATTTGGAAACTGGTATTTCTTTACAACATTTTCGATACATGCTTCAATGCCATCCCATTCCAGAGATTCATTTGTAAGATTGACCGACATCTTGAAATCATCCGGTACGATATCCCTTACCTGTGCCAGTGCCGCACCTGCCGTATCAAAGATAAATTTCTCTAACGTACTAAGTACCTTCTTTTCCTTGGCAAGCTGTATGATCAACGGAGGATAGATAAATCCAAATTCCGGATGCTCCCAACGGATCAACGCTTCTGCACCAATGCACCTGCCATCACGGTTCACCTGTGGCTGATACACTAAGAACAATTCTTTCCGTCTGATTGCTTCAACAAGTTCATCTGCCAGGATACGGGCCATATGTCCGATCTCATCTTCACGCTTTGTATATGGTGAGATGGAATTGTTCTGCTCCTCGCGCTGCATCTCCTCCACCAGTCTTTTGACATCACGTTTCAGACGCAGTTCCCGCTGTTCTTCATACATACGAATAAATGGTTTATAAATACACACACCAATTGCCAGACACAGGATCTGCAAAACTGCTCCTGCCCAGGAACCGGTAGCCTGATACCCACTCAGAATAACAGGCGTCGTCCAATCAACTTCACGTATCACATGCGGAACAAGTCCAAAGAACATTGCCGCATAAGTGACCAGATAATTCACCATCGGTACAAGCATAAATGGGATCAGTAGAATAGGATTCAAAATCACAGGAACTCCAAATAAGACAATTTCACTGATATTGAAGACCAAACTCGGTGCTGCCATATATGCAAGATTCCGAACACCCTTCTTTTTCGCAAACAACAGGATCGCAATCACCAGACACAAAACGGCTCCCACTCCTCCCAGAAGTACAAATACATCCTGCATTGTCTTGCTGAAAATTCCGGCTGTTATATCAGAAAAATTCTGCTTGATCACTGTGTCTAACATATTGTGTCCATGAATTCCAAAGAACCATAACGCATGTGTCAGAAAAATAATGACCACTCCTGCTCCCAGTCCATTCTGTAATGGCTTTAACAGGTAATCAAAAAAGCGTTCAACCAATTCCTGAAAACCGCTTACTCCAAATAATACCTGTAACAAAATTCGAAAAAACGCAAAAAATCCAATAATGACAACCGCCGGAGCAATTCCCTCGATTGCTTCAATATAGATACCGTCCGTATTCGTACGCTGATTTTTCACCTTGAAGAAACGACTGCTCTTCATTGTGTAATAGATCTTACCGGAAATAAGCGCAACAAACAGTGCCGTAAATGCATGCATATTGCTTAACGAATGAATGGAAAAATCATCGTACTGGATTCCGAAATACCCTACCAGAGCAGCCAGTGTGATAATTACTAAAATGATAATATTTCCTGTACCTTCATAGATTTCCTGCTTTCTCCGTTTCATAATGGCATAACTGACCGTTGTTGTTACTGCCAGAAAAACAGCAAAGAACTCATTAACACTGGCATATACGAAATTCAGAATTTCCAGTACATGTCCACCACACAATTTCGCTATAAACGTCTGATATGCAGGAATCGGTAGATTGATCAACATCGCCGCCAGGTACCCGACTACAAGAAGCGGGATCATCATGATCATACCCTGTCGGATCGCACCCAGCGCGCAGCTGCTGTCAAGCCGGTCTGCCATACGCATGATCATTTTTTTAAATTTGCTCATCTTTTGTTTTAGTGCAATAATCTGGAAGTTAATTATCACACGTTCCTTTCTCTACTCTCTCACCAGATGTAGTTTTTCTGCAAGCTTCAGGATCAGGGTTCCCTTTGGCATAGCAAGGATTTCTTCCTTCGTATATCCTCCGACTGCCAGAATAGCTGCTGCATAGAAAATAACTGCAAGCAGGATTGCCAGAACAACACTGACTGAATTCATATGGATCAGGTGGTAGAAGATCTGATAACTGCCCCAGGCAACGATTCCCATAAATATCGATGCAACGGCAGGAGCAAGATAGATCTTCTTCACATCAAGCTTCGTAGACATATATTTGGATACAGATATATGATTAAAGATACATGCCAGTAATGAATACAGGATCGTAGCCGCTACCAGACCGAACAGCTTCGCATCTGTAAATTTCAAAATAGCAGCAAGGAATACTAAATGGATCAACAATGCAAGTGTCGCATTCTTCACCGGCTCCATAACCTTTCCGATTCCCTGCAAGATACTGTTTGTAAGTGTTGATAATGAATAAAATACCACAGATATGCAGCCGGTAGTCAACGCCTTAAATACCAGCGGATCCGCACCACGGAACAACAGTGTGATGATCGGTTCTGATAGCACACCGATTCCGACTGCACATGGTATCGTCACCATCATCGTGATACTCATGGACTGATTGTATACATGATTCGTTTCCGCTTTATCCCCCTTGGTAAATGCTCCCGAAATATTTGGTATCAGGGTTGTTCCAACCGCAGATGCGATCGATACCGGAAGATTGATCAGCACCATATACTGACCGGAAAAAATACCGTACAAATTTGCAGATTCAACACGATCTACATTTTTACTGTTTAAGACATTGTAGAAAATCTTCATATCTACGGTGGTCGTAATATTATACACAAATGCAGCAATAATGATCGGTGTTACGATCATTACGATCTGCCGGAATAACTTTCCATATGATTCTACATTCGACGAAACATCAGACTCTACTGTCTCCATAATTTCTTTTCTTCTTCCTGCATATGCGATCAGAATATAAATAATTCCACAAAGAACACCTGCCCCTGTTCCCATTGCACTGCCTGCTGCACCATATTTTGCATGTTCAGAGGTTCCCGGTACAAATGGTCTGGACATCAGATAGGCAGCCAGAACACTGACAACTGCATTTGCAATCTGCTCTATAATCTGTGATATGGAGGTTGGAATCATCGTTTTATATGCCTGAAGATAGCCTCTGTAGATAGCAAGAAAGCCCGACAGAAATATTGTCGGTGCGAGGATCTGTAAGCTTAAAATCGCATTTGGCTGTTCCTTCACCAAAGCCGGTGCAAATGCAAATGTCAGGACAGCCGCCACCAATCCGACAGATACTACATAGATAAAAGCACATTTAAATACCCGTCTCGCATTTCTGTATTCTCCCAGGGCCAGCTTCCCTGAAATGATCTTAGAAACCGCTGTTGGAATGCTGTACGTAGCGATCATCAATATCATGGAATATATTGCATACGCTGTACCATAATATCCATTTCCCTCATCTCCGATAATCTGAAATAACGGTGACCGGTATAAGAGACCGATCACTCGGGATAATATACCTGCACCTGCCAGCACTGCCGCCTGAAAAGCAAAATTTGTCCTCATACCGGACGGCTTCTTTATTTTCTTCTTTTCATTATCATTCTGCATGATTGTTTCTCCTGATTATTTTGTAACTGACTACAAGACGATCAGCTACCATTCTATCTGGTTGCACATATTTCCGGCGTCTGCTATACTAACATCGGAAATGACACACGTTTCCAATACCCTATATATATACCAGTTTTTTATACTTATTACAAATAAAATATGTAAAAGATTTTCATAAAAGGAGGTTTTCCACCTATGGCTAATCCAAATATTCCAAAAGATCCTGTTATGCTCCTCAGCTTTATTAATATGAAGCTTCGTGATTTTTATCCGAGTCTGGATGAATTATGTACGGATCTGGATCTGAATGTAAATGATGTTTCCGAAAAACTGGCATCTGCCGGTTTTAACTACGATGGAAAATTAAATCGATTTATCTGATAAAATGCTTCTAATTCAAAGAAAATAACTATTTTATCCTATTGCAAAAGGAACGCCGGCAAATCTCTAACCGGGTATTTACCCCACAGAAATCTGCCGGCTTATTCTATCACATAAAGCTACACTATATGTGCCCTGTCATTTCTGAATATGCTACGTTTCCTACATTTGATCATCTTTGTCGTCATCACTGCTCTGTTTTTCCGCTTCATGCTTCGTTGCTGCCAACTGATCGTCAGCTTTCTCTGCATGCATCACTTTCTCAATCTGCTGATAAAGCTTCTTCGCATGCCTCTTTGCTTCGCGATCTGCCTTTGCGGCTGCTTTTTCCTCCGGAGTTTTTTTATGAAAACGGATATCCTCCTCTTCCTCTGTCAGATAGATTGGCTTTCCGGTTTCTTCATCGATCCGTTTGATCCGCTCAAATTCCGAGGACACCGATACCATATGCTTCTTTTCCAGCTTGTCGGTACATGTCTTATTGATATACATGTAGATACATGCAAATACCGGAACACCCAGTAACATTCCGTAGAATCCGAAGATACCACCGCCTACGATAACCGCGGTCAGAACCCAGAAGCTGGAAAGTCCCGTTACATCACCAAGGATCTTTGGTCCTAAAATATTTCCATCAAACTGCTGAATACACAGGATCATGATAAGCAATATGATACTCTTGATCGGATCTGCGATCAGAACAATAAACACACATGGGATCGCACCGATGATCGGACCAAAAAACGGAATTACATTTGTCACACCAATGATAACACTGATCAGCAATGCATATGGCATATCTACGATCGTTGTCAAAATAAATGTTATAATCCCGATTATGATCGAATCCACGATCTTACCATTGATAAACTGACTGAATATCTTATTTACACTTGCAAGTCCATCCAGAATGATATTCGCGTTTTTCAGTTTAAACAGTGCATAGACGATTTTCTTGCCTCTGGAAGCCAAATATTCCTTATTCGCCATCACATAGATAGATGCTACAATACCGATCAGGAAATTATAAATGAACTTCAATCCGCCCACAACACCGGAGCTGATATTCAATACAATCTTATCCAGATTCGGAACAACATCTGTATTTACCCATTTCTGTAAGCGGTCATATACAGTGTTTACGACATTCATTACCATTTCTTCGGATTCGCCAAGGTTCTTGAATTTATCATAAATGGTATTGATCGCCTTCATGATATTATTATAGTAATTATCCATATTGGATATAAGAAGATTGATACTGTCGATGACCTGTGGCACTACCATCCAGATCAAACCCGTGAGCAGACCAAGGAACAAAATGATCGTTATAATGATCGATATGGCTCTTGATACATGAAACAGTTTTTTCTTGTCTTTGATCACCCGATCCTGTAAGATCGTATGACACAGGCGATCAAAAAAGATAAGCACCGGATTCAACAAAAAAGCGATCACAAAACCAATTATAATCGGTGCTGCCGCCCCGGTTATCGTATCCAGTACCTTCCGAAAGCCTGTCCACTCCTCCAATATCTTATTAAATACAAGCGCTGCTGCAATTACCAGAAATATGATCGTTCCCGCCTTAAACAGCCGTCTTTTTTTTTCATTTCCCAATTTTGTCTGATAACCTTTCCCTTTCCGCATTCAAAACCCAACATCGGATATGTCGTTTCATTCCATTCCTGTAACAACACATCAATGGATTTATTCTTACATATAATTATAAACAACCTGAAAAAATTATATACTGTTTCAAAAAGTCAAGCAATAGCATTTCCTATTTTTAATAGATTTAACCATGACTTTACCAAATCCAAAATCGTTCAAAAAATGAACCTTAAATAACCCTATATTTTTGAAAAAAGCATTGTCGATATCTGGGTTACATAGTAAAATAGTGACATGTTTAAGGGTTCTTAACAAACCACAAAACTTATTTTGCCTAAGACCGGGGAGGCATAAAGGAGGTGTTCTTATGGAAAATGAATTAATCTGTCAATTAATTATCTGGTCCGTTATCTTTATGGTCTGTATAATTATCGAAATCATTACTCTCGGACTTACAACCATCTGGTTCGCGGGAGGAGCTTTGGTATCTGCGATCTCTGTATTCTTTGGTACATCACTGATCATCCAGATATTGATCTTTGCAGTTATTTCATTAGTTCTTCTGTTTACTACAAGGCCTGTGGCTTTAAAACATTTCAAATTATCCGATATGGAAAAAACAAATGTTGAAAGTCTGGTCGGCAAACAGGTGATCGTATCTGAAACCATTGATAATCTAAAGGCTACCGGGCAGGTAAAAGTAAATGGTCTCGAATGGACCGCACGTGCTGCTGATGAAACTGATATTATTCCCCAGGGAACCGAAGTCACGATCAATGAGGTTTCCGGCGTAAAACTTATTGTCAGCAGAATATAATTTATTTAATTTTACAGATACTATATCTGTCGCCACTTAAAGGAGGTACTTATTATGGATTCACCACTCACATGGCTGGTAATTATCTTAGTATTCATTGCTATCATTATTATCTGCAGCACAATCAAGATCGTCCCACAGGCACATGCTTACGTTATCGAACGTCTGGGAACCTACTGCGGTACATGGTCCGTAGGTCTTCATATGAAAATGCCTATTATCGATAAGATCGCACGTCGTGTTACCTTAAAGGAACAGGTTGTAGACTTCGCTCCACAGCCGGTTATCACGAAAGATAACGTTACAATGAGAATCGATACTGTCGTTTTCTTCCAGATCACAGATCCAAAGCTTTTCTGCTATGGTGTTGAAAATCCGATCATGGCAATCGAAAACCTGACAGCCACTACTCTCCGTAACATTATCGGTGATCTCGAACTTGACCAGACACTGACATCCAGAGAGACGATCAACACAAAGATGCGTGCTACCCTGGACGAAGCAACTGATCCTTGGGGCATCAAGGTAAACCGTGTTGAGCTAAAGAATATTATCCCACCTGCAGCGATTCAGGATGCCATGGAAAAACAGATGAAGGCAGAACGTGAAAGACGTGAACAGATCCTGAAAGCAGAAGGTGAAAAGAAATCTGCAATCCTTATTGCAGAAGGTAACAAACAGTCCGTTATCCTGGAAGCAGAAGCCGAGAAGCAGTCACAGATCCTTCGCGCAGAAGCTAAGAAGGAAGCAACGATCCGTGAAGCTGAAGGTCAGGCACAGGCTATCCTCGCTGTACAGCAGGCAAATGCAGACAGTATCCGTCTCTTAAATGAATCTGCTCCATCTAATCAGGTTCTTACGATCAAGAGTCTGGAAGCATTCGCAAAGGCTGCTGACGGCAAGTCAACCAAGATCATTATTCCATCTGATATTCAGGGTGTTGCAGGACTTGCAACTTCATTATCGGAATTAGTAAAAACAGAGAAATAAGATTGAACTGATTCATTGGTAATATTAAAAACTGCCACTGTCAGAATGAAACCGTTATTGGGTAACCATTCTGATAGTGGCCGTTTTTATTTTATCTGTTATCCTTACAATTACTCCATGCTTTCATCCGCCCAGCTCTTTATCATTGCTATCTCTCTTGCATATCCGGCATCATCATTTGGTGTTTCTAAGATAAACGGTCTGCCTGCAAGCAATGGATGCGTTACGATCCGTTTTAATGCTTCTGCTCCGATCTCACCCTCTCCGATCTTCTGATGTCGGTCTTTGTGTGAATCTCTCACATTCATGCTGTCATTTAGATGAACAGCCTTTAAGCGGTCAAGTCCGATGATCTGATCAAACGTGTGAAGTACACCATCCAGATCTTCCACAAGATCATAGCCACCATCCCATGTATGACAGGTATCAAAGCATACCCCGATCTTATCCTTGCAGTCAACAAGCTCTATGATACGTTCCAGTTCTTTAAAATTTCTTCCGACTTCCGAGCCTTTGCCTGCCATTGTTTCAAGTAATACAACTGTACTCTGAGTCGGTTTGATCGCATGATTTAATGCGTCAGCAATTACCGGTATGGCTTCTTCTGCCCCCTGACCAACATGTGCGCCCGGATGGAAATTATAATAATTTCCCGGAAGATACTCCATCCGCTCCATATCATCCTTTAAGATATTCCATGAGAACTCCCGAATATCCGGTTTTGCTGCACAGACATTCATCGTATATGGTGCATGTGCGACCAGTTTTCCAAAATGATGCTCCTCCATCAGGGAACGTAACCGTTCCGCATCTGCCAGATCGATCTCTTTCGCCTTTCCGCCCCGTGGATTTCTTGTAAAAAATGCAAATGTATTTGCACCAAGTTTTAATGCCGCCTTTCCCATCGCCTCAAAGCCTTTGGAGGACGACAGGTGATTTCCTATATATATCATGTTGTTTCTCTCCTTCTTATAATATAAATATGGCTATGTCATAAGACATAGCCATATTTGTGAAACCACCAGCAGCGGTTTCAACGTTTTTACAACTTCCACTTATAGGTAGGACTCACCTTGTAAGGAAATTATTATATTAGAATACCTTAGTTGTTCTTATAGTAGTTGATCAGGCAGCCATCCATGATGATCTGTCTCTCATCATCGGTCAAGCTTCCAAGCTTCAGGTCTAATTCCTTGAAGTCTTTATTTACCACATATGCCTTGATGATCTCATTCTTATTCTGAACAGCCTCACGGATACCCGGAATAAATACATAATCATCATTATCAAATGCGAAATCTTCCTCCATGATGAATGGAAGCATACCCCAGTTGATCAGGTTGGATCTGTAACGCTTTGTTGCATATTCCTTAGCAATATTTGCCCAGCCGCCAAGTACCTTCTGGCAGGAAGCAGCCTGCTCTCTGGCAGAGCCGTCACCCGGCTTTACAGCAAAGATCGTACTGCCGTAACCGGTATTGGAACCTGTGATCTCACGATCTGCAAATTTTGCTTTGATTTCTTTCATCATAGGCTTCATGGATTCATCTGCCTTGCAGAAGCATCCAAGTTCTTCTCTCTTCTTCTCAACTGCCTGAATTGCCTTTGCACGGCCTACATATTCAGGATCTTTTCTGGATAAAGTGAACTCAGCAAGTCCAAGCGGATTTGAACGATAGGAAGATGTCTCACCAGATGGAATAAGTTCATCTGTAGTTGTTACAGGATCGTTAATAACAGATGCAACCTTTAATAACAGGTTATCTGTCAGTGCGATCATCTCCGGCCAGTCTTTGATATTCGGACCAAACTTGATCTCAACAGATGGATCAGCCTTGCCGACACCATTGTAAACTCGTCTGTCATAAATGCTCTTATCGAAGAAATATTTCTGTCCCTTGTATTCAACATCCAGATCTGTAGCTGCTGTAAGGTATCCCTTGTTAGCTGCTGTCGCTGCGATCGATCGTGCATCCATAAGTGCAACGGATGAGATCTGACCATTCTGAATCTTGGAACCTTCACGGTTCGGGAAGTTTCTGGTTGAATGACGGATTGATAATGCATTATTTGCAGGTGTATCTCCGGCACCAAAGCAAGGACCGCAGAATGCTGTCTTAACGATCGTACCTGTCTCGATCAGGTCAGCCAGTACACCGTTCTTTGCAAGCTCCATATAGATAGGAGTTGATGCAGGGTATACAGATAATGTAAATTCATCTGCACCGATGCTTCTTCCACGGATGATATCCGCTGCCTGACAGATGTTCTCGAATCCACCACCGGCACATCCGGCAATGATTCCCTGTTCTACATATAACTTGCCATCACGGACTTTATCCTTTAATGTGAAGTCAACCTTACCGTCCAGACTAACCAGTGCGCGCTTCTCGCAGTCGTCTAAGATGTCCATCAGGTTTGCATTTAATTCTTCAATTGTATATGTATTGCTTGGATGGAATGGCATAGCGATCATTGGTTTTACCTTTGACAGATCCACATATACAACGCCATCATAGTAAGCAACTGGGCCCGGATTCATTTCCTTGTATGCTTCCGGTCTATAGTGTGTATCATACCACTCCTTGATCTTCTCATCTGTCTTCCAGATAGAGGACAGGCAGGTTGTCTCGGTTGTCATTACATCGATACCGATACGGAAATCAGCAGATAATTTATCAACACCAGGTCCTACGAACTCCATTACCTTATTCTTAACATAACCACACTGGAAGGTTGCACCGATGATCGCAAGAGCAACGTCCTGAGGACCTACTCCCTTTGCAACTTCTCCGTCCAGATAGATTGCTACTACACCGGGCTTAGCTACATCGTAAGTTCTGCATAAGAGCTGCTTTGCAAGCTCTCCGCCGCCTTCGCCGATCGCCATTGTACCGAGCGCACCATAACGGGTATGGCTGTCAGAACCAAGGATCATTGCACCACATTCTGCAAGCATTTCTCTTGCGAACTGATGGATAACAGCCTGATGAGGCGGAACATAGACACCACCGAATTTCTTTGCGCAGGAAAGGCCAAACATGTGATCATCCTCATTGATCGTACCACCAACTGCACATAAGGAGTTATGACAGTTTGTAAGGACATAAGGAATCGGGAATTCTTTCAGTCCTGAAGCTCTTGCTGTCTGGATGATACCTACAAATGTTATATCATGAGAGGTCATCTTATCGAATTTAATCTTAAGATTGTCCATATTGTCAGATGTGTTGTGCTTCTCCAGGATACCGTATGCCATAGTATTCTTTGCAGCTTCTTCCTTGGATGGAGCTGTACCTAACTTCTGTGTAAGGATCGCATTTGCATCGGCATTGTCTTCTACAAGCTCTGTGCCATTTAAAAGATAAGCACCATTGTCAAATAATTTAATCATTCTATTTCCTCCTGATTTGTTGGTGATTCTTTTTCTCATTTTGTCAATCGCTGTTTATTTTAACACAAATCGGCATAGTTGTGAACAACTATGCCGATGAAAGTTTTCATTATTATATTTTTAATCATCCTGCTTCAACCGGAACCCCGAATGAGCACCACTGCTTTTATTCTGTGAAGCACTTTCAGAAAGATCCGCAGTCTGAGGTTGTTCATGATTCATGATAGTCTCATCTACGTTCTCTGCCATCTGTGTTGTATATGGTGCTGTCTGATAGTCCGTGACCGCATTTTCATTCGCCGGAACGGTCGCTTCATCTGTAAATGCACCTGTAACCACCTGCATTCTCTTATGGAGTTCTTCCATTCTCTGCGCTTCCTCCTGTGCTTCCAGACGGGCTTTCTCTAACTTCTTCCGTTTCATCTTCCGGTCAAGCAGCCAGATATATAATGCAAACCCTGCTGCGATCACTCCGATGATCGACCAGATCATGATCGCATTATAATTCGGGAACATTCTATAATATTCCGCTGCCGTCTTTCCTGTCACATCCATAGAAACTTCTGCATCGGAACCGCCATGATCATGTCCCTGCCAGTCCGCATCAGATTTAAGGAAATAATCATATCCGACATTCTGTCCACCAAGATCATCCCATGTCAGATCGATATTATACCAGTGTCCATCCACCTGAACCCGATTCCACAGATGCTCGGATTCCAGTCCATAACCGTATTCACAGGTAACAGGGACTCCGGCCTTTTTCATAATGATATAAAATGCCAGCGCATATCCGTTACATGCCGAATCTCCTCTGTACAGAGTATTACATGCACCACCGGATGAGCGGTTATATTCATTATGTAAGATAATATAATCATGTACCGCTTTCACTTTCTCGTAATCTGACAGCCCCTTTATCTTCCCCGAAATCTGACCGGAACGGATAAATACAAGAAAGCTTTTTAACCGGCTCATATGACTGATCCTTACCGCTACCTTTTCTCCACCTGAATCCGGCGTATATACATAAGAAAATGCATAGAATTCTCCACCTGCATACATATTCTTTTCCATCAGCTTGTCAAGGACCGACTGATAATCCATATACGGTTCCCCTGTTGTCTTTAGCGTAACCGTATTCTTATACCTTGAAGCGGCTGTTGCTACTGCATCATTGATCTCTTCGTATGTTGACAGTCTTCCTGTCGATACCGGCAGCATCTTTAAAACGACACAGTAAACAATAAACAACAGAATGATTCCCTCAATTACGATCTTTACTTTTTTCCCCTTTGACATTTTTCTCTCCTCTTTTTTTACATTCTTGGTGCGATTCATTATACCTCATTTTTCATTATGACGAAATTCTGTTATCTGCACTTTTCCGTCTTTTATTCGTTCAAATTTCTTCTCTTATTTACAAAAAAATTTTTATTTACTTCTTATTTATACATGATATAATAAAAAAGTCTACGTTTTATTAAGAATTTTTTTCAATAAACCTTCTATTTGTCTGAAATAATAGGGGAAATCATTTCTATATTCATTCTGACATATCGATGCGTTTATAGTCACAAGGAGAGATTAAAAAGTGAAAGATACGATTGAGATCAGATGGCATGGCCGGGGCGGCCAGGGTGCCAAAACTGCTGCTCTGCTGCTTGCAGACGTAGCTTTTAAAACAGGAAAATACGTTCAGGGTTTTCCGGAATATGGTCCGGAGCGAATGGGTGCGCCGATCACTGCTTATAACAGAATCAGCAGCGATCCGATCCGCGTTCATTCCAATATCTACACCCCACAGTATGTTGTTGTCGTTGACGAGTCCCTCTTGGAATCCGTGGATGTAACCGCCGGATTAAAAGAAGATGGTGCGATCGTCATTAACACCCCAAAGACACCGGATGAGGTTCGTCCTCATTTAAATGGCTACAAAGGAAAAGTTTATACATTAGATGCCCGGGAGATCTCGATGCAGACACTCGGCAAGAACTTCCCGAATTCTCCTATGCTTGCTGCTATCGTTGCAGTCAGCGGTATCATGGAGCAGGATGATTTCCTTGCAGATATGAGACTTTCCTATCAGCACAAATTTGCAAAGAAGCCTGAGGTTATCGATGGAAATATGAAAGCCCTTGAGCTTGCATTTAAGGAGGTAACCAAGTAATGAGAACAGATATCAGCAGAATACATGAAAAAAGTAAATATACAGAAATCACACCCGGTAACCATGTGTACGGCGGTGGTACTTCCAAAGCATTTAACACAGGTGAATGGAGAACTGCTACTCCCGTCATAGATGAGAGCAAATGTGTACACTGTCTGTTATGTGCACCGGTCTGTCCGGACAGCTGCATCCCGGTCGTAGGCGGCAAACGTCTTGACTTCGATCTGAACCACTGCAAGGGCTGCGGTATCTGTGCTTATCAGTGTAAGTTTGGTGCTATTACGATGAAGGAGGGCAAATAAATGGGTATCAGAGAACGTTTATCAGGAAATGAAGCGGTGTCTTATGCGATCAAGCAGATCAACCCGGATGTCATGCCGGCATTCCCGATCACCCCTTCTACAGAGATTCCACAGTTTGTTTCTACATATATTTCAAACGGTGAGATCGATACAGAGTTTATTCCGGTCGAGAGTGAGCACAGTGCTATGAGTGCTGCGATCGGTGCAAGTGCTGCCGGTTGTCGTGTCTTAACAGCAACCTCTTCCTGCGGTATGGCGCTGATGTGGGAGGAGCTCTATGTTGCAGCTTCCAATCGTCTGCCGATTGCACTGGCTCTTGTAAACAGAGCTTTATCCGGCCCGATCAATATCAACTGCGACCACTCAGACAGTATGGGTGCAAGAGATACCGGATGGATCCAGATCTATGCAGAGAATAATCAGGAAGCTTATGATAATTTCGTACAGGCTTACCGGATCGCAGAACACAAGGATGTCCGTCTTCCGATCATGATCTGTCAGGATGGTTTCATCACCAGCCACGCAGTTGAGAATATCGAACTGTTAGAGGATGACAAGGTAAAAGCATTTGTCGGTGAATACAATCCGGAACAGTACCTGTTGAATCCAAAGATGCCTATGGCAGTCGGTCCATATGCAACTTCTCCATTCTATATGGAATCCAAAATGAATCAGAACGAAGGTATGAAGAATGCCAAGCAGGTGATCCTGGATGTTGCGAATGATTTCGCAAAGATCTCCGGCAGACAGTACGGCTTCTTTGAGGAATATAAATTAGAAGATGCTGATTATGCGATCGTTATGATCGGTTCCGCAGCAGGAACGACAAAAGAAGCAATCGATGCATTGCGCGCACAGGGCAAGAAGGTCGGCTTATTAAAGCTCCGTGTCTTCCGTCCATTCCCCGGTGAAGAAATTGCAAAGGCGCTGACTCATACAAAAGCAGTTGCGATCTTAGACCGTTCCGAAGGCTTCCGTGCAGGCGGCGGTCCTTTATCCGCTGAGATCAAGGAGCACCTGTATGATATCGGAGCTTCTACAAAGGCTGTCAGCTATATCTACGGTCTTGGTGGCAGAGATTATACAACAGTGGAAGCAACCGATGTATTTAACCAGTTAGAGGAAATGATCGAGCAGGGCAAGACCATTCCACAGTATCAGTATATTGGACTTAGAAAGTAAGGAGGTAAGACAAAATGGCATATAATTTTAAAGAAGTAATGAACAAGCCTGAGCGTCTTGCTCCGGGTCATAGAATGTGTGCAGGCTGTGGCGGTACGATCGCAGTTCGTAATGTACTCCGTGCCCTTCATGAGGGTGACAAAGCAGTTATCGGTAACGCTACCGGATGTCTGGAGGTTTCCACCTTCATGTATCCATATACTGCTTATGAAGACAGTTACATTCATAATGCATTTGAAAATGCAGGTGCTACCCTTTCCGGTGTAGAGACTGCTTATCATGTATTAAAGAAAAAGGGTAAATTAGATGAAACATATAAATTCATAACATTTGGCGGTGACGGCGGTACTTATGATATCGGTCTTCAGTCTTTATCCGGTGCTATGGAGCGTGGTCATGACATGGTATATGTCTGCTACGATAATGGTGCTTACATGAATACCGGCATCCAGCGTTCTTCCGCTACTCCGATGTATGCAGATACAACAACCACTCCTGTCGGTTCCCAGTCAAACGGTAAGATGCAGAACCGTAAGGATCTGGCACAGGTTATGGCAGCTCATGATATCCCTTATGTCGGTCAGACTACTCTGCTTGGTAATATGCGTGATATCTATGAGAAATCCGAAAAAGCCATCTATACACCGGGTGCTGCTTTCTTAAATGTTATGGCTCCTTGTCCTCG
This sequence comes from Coprococcus ammoniilyticus, assembly GCF_025567345.1. Lineage (NCBI taxonomy): Bacteria > Bacillati > Bacillota > Clostridia > Lachnospirales > Lachnospiraceae > Coprococcus > Coprococcus ammoniilyticus. The sequence goes on from NZ_JAOQJS010000005.1 coordinate 90,538, forward strand.
TGGCTGGCGTTATCCTACCGAACAGATCATGGATATCTGTAAGCTGGCGGTTGAGACCTGCTACTGGCCTTTATTTGAAGTCATCGAAGGCAAATGGATCTTAAGCTATTCTCCTAAGAAGAAGCTTCCGATCGAGGACTTCTTACGGACACAGGGACGTTTCAAGCATTTGTTCAAGCCCGAAAATGAGCATTTACTCGTTCAGTATCAGGAGGAAGTGGATCGCCGTTGGGAGGATCTGCTGTTCCGCTGTTCGAAGAACTAATCACACATACGAAAATAAATCAGTCCTTGGGGTTATACTATACCCCAAGGGCTGATTTATTTTCTGCCTGTCTCACTATTCCATACCTATGAAAAGTTCGTCGCATATAGCGACTCACTAAGAACCGACGCTCCCAAAGGCTTGCTTTATGAATAGTAAAACACACCATAGCGGGGATTCTGTTTTTTATTAGTCGATAACTTCTTCAGCTCCACAGCTACAAACTCTCTTGTGTAAAGTAATAGTACCAACAACCCACTTTTTCTGCATTTTACAGCTGTATACGTTCCCGCCTTTTCCAACTGATATAGCCATACATATCATTGATAAAGAAGATACCGAAATTCACAACGACCGGGATATAGGCAGGATTCTTCATGGATGCCAGCACCCATAAAATGATCAGCACGATATCATTTGCCGCATACCATACTGCATAATACGAGGAACGGAGCATCGTAAGTGCCGCTGCCAGAAAACTGGTTATGATCGATATGGTGCTGAATATAATATTCGGGGTATCGAATACAACTAAAATATAATAAAATACTGCCGTTACGATCACGCCGGATATAATAAGCCCTATGATGTGCTTCCGGTTCAGCTTCTGGATCTTTACGACATTTCCGTTTCCGCCGGACGGATTTCTGAGCCATGTGATCATAGACCAGATCGCCATAGGCATTGTCATGCCAAGATATGTAATCATCTCGCCCCAGTAATGGAACCGGTAGGAAATGATCCCATAAAGGATGCTGAATATCACCATCAGGATCTGTGCCCATACATTTCCCTTTGCTGCAAAGATCAGCGAAGTTACACCCACTAATGCAGCTACCAGAGTCAGCAGATCAAAATCTGTTGTCAGCAGGTTCGATATGCATACGATACAAATAGATCCTAACCAGATGATCCACTCCTTCTTTGTTAATTCTTTTATTGGATTGTTCATGTTTTCTTTCTCCTGTGCCGCTATTCTAATATATAATCATGATTTCCGCAAGAAGCCGAAAAAAATACCCCATGGCGATCATCGGTTCTCAAAATTCTGAGTACCGATGATCTGTCATGAGGTATCTTCATTATGTATCAGCTTACAGCTTTGTTACATTTGCAGCCTGAGGTCCTTTTTCTCCCTCAATTACTTCGAACTCAACTTTATCGCCTTCCTCCAATACTTTGAAACCAGACATATTTAAAGCTGAGAAATGTACAAAAATGTCATCACCATTCTCATCGCTGATAAATCCATATCCCTTTTTTGCATTAAACCATTTTACTGTACCTGTTTTCATTTGAATTTCCTCCTAAAACTTAATACCTGGAAAACTAAAGAGGCACAGAGCTTCTCGCTCTGTGCCTCTTTGCACTTCTCCTGTATTATATTGCTTGGATTATCTTTTTGCAAGTGTTTTTTATAAATTTCTTTTTCATTGACCAAATCTTACATCCGGCATATCCTTCTCGTGCTCGCCGATCATCTTCTCCATCCAGATCATATCGTACCATTCACCAAACTTATAGCCGCTGTTATGAAAACGCCCAACCAGCGTAAAGCCCATTTTTTTATGGAATCTGTAACTGTCATCCGTCAGATGTCCGCTCTCTGCTGCCGGACTTGCGATACAGGCATTCATGTTCAGGATTCCCATTTCCTTCAGTAGTTTTTCCAGATTCTCATATAGGGCTTTGCCAAGCCCCAGCTGCCTGCAGTCTTTTCGGATATATATCGTTGTTTCCACTGACCAGTCATATGCCTTTCTGTCTTTGAAACCTGCTGCATATGCATAGCCTGCGATTTTCCCATCCACGACTGCCTTTATGTATGGATACTTTGCTGAGATCTGCTCGATCCTGTTCCTGAATTCATCTACAGACGGTACTTCATATTCAAATGATATTGCTGTTTCTTCTACATAGGGTGCATAGATTGCGAGAAGCTCCTCCGCATCCGCTATACTTACTTTTTCTATCTTCATGTCTTCTCCTTATGCCTACAAAAAATGCTGAACCGCACAAGTACGATCCAGCATTTTTTATTATTTCTTAGTAGTCTTCTTTGAAACTGCCGCTTTTGTCTGTGCAGGCTTTGTCTTACTTACTGTTTCTTTTGTCTTTGTCGCAGCCGTCTTCTTCTCCGGCTCCTTTTTTACAACTTCCGTCGTCTCTACATCCTTCTTTTCCGTTGCAGTTTTCTTCGCAGCCGTTTTCTTCTCAGCCGCGCGTTTTGCTGCTGCCGCTTTCTTTTCTGCCTCTTTCTTCTTCAGAATATCCTCCGGTGTTACATCGGTGTAATCATATTCCAGAACAACAGTAGAAAGTGGCGGTACTGTTACACTGATCGAATAAGGCATGCGTTCTGTCTTCTTATCGATAGCCTTGATCTTACCACTGTTTAATCTTCCTGCTCCGCCAAACTGTACGTCGTCGGAATTCAGGACTTCTTTATATGTTGTGAAGCAAGGTGCTCCAACTTCATAATTATCATATTCAACCGGCACGAAATTGCAGATAAATAACAACTGCTTACTCGGTGTAGAACCTCGACGGATAAATGAAACCACACCCTTATCCGGATGATCACAGTCGATCCACTCAAAGCCCATCACATCGCTGTCATTTGCATATAACGCATCATTCGCATTGTACAGATTATTTAACGCTTTTACCCAACGCTGTACCCCCTGATTCAACGGATTGTCAAGGACAAACCAGTCAAGACTTCTTGCCTCGCTCCACTCGCGCGGCTGTGCAAATTCCTGACCCATGAATAACAGCTTTTTGCCCGGATGGCCATACATATAACCATATGCCAGACGAAGATTTGCAAATTTCTGAGGTTCGCTTCCCGGCATCTTATTGATCATTGAACATTTCAGATGTACGACCTCATCATGTGAAATGACAAGAACATAATTCTCTGCATATGTATAGGATAAGCTGAAGGTCAGCTTGTTATGGTTAAAGCTTCTGAAATATGGATCCATCTTCATATACTCGAGGAAGTCATTCATCCATCCCATATTCCATTTGAACAGGAAGCCAAGTCCGTTCATGGATGCCGGAGCAGTCACACCGGCCCATGCAGTTGATTCCTCTGCGATCAGGAATGCTCCCGGATTCTTTTCTTCCATAACTGCATTAATATTCTGCAGCAGCTTAATTGCATCCAGGTTCTCATTGCCGCCATTTTCATTTGGAAGCCACTGTCCATCCTGCTTACCATAGTCCAAATATAACATGGATGCAACAGCATCTACCCGTAACGCATCGATATGGAACTTCTCTACCCAGAAAAGTGCATTTGCGATCAGGAAGTTTGCAACCTCTGCTCTGCCATAATCAAAAATATAAGTACCCCAATCCGGATGCTCGCCCCTTCTTGGATCCGGATGCTCATAGAGCGGCATACCATCAAATCTGCCAAGTCCGTGTGCATCCTTCGGGAAATGTGCAGGTACCCAGTCTAAGATGATACCGATTCCCTTACTATGTAAATAGTCAATAAAATACATGAAATCTTCCGGCGATCCGTATCTGGATGTCGGTGCATAATAATTCGTTACCTGATAGCCCCAGGAACCATCAAACGGATACTCTGCGATACCCATGATCTCCACATGTGTATAGCCCATATCCTTTACATAATCCGCAACCATCGGAGCTAACTCTCTATAACTGAAGAAGCCGCTGTCATCGTCTTCAACTTTCTTTCTCCATGAACCGAGATGCATCTCATAGATGGTCATCGGCATCTTCATGCGATCTGTTCTGCTGTAGGTTTTTCTCTTATTTACCCATGCAGTATCCTTCCACTTGTAGGTCGTCAGATCTGCAACAACCGAACCATTGTCCGGACGCATCTGTGCCTGATTTCCGTATGGATCACTCTTATATAAGATCTCATCATAACGGGTCAAAATCTGGTATTTGTATACTGCGCCGGAAAGCACATTTGGAATAAACAGCTCATAGATTCCACCGTTTGGTCGAAGCTGCATCGGATGTAAATTACCATCCCACATATTGAAATCACCGACAACGCTGACTCTCCGCGCGTCCGGAGCCCATACTGCAAAATAGGTTCCCTTTACGCCATCGATCGTCATCGGATGTGCCCCAAATTTATTATAGATCTCGTAGTGCTTGCCTTCTGCAAATAAATAAGAATCAAAATCTGAAATCTGGCTGTCAAATGCATATGGATCTGCTGTCGTAACAGTCGTTCCATCCTCATAAGTTGTCACCAGATTGTATTTTGTTCCGCTAAATTCCTTCTTAGGGAAAAAGATCGCATAAAATCCCTCATCCGTTACCTTCTCCATCGTATGAACTTTTTTACCTGTTCTGGATGTAACCTTCACTTCCACCGCATGTGGACGATAGGCTGTGATGATCTGTCCTTCCCCATATTCATGAATACCCAGCAGATGCTTTGGTGCATTCAGTTTACCTGCGATCAGTTCATCATACAGTACCCAGTTGATCCAATCGTTGATTCTCTTGTTCATATAACCCTCCTGAATATATTAGAATTTGTGTGGCTGTGTCTTTCGCCAGCTTATCAGTCGTACTATGATCGTAATAACAAGTCCGGCAAGTATCACTCCTGTATAGATCAGGAACATCCGAAGTCCCAGATTATCCGGGATCAGCGCGATCAGTCTGTCATCCCCTGAGAAAAATACATCATACCTGCCTTTAAATACCATCTCACGAACGCCATAGAAAATGCCGCTTCCGGATACCGCGAGCAGGATCAGTGATACTATTCCGATCACACTTGCTGCAACGCCGCCCCATACGACACACTCATACATTCGTCTTTTCTTTACTGCCAGAAATCCTATGATAAGCAGGATCACCGACAGGAACATCATTCGTTTCGCCTCATCCTTCACCTTCTTCAACTGTCTAAGCTGCGTCAGGTTATAGTCGCAAAGCTTCACATTTCCCTTATCAAAATCAACATTATTTCCGGTTTCCTTCAGTCCATCCGCAATGATGCTGTACTCCAGCCACGCCTCGAACTCCGTCAGAGCAGTTTCCGAACCATCTGCTCCATCTGTCTCAAATGTTCGTCCGGTCATCTCTGATGTGTACTCTGCCTCACTGATATTCACTCCCTGGAATGAGATAAACACCGCAGACGACACGATCAGCATTACAACTGCGATCGCAAGGATCACCTGAAAAAATCTATATTTAAACATGATTATCTATCCTGATTTCTATTCTAAAGTCTTATTTGACACATCAAATAAATTATATCGTTCTTATTACGCATATTAATTATTTTACCATTTTAATTGACTTGTGTAAAGAAAACATACTGCTTTCTTCATTATATATTTCTGCCACATACTGTCTTAGCTCTTAAATTATATTTTGTTAAACATATTACTTTAATCCGTAAAGACTTGGCAGATAAGATAATTGCAGCATGCTAATATTTTAAATGTTCCGATACAAAACATTTAACTGCATGCTGTAATTATCTAATGTAGCGTTCTCAGGTCAAAGTAATATGGGCAGATGTCCTCATAGTGTCCATCCTTCATGCGAAAACCACCCGGAATCGTTCCAAGCTGCGTAAATCCAAGCCTCTCATAGAGGTGTCTTGCATGCACATTTGTAGCCACCACCGCATTAAACTGCAGCACCAGATAATCATACGCCTTTGCCTGTACCAGACAGTCAGACACCAACTTCTCTCCGATATGAAATCCTCTTACATCCGCATCTACCGCATAGCTGGCATTGCAGATATGACCGCAGCGTCCGACATTATTTGGATGCAGGATATAAAGTCCGAGCACCTTTCCTGTGTCTGTATCCTCTGCCACCGCAGTATAGGTCTGGCCTGCAAAGAATCCCCTGCCTGTCTCCTCTGTCAGGTCATCCTCCTGTGGAAAAGCAACTCCATCATCTACCACACGGTTCCAGATGCGGTTCATCTCCTGTATATCTGAATCTTTATATTCTCTGATCTGTATATTCATCTTTCGTCCTTCTTTCTTATTTTATGCATCATTATAAGCCCGTATCAAACAGGCTTCAAGAATATAAATATAGACAATCCACAAAAATCATCTTAAAATGCATATAATGAAAATCTGCTTGACTGGAAACTGCGAAGGAACGAACTTCTTCTCTGTGAAAGCAGTCTGTACGGATGAAAGGAGTACAACCACATATGTTATTTGAACTGATAAAAGATCATTTATTCTTAAGTACATATATCCTGATCAATCTGATCGTATTTTTCCTGTATGGCATCGACAAATGGAAAGCCATCCACCACAAGTGGCGCATCCCGGAAGCCCACCTGATCCTCGCCGGAGTGTTCGGAATCTTTGGTGCGATTCTTGGTATGCTGTTATTCCGACATAAAATCAGGAAGCCCAAATTCTACATTGGGCTTCCTGCAATCTTCATTCTTGAACTTATGTGTGTGATCTTATACTTGAAATATTTTTAATTAATGGTGCATCAAAGTTCCGTACATCTCCGGTCTGCGGTCACGGAACACGCCCCATTCTCTACGCATCTGTGCGATCGCATCCAGATCAAATTCATGGACAAGCACAGATTCTGTCTCACGGTCTGCCTCCTCCACGATCGTTCCGGTCTGATCTGCGATAAAGGAAGAACCGTAAAATGTCATTGAAGATTCATCGTCCGTCTCGGTTCCGATACGGTTCGATGCGATCACCGGCATGATATTGGCTGCTGCATGTCCCTGCATCGCATGCTGCCAGTGTGACTTGGAATCAACATTTAATGTAGGCTCGCTTCCGATCGCAGTCGGATAGAATAACAGCTCTGCGCCAAGAAGTGCCATGCTTCTGGCAGCCTCCGGAAACCACTGATCCCAGCAGATGCCAACGCCGATATCTGCATATTTTGTCTTCCATACCTTAAATCCGGTATCTCCCGGTGTAAAATAAAACTTCTCCGCATATGGAAGTCCATCCGGGATATGGGTCTTACGATATGTTCCAAGGATCGTTCCATCTGCATCAATGATCGCTATTGTATTAAATGCTGTATTTCCCGCCTTTTCATAAAAACTGATCGGCAGAACAACCTGAAGCTCTTTTGCAACCTCGGTAAATCGTTTTACTGCTGCATTTTCTGAAAGTGGCTTTGCCAGATCAAAATATTCAAATTTCTGCTTCTGACAGAAATACGGAGTTTCAAATAATTCCTGTAACAAGATAATATTTGCACCTTCTGCTGCTGCCTTTCGAACCAGCTTCTCTGCCTTGTCTAACACTTCTTCTCTATTCCAGCTACAGCTCATCTGGGTAGCCGCTACCTTTACCTTTCTCATACTCATATCCTCCTGTTATCAAAATATCTATATACTGTTATCAGAACATCTTATTTCTTTATCCTATATTTTCTGCCATTGATTTCCGGCTTACCTTCTACTTACATCTGCCAAATCTATCTTCCGCCGGTTGTCTGTTTGCAACGGCTTATATTCCACTCGCACCTGCCAGATTGTTCAGTCTGTCATATATCGTCTGTCCCTCAAATATATTCCATACCACTTTGGTATCCGGTATCTTCTCAGGATCGATCGTAAACAGATTCTGATCCAGCACGATGAGATTTGCACATTTGCCTTCTTCGATCGAACCGGTTCGGTCTTCTGCCTGATAGACGTAAGCAGCTCCGTAGGTATATCCTTTTAAGACTGTCGCCATATCAATGGCCTCCCACGGATTCTGACCGGATATTCTTCCGTCTGCATCCTTTCTGGTCACTGCCGCATAGATTGTCTGAAATGGATCTAATCCCACAACCGGGTAATCCGTTCCGACTGCAAATGCCGCTCCTGTATTCGTGATACTTTTCATCGGCCATTCATATCTGCACCGCTTCTTTCCAAGCCGCACGATCTTATCATTATTGGACAGGATCAGATGATATGGCTGCATCGATGCTACGACATCCAGTTCCTTGAATCTCCTGATATCATCGGGATGAATATTTTCGATATGCTCGATCGTATTTCTGAGATCCTTTCTTCCGGTTCTTTTTTCCGCTTCCTCGTACATATCAAGCGCCATGCGCACAGAACCATCTGCGATACAATGAAGTCTGACCTGTATGCCTGCCTCATTTGCCGCAGTGATCTCCTCCTGCATCTTTGCTCTCGGCCAGAGCGGAAGTTTCTCCCCACAGGTATCCGGGCGGTCTGTATATGGCTCTAAGAGCAGTCCAGTATAAGTCTCCGTCACCCCATCAATAAACCCCTTTAAACCGGTGATCTGAAAATGTCTGGAATCTAGTTTTTCCTTCATCTCAAAGAACTTTTCAAATGAGGTATAGCCAAATAACTTCGTGTAGACATATACATTTGCATACAGCCCTTCTTCATCATCCAGCTTTTTCAGCAATTCATATTTCTTATAAGTCTCTTCTGTATAATCTTCTGCAAACATCTCACTTAAGCCTGCAACTCCGTTCTCCGCAAGTACCTGTTTGAAATGTCTGTGTATTTCTATCATTTCTTCATCCGTAAAATCCATGAACTTTTCCATGGCGGGCGCATAGGCTTCCGGTTCGATCAACATTCCGGTAAGCTCTCCATCCGGGTAAGTCTCGATCATGCCATTTGCAAGACTCGGATTCGGTCTGATCCCGGCTTCAGCAAGTGCTGCTGAATTCAGCCACATGCTGTGTGCATCCGCACATTCCAGATATACCGGAGTATCCGGGAAATATGCATCCAGACTTCGTTTGTCCGGCATACGATCCTCCGTCCAGTTCCCGATAAACCATCCAGTTCCGCGGATTCGCTTCTGTCCGGGATGCGCCTTTACATATGCCGCCATCTGCTCCACACATTCCTGTTCCGAATGGCAGGCATCCAACGTGTTGCATACATATTCACTTGCGGCTACCGCTCCGGTAAATATATGGGTATGTGCATCGATAAAGGATGGCATGACAAGCTTGTCACCCATATCGTATATCGGAACATCCGCCGGAACGGCATTTGTCTCATCATATGGCAGGAGCTTCTTTATCCTGTCATCTTTGATCCAGACAGCAAGCGGCTTACAGCTATCCGCCCGACCATCAAATACTGCCCGGCTCTTTATAATATATTCTGCCATATCACATGCCCCCTTTTACTCTAAACTATAAATCCACAGATCAGGAAGCCAACGATTGACAACATAGCTGCGATCATAACATATGGGAGCTGGGATACTGCATGTTCCATATTATCAATGCCTGCACTGTTCGATGACAGAAGCGTTGCATCACAGTAGAAGCATGCATGGCTTCCAAATGCACCACCGGAGATAATTGCTGCCATGATCAGAACCGGGTTTGCGGAGATTGCTGCGCCAAGCGGGAATACGATCGGTGCAACGACTGCACTCATGCCCCAGAAGGATCCGGTTGCAAAACAAAGCGCCGCAACAAGGATAAATGTGATCATCGGGAACAGAGAGCCTGTTAATAATGGCTGTGCAAGATCGATTATATAATCTGTCATGTTAAGCTGTTCTGTTACCTTCTGCAATAAGAACGCAAGTACCAGTAAGGTAAGGGTTGGAAGCATATCCGCAAATCCCTTTACGATCACACCAAAGAATTCATTTACAGCTATAACCTTTCTTGGAAGATACATCAGCATACAACATGCGATCGCAAGAACAACTGCCAGAAGAAGATCACCTGTGATAATGGCGATCGCTACAAGGACTGCCATCGGAATAACGAAATCCCAGATATTTCCGTCTTCTTCATAACCTGCACGGTTTTCATGATTGTACTTTCTGCTGGCATCACTGTAGACCTTGCCGGTCTCCTCTACTCGCTTATATGCTTTCTTCATACCACCAAGCTTTGGCATGATTCCCATACAGAATAAAAATACGATCAATAATATAATGATTGGATAAAAACAAAATGGAATGGCACTTAAGTACGCTTTCATACCGGAGGTGAATCCATATGCCTGTACACTCGGCTGATCAATGAACAGACTTGCATAGAAAACTGCCCATGTTGAAAACGGAAGAAGTACACAGACCGGAGCACCTGTGGAATCCAGCATGAACGCCAGTGTCTCTCTCGGTATCTTACGTTTATCGTAAACACCCTTCATACAGGCACCGATCGATAAAACGTTCAGATAATCATCTACAAAGATCAATATACCAAGTATAAATGTGGTAAGTAATGTCTTTCGCTCTGAATTACATAATTTGGAAACCAGCTTAGAAAAACCATAATTTCCCTTTGCTGTCTGAAGTAAGGCGATCAGGCTGCCGAACAATCCGCATACTACAACGATCCAGACATTTTCCGAAATCGTCTCCTGAAGCATCGTACACCATTGTGTCAGAAATGAACCTTTAAATAAAACTGCCGCGCCGACCAGAGAACCCCCGATCATAAATTCTTCGCAGCGATGTGTCAGTATCGAACCGACAATTACGATCAGCACTATTAACAGTGCCACCAAGCCATGTGTCATAACCATTCTTCCTTTCCGTTTTGTATTTTTCCTTATAAAACAACAAAAAGCGCATCCGCAATGCCTTATAGCATTGCAGATACGCCTTCGTATCAACTGCTTTTAGTTTACAATTTCATTTACTTATTTACAATTATTATATATGATAAGTTTCTACTTAATTTTAATTACGTCTAATCCTTATTAATCACTGATAAACTTCTCACGTACCAGTTCTGCCAGATACTTTGCAGTATTTTCTACACCGAGCAGACTGCTGTTGATCAGGATATCACAATGATTGATGTCTCCCGGCTTATATCCGGCATAATTCATGTGATAGGAATCACGCGCCTCATCAACGGCTACGATCATCTTACGAGCTTCATCGATTTCCAGTCCCATCGAATTCACACAATTCTCAACACGATCCGGGTACGGAGCATAGATGAATATATTCATCACATTGTCCATCTCGCTTAAAATAAAGTCAGAGCAGCGTCCAACGATCACGCATGAGCTTTTCTCTGCAAGAAATCGTATGATATTCTGCTGTGCATCGAAAATATCATCCTGGGTACTGTTCGTGCCACCACCAAGCGGAAGTACCATTCTGGAAAAAGGATTCTTGAAGATCTTCTTTGCACTTTCTTCTTCTTCGTCTACAACAGAAGCGGGAAGCTTCAACTGCTTGGCTGCCTGATCCACGATATCTCTGTCGTAATACTCTATTCCCAGTTGTTCTGCCATCAGTTTTGCGATTGGTCTTCCAAGACTTCCGAACTGTCTCGTAATTGTTATAACATATTTTTTATCCTTCATCCGCAACGCTTCCTTTCTCTAATCTCTTTTTCTTTTTATAGCTTATCTCAATTTCCTACTGTTTTTCAATTATTAATTTGAGGTAAATGCTAATCATTTTCGGTAGTATATACTTGAAAACAAGTATTTTGCAATATATAATTGTATTTATAGAACTTTCGACCGGATGGCTTGCTACGCAAATGAAGCAGTCTTGGCATCTGCCTGAAAATCAACATCATTTCACGCGAAGGAGACCCACAATGGAAAAGAACAACTTTCTGATCTATAACGATATCGTATATACACTGTACCAATGTAAATCCTATGAAGCACTGAGAGATGAATTTCTCCCAAGGCTTCGCCTGCTGATCCCATTTACTTATGCGAGCATTATCTCCGTCAATCCGGAAAACCGAACTGAGATCGTACCGACTCCGGTCTGCTTTCCTGATTATTTCTATGAAGCAGAACTGCTCTACATCGATCATATGAGTGAGGATCATCTGCTCTGGATCAACAATGTACGGGAATCCCAGCTTGTAAGAGAAAGCGATCTGGTAAATGATGATGTCCGTCTGAACTCTTCTCTCTATCAGCACTGTTATCAGAAATTCCATGTCTACGATTCCTTACAGTACAGCATGATCTGCAGTGGAGAATTCTCCGGTATCCTGACGCTGTTTCGGACCAAGATCGATGGGGATTTTACAGACGATGATATGTTCTTCTTCCGTTCTCTTGGCAAGCATATCAACGTAACCTATGAACAGATCCTATATCCGGAAAAAGAGAAAGGCCATACCGCTCTTGCAAACCGTATCCCGGCACTTGCAAAAGGCTATGACCTTACTCCACGAGAGACAGAGATCCTGTCTCTGATCTTTTCATTTGCAAATAACGATGAGATTGCAGCCACTCTCGGGATCAGTGAGAACACGATCCAGAAGCACTTACAGAATATCTTCCGAAAGACCGGAACCTCATCAAAATGGGATCTACTCCGTCTTTCCTGATTCTTCCGGATAGACTAAGCCCCAGTTCTTTCGAAGGTCTGTCATGATGTTCATGACATCTCCGGTAAAAGGCATCTGCATCCGGCTTACATCTCCGGACTGTACCGCTTCTTCCATATCCCGCATCTCATATTCAAGCGCACGCTTTGTTTCACCGGCTTCTACCGGTGTAACTGCTCCGCTTGCAGCATCTACGATAATCGCTTTATCAGCTCTTGGATATTCCATGATCTCGATATACCCTTTTTCACAACTGATCATTGCACGCTTTGGCTGCTTTGAATGCATGGACAGCGTAATAGCTGCCATCTGTTGTTCTTTATTCATCAGGATGATGCTTGCCTGCTCATCCGTCCCTGTCGGCGCGAACCGCACCTGACTCATCACCTGATCCGGTGTCTCTGCCATGAAGCTGCGCATCAGACTGAGTGCATATACTCCGATATCAAGCAATGCACCACCGGCAAGATTGATGTTAAAGAAACGATTATTCATATCATATTCTTTATAGCTTCCAAAGTTCAACTGTATCATCTGAACTTTTCCGAGTTCACCGGATGATACGATCTCCCATAATTTCTTATATAATGGCATATGCCAGATCGTCATGGCTTCCGCCAGTATCACATGATGCTTCTCTGCAATCTGCAATGCCTCATTTAATTCATCACTGTTCAACGTGATCGACTTCTCACACAATACATGCTTGCCGTTTGCAAGTGCCTGTCTCAGGAATTCAATGTGGGTATTATGCGGCGTTGTAATATAGATAATGTCGATCTCCGGATCTGTAAACATCTCATGAAAATCATCATATACCTTTGTTACATGATATTTCTCCGCAAATGCAACTGCCTTCTCATGGGTACGGTTTCCTACCGCATATAAGGATTTACCCATCTGTTCCAGTGCCTGTGCCATTTCATTTGCAATTACACCTGTACCAAGTACTGCCCATCTTAATTCTTTTGCCATTTCTTCTTTCTCCTGTACAAAAAAATGTATGATTCCCTGTATGTACCCGTATCCCCTGTGTTCTAGTTCTCTGCTACGATCTTACCGTTGCAGATCGTGTAATGAAGCTTTCCCGGAAGTGTCCAACCAAAAAACGGTGAATTCGAGGCTTTGGAATGAAAATGTTCAACGGTCCATTCTTCATTTTCTCCAAATATCACAATATCAGCCGGCGCTCCCGCCTGGATGCTGCCCGGTGTCATCCGGTAGAACTCCATCGGGTTCTTACTCATCAGCTCCATAAGCTTCATAAGTGTGATGTAGCCCGGCTGTACCAGTGAACGGATTCCCAGTGCCAGTGATGTCTCAAGGCCTGTGATTCCACTCGGTGCCTGTGCCATCGGACGTGCCTTTTCTTCTGCACTGTGCGGTGCATGATCGGTTACGATCATATCGATCGTGCCGTCCTGAATACCTTCAATGATCTTCAACCGGTCCGCTTCTTCTCTGACCGGTGGGTTCATTCTTGCCATTGTTCCATAGGTCAGAACTGCATCCTCTGTCAGTGTAAAATGATGTGGTGTTGCTTCTGCATGAACATCCGCACCAAGCTTCTTTGCCAGCCTTACTAACTCAACGGAATTTCCGGAACTGATATGCTGAATACAGACAGATGCTCCTGTATGAAGGGCAAGGATACAGTCTCTTGCGACCATGACATCCTCTGCTGTTCTGGAAGCCCCACCATAGCCAAGCTGCTCGGATACGGCTCCCATATTCACACCTGCACCTTTTACAAATGCAGGATCTTCTTCATGCAGACTAATCGGCAGATCAAGCGCTTTCGCACGAAACATTGCCTCCGTTAAGACTTCTTCATCCATGATCGGGATACCATCATCTGTAAATCCGGCAGCACCATGTTCTGCCAGCAGTTCCATATCTACAAGTTCTTTTCCCTTCAGATCCTTTGTAACGGTCGCCGTCTGGATCACATGGATCCCGGTCGTTTCCCCTTTTCTCTGAATATACTCAAGTGTCTCTACATTATCAACTGCCGGCTTCGTATTTGCCATACAGATAACCGTCGTAAATCCGCCATAAGCGGCAGCCTCTGCTCCGGTCTCGATGTCCTCTTTATAAGTAAAGCCCGGATCTCTGAAATGTACATGTGTATCGACCAGCCCCGGTGCAACCACCAGACCTTCCGCATCAATCACGCAAACATCATCTGTACCATACTTTTCCCTGCATGCTTCCGGATCTATCTGCTGTTCCACTTCTGTGATCACCTCACCATCAACCAGCACATCCAGCTTCCGATCTGTATTTGTCACAGGATCAACGACCCTGCCGTTCTTTATTAATAACATGCAATATCCTCCTGATATATACTATCCGCAGGCATGTGCCTACGAGGTCAGTTTACCACATCCTGTCTTTTGATGACAACAGGCATTTCCGGTTCTTACCTCGTAACTGGCATTACTTCCACAAAACAAAACCCCTGCATGAGACACTCGCGAAGTTTTTCGTTATGCGAAACACATTGCCAGCGTCTGCGGGTGCTTGTTTGAGCTATAATACTGGGCGAAAAAGAATAATTGCGAACTTCTCAGCTTAAATTATGAATGAGCTCGTTGAATTACCGAGACAGGGGCATTTGAGGTCGCCGGTCCTTAGATGGCGCATATGCGGCATCTTAGTACCGCTGCAGACCGAAACGAGCGAAAGCGTCCCCTGCTTGGTAATATCAAGCGAGCTCATTCACATTAAAACTTATATGTTCGCAATTACTACTCTCTGTTCTTCAGCACTTCAGCAGGCACCATCTTGCGGATTCTGCGGATCAGCAGATGGTTGATGATGAAGTACAGGATCAGGATACCTGCGAAGATGGCAAGGTACATCCAGAATGGGAAGGACTTGTCGATACCGCAGGCAATATTCGGAACAAAGGCAGGCTCATAAGCCACATCCATGATCCATTTGGTCAGTGGAATCGAAATCAATGCTCCTATCGTTATGATATAGAAATTACCATCCAGATACATCTTCTTCACTTCCTTATTCCGGTATCCGAAGATCTTAATCAACGCAATGTTGAAAGAAGACCGATCTATCATAACCTTCATCATCAGATACATAACAACAATGAAGATCAGAACAGATACTCCTCCAATTGTAAGGATCATTCCCTGCATTATATCCGAGAAGATACCGGCAGCCTTCTTCACATCGGTCTTTGTCGTTGTTGCATATAATCTTCCGGTCTCGACATCGAGTGCATGGTCGGAAAATACAACATTGAAATAATCCTCCGGTTCGTCGAATAACTCAAGCGCCTTGTCATATGGCATAAATACCATAAAGGATGGAGCATACTGCGCAACAGATGCGATCTCAAATGCATAGATCTTATCTGCTTCATCATCCTTTAGTGTCAGAGTATCACCAACATCCAGACCGTATTTGTAAGCGATCGAAGAACTGATCGCAACCTTACTGGATGAATCTGACAGATTCACATCAAAGAACGGATTATTCTCTGTCAGTCCCATAACTGTTATGTCAAAGTTGTAACCGTAAATTTTCTTTTTCAGTGTCTTTGCATATGCCTCATATCCACCTTCCGGAACTTCCTCTGTCGGATATTTGTAGGTATACATATACTCATACTTTGTATCATTTACATAATCACGATTTACATTCGCACAGTAAGTATATATCTCCAGTGACATCATCGCCAGCAGAAGACTTACAAACATTCCAAATACTACCGTAAATCCGGTACGGCTCTCACGAAGCATCTGGCGGATCTTGAACAGATTCATGAAGCTCATATTTCCAAGCTTTATATCCTTACCATTACCAACCTTCTGCTCATTCCTGATCATTGTAAGAACCGGCTTCGACAGCCTCTTTCGGATAACCAGTGAATTAACGATTATAGAAATAACCGGTGGAACCACGATTCCATAAATGAACAGATATGGCATATAGATAACATCCAGATCCGGAAGGGAATAATAGTTGTAGCAGTCCTGCATCTGGATTGGCACACCAAGGCTTGAATATCCAAGCAGTGTTCCGATCAGACCTGAAACAAATGTGATCACAGTCGGGAGTGTTACATAATGTGCCATCAGATTCTTTCTCTTTACCCCAAGTGCATATAACGCACCGATAACGGCACTTTCCTGATCGATCGAATGTACAACGAACACTGATAATACATAAGAGATCAGGATCAACAGGATCGCACCTGCGATCGTACCAACGCTCCGGTATAATTCCTGATCACCGGAAGCCGCCTGAATTCTCGCATTATCCCCTGCCTTTACAAAAGTCATAAGGTTCTGTGCATCCTCTGAGAAGATGTCATCGATCATATCATCTGTCTCATCCTTTAACTCCTGAATACCATCCAGCAGTTCATTGGAACCATCTTCAGCTTCTTTTGTTCCGTCTGTATATTCTATAATTCCATCTTCAAATGCCTTAAGCTCCTTTAACTCTTTTGCTCCATCTAACAGCTCCTGAATACCATCTGTCAGATCGTCCTTCTTTCCCATCGTACGATCCCAGTATTCCTGAAAAAACGGATCTTCTACATCTCCGGATGTAAATTCCAGCTTCTCCAGGCGGTCTTTTAATTCATCATCCGTCATAGCACCATTTAACCGGTATGCATAATAATATTCCTCTGACTTTATACTTTTTTCTTCCGCACGAAGTGTATCGTATACATCAGCTGCAACAAATCCTGTACCAAAATGCAGGCAGTCGCATCCGGTATCTCCCAGAGATTTTAATACGTTATCATAATCCGGTGTTGTACCGATTCCGGTAACGGTAAATTCCCGTCCGCCAAATGTAATCACATCACCTGCTGATATATCATTCTTCTCTGCAAACTGGCGTTCTACCACCAGCTCATTTTCCTTTTCTGCAAGTGTACCCTTTACCAGATCGATCTTATTGATCTCATCTCTGTTTGCAAAGATACGGAGCGTATGATCCTCGTCAATCTCATAGTCCATATAGAACTGTGGCTCGATCGCCACACCATCAGCTTCCAGATCTTCCATTTCTTCATTCTTCATCGGTACGAACAGTGAAAAATCTCCATCCTCAACACACTGTCTGCTGTCAGCATTCTTACTTCCGCGAATGATCGTCTCTGCCGCACCGACCAGACTGACTACCAGATACATGGTAAGTATGATCAGAAGGGACAATGCCAGATATCTTGGAAGGTTGCTTTTGAAATCTCTCCAAATCCTTTTTCTCAATACTTTCTGCATCTTATAAATCCTCCAATTCTGCTGCCGGTACCTTTGTCTCATTGTAATAATCTTTCCTGATCTGACCATCCTTTACGATCACGACCTGATCGACCATATTCTTAATGGAATTATTATGCGTTACGATCAGCATTGTCGTTCCATAGGTCGCATTGATCTTCTCCAGAAGGATCAGGATATCCCTTGATGTCTTGGAATCGAGTGCTCCAGTCGGTTCATCACATAAGAGCAGCTTCGGATTTTTGATCAGTGCTCTTGCGATCGCACATCTCTGCTGCTGACCACCTGACAACTGTGCCGGAAACTTATTCTGATGCTCTGTCAGTCCCAGTATCTCAAGCAGCTCATCCATATTAAGCGGCTGATCTGTCAGATATTCACAGACCTGTATATTCTCCCGCACGGTAAGGTTCGGTACCAGATTATAGAACTGGAAGATAAATCCCAGATAATCTCTTCGGTAGTCAGATAATTCATCTGCTTTCATGCCTGCGATCTCGGTTCCGTCTACCTTGATCGAACCGGATTCGATCGTATCCAGTCCACCGATACAGTTCAATAACGTAGACTTACCGGAACCACTGGTTCCCTGAATGACACACATATCGCCCTGCTTTACCTGAAGGGATACTCCCTTTAAAACCTGTATGTAGCTTCCACCTTCTCCATAACTTTTTTTTACATCTGATACCTCTAAATACATACTCGCTTCCTCCTGTTATTTTTTTGCTTACATAACACCGTTATGTTGTTATCATTTTTTTAGCTATGCAAAATAAAATTTCACATAGCTTTTTGTTATCTATTCATCTCTCTGAAACAGTGCATACCATCCGGCAAGCAGATATTTCAATATGTCTCCCAGATGGGCAACTGCTTTTTCTTCATCGGATTCATGTGTCAGCAGATGGACAAATGCATCGATCTGCATATGTGCCATCCAGTGTATCGTATAATCATCCGGTGCAGCAACTCCACACACCTTTGCCTGTGCGTCTGCCAGCATCCGGTAATTCTTCTCTGTAAATGCCACAAATTCATCAATACATCCTGCAAGACTTGATCCCTGACTCTTTGTCAGCAGAAGCTGTACCCGGTCATAATTCTGATACAGTTCATGAATGATCCGCCGGGATGCATAGATGTCATCGCTGAAATCATCCTTCCCCTCCTGAAGCTCGCCTTTTACCTCCTGCAACTCCTGCTGCATATGTGCTTCCATCATCGTACGGATACTTCCAAGCACCGGTGCCACCAGTGAAGCAAATATATCATCTTTATCTTTAAAGAAGAAATATAATGCACCGGTCGTCACACCTGCATTCTTACAGATATTACGGAGGGATGCACCCTGATAGCCCTTCTCCATAAATTCATGCTCTGCACTTGCAAGCAGCTTTTCTTTTGTCTCCCGATCGTCCTTCATCTCATCTCACCACCAATTTAATCCTGCTCTAACATATGAACGCCCATTCACATAACATCGTTATGTTACATCTAAACTGTATATATGTCAACCCCTTTTTTATATAATAGCCTCTGTATTTCCGGCTAAACATTAAATCTGCCTGACGCCTTTCCATGCTGCAACAGGCATTTCCGGTTCATATAACATAATTGCCGTTGCTTCCGTATAATAAAACCTCTACATGACGACATTCACGCAGTTTTTCGTTATGCGAAACACATTGCCAACACCTGCGGGTGCTTGTTTGAGCTCGAAGAGCGAGTTAGCACGGAGCAGGTGTGAATCAGGCATGTGTTTCAAATAGAAAAACAAGTGCGTCTCATGTAGAGATTTTATCAAGAGGAAGTAATCGGCATATTCAGAATATAAAACCGGAAATGCACTTAGTACACATTAAAAGGGCTCCGGCATATATTCAAGGATTGATTCATTGAAAAACATGCGAAACCGGAGCCCCTATGTCAAACTATATTCTTTTTTCCTACTTCGGATGTCCTAACAAGGTATCCTTTTGTCTTAAATCGTAAACAAAATCCAACCAATGCTTTTTATAGGGCAAACGATTTTCATTTATTAATTATTTGCTGATTGAATCGGTCTTGATGATAAACTTAACACTACCCTTCATATCATCTGAGATTCCACCGAAGGATTCATAAGCTTCACCGGCCTTGATGACCTTATCGCACTTTTCTGACAGAGAATCCAGATCCTTTTCTGCGTCATTTACTGCATCAACGATCTTATCTGTACCATCTGATAACTGCTTACTGCCATCCTTTAAGTCACCACTTGCATCTGTCAGCTTTGATGCGCCATCCTTTAATGTGCCTGCGCCTTCTTTCAGAGTATTTGCACCCTTTGTAAGGCTGCCTGCACCACCATTCAACTTAACCATACCATTATACAGATCAGAAGTGCCTGTATATACCTTGCCAAGACCTGTGTTCAGTGCTGATGCACCAGTTGCCAGAGCGTCTACACTCTTCTTCAGAGTTGTGATCTGTCCGGAGAATGAACTCAGCTTGCCAAGTACCAGATTCGCACCATAGGAAAGACCATCCTGATATGCTGTTGCATATCCTGACTTATAACCTTCTACATAAGCTGTACCATATCCTGACTTATAAGCTGTACCATATGCACTGCCATAACCTGCTGTGAAAGCATTGGTATATGCTGTACCGTATGCTGTGCTGTAGCCGGATGTATAAGCTGTGCCATAAGCTGTACCGTAACCGGATTTGTAACCGGAACCATAAGCTGTACCATATCCTGACTTATAAGCTGCTCCATATACATCACCATATGCAGTTGCAAATGCTCCCTGTAATGCAGCAAGTGTTGCATCATCCGGCTGGGAACCTGTCATCTGTGTATAAGCAGATACAAATTCCTGGAAATAAGTTGCAAACTGACCAGATGCTTCGGATGCTACTGTTGATGATGAAGGTGCTGCTGCCTGTGCCTCTGCTGCTACCGTAGAAGCGGAAGGTGCTGCTGCCTGTGCTTCTGCTGCAACTGTATCAGCGGAAGGCGCTGCTGCCTGTGCTTCTTTTACAACGGATTCCTTAGAAGGTGCTGCTGCTTTACCATTCTTCTGTGCCTCTGCTGTTACAGCATCCTTATCAACACCATCTGCGATCTTATCCTTGTTTGCTGTCAGGTTATTTGTAATATTTTCTGTGATCGTGCTCTTGATTGCTTTCTTTTCTTTATCACTTAATTCTGTCTTGGTTGGAAGTTCGATTCCCTTTACAGCTTTGTTTAATGTTGCAAGTCCGTCGCTGATCTGCTTGGAACCGGATAAGATACCATTTTCACCTTCAAATGCTGCTTTTAATGTACCAGCACCTGTTGTTGCAGAATCAACACCCTGTGCCAGAGTTAAGGAACCCTGATATAAGCTGTCTGCGCCATCCTTTACCTGACCAACACCATCGGATACGGAAGATACACCATCTGTATATTCTGTAATTCCTTCAACGAGGGAATTCATACCATCGCTGTATGTGTCGATCAGTTCGTTGATATCAGATTCAGCATCCTTCAGATCCTTGTTATCGCTGTCCTTGGATAAGAATCCGGTAGAAGCAACTGTCATTGTCATGTCCAGAGAGAAATCTGTACAGTCTGCTGTAACCTCGAAGTAATCCGGAATCTCAACATCTAATTTCTGCAGATCCAGGCTGTCCTGAAGACCAGGCATACCCATACCAACAACGATACTGTTGTTTCCATCATTTACAACCTGACCATTCTCAACCTTGATATTTGAGAATTTGTCATTGGATAAGATCATACCGGTTGCCATCAGGAAAGGAGTATATACATCTCCACTCTTTGAATTATTGACATATTCAAATCTCATCTTTACCTTGCCACTCTTGCCTGCCAGCTGATCCGGTGTGATCTCCTGATCATCCAGATAATAAGTAACCTTAACTTCTACAGGAACCTGCTCCTCTGACTTGCCCTGATAATAAATGGAATTGCCATCTGCCTTCCATACAAGTTCTCCATTATTCTCTGTAAATGTCTCATCGCCTTTTACATTCTCGATATCAGTCAGGTTACTGCTATCCTTAATGGTTGCCTCACCATCTGTGTTCTTTAACCACTCACTGACGATAACGTCCTGCTTATTACCTGCTGCATCAGCAATAACGTAAACGGTTTCATCTTTATCACTGTCTGTATTCTCGGAAAGTCCGACAGAATTCTCAAGTACATCTGACAATTCTTCATCGCTCTTACTCATGATCTCCGGATTCTCTAATGTCTGTACATCTCCTGTTGCTGTACTGCCACAGCCTGTAACGGATAACATCATTGCACCACTCAGAGCGATCGCCATAAATCTTTTTCTTGCTTTCATATTTTTATAACTCATACTAATTACCTCCTAATTTACTACTGCCGGTCAGCAGGACCATTGGAATCATTATTTACATCTATATATTTATCATCGTCACTGTAACTGTCATCAAAATCATAGTTATCAAAGTTTCCGGATTTCTTCTTTGCAAATGGTCTGTCTTCATTCAGGAAATCATCATCATCTGCCGTTTTCTGTTCCGAAGCCGGATCAACATTTCCCGCTCCGGCATAAGCTACTTTCTGTTTGCCGGTAATACCCTTGAATCCGATTGTTGTATGGATGATCAGCTTATCGAATAACATCAACGCTGCAGGAAGCAGGAAGATGACGACAAACATACTGATGATAGCTCCTCTTGCCATCAACGTACATAAAGAACTGATCATATCGATCTCTGAGTAACAGCCAACACCGAAGGTTGCGGCAAAGAAGCTTAATGCGCTTACGATAATGGAAATCATAGATGTCTGAAGTGCAACTGTAACTGCTTCTTTCTTAGCAAGGCCATTACTTCTCTCTCTCTTATATCTTGTTGTCATCAGGATCGCATAGTCAACGGTAGAACCAAGCTGGATCGTACCGATAACGATGGATGCGATGAATGGTAATGTTGTATTTGTAAATGCAGGAATACCCATATTGATAAAGATTGCAAATTCGATTACACATACCAGAATGATCGGAAGTGATACGGATTTGAAGACGAATAATATGATCAGCAGGATAACACCGATGGATACGGTACTTACTGTGTTAAAATCCTTATCTGTGATCTCGATCAGATCCTTTGTACAAGGAGCTTCACCGATCAGCATACCCTTACTGTCATATTTGTGAAGAATCGTATTGATCTCATCACACTGTGTATTTACTTCATCACTTGCTACTTTGTATTCTGACATGACTAACATCAGCTTCCATTCGCCATTGTCAAGCTTGGATTTCAAATCCTGTGGAATCATACTCTGTGGAATCATAGGACCAACTACAGATTCCAGACCAAGTACAGTCTTAACACCCTTGACAGTCTTAATTTCTGAAATAACTTTATTAATACTCTTTTCATCCAGATTGCTGTCAAGCAGGATCATATGTGTAGAGTTCATATTGAATTCTTCTTCCAGCTTCTGGTTTGCCTGAATACTTGGAAGATCCTCCGGTAATGAGCTGTCGAGGTTATAGTAAACATCTGTATGTGTATAACCATATAACGCAGGAACCAGAAGGATCAGGAATAAGATATGGAAGATCCAGTACTTATTCACGATAAATTTGCTAAGCTTATCAAACTTAGGAAGTAAAGATCTGTGACAGGTCTTTTCAATCGGCTTATCAAAGATCAGGATCATGGATGGGAGTACGGTTACACAACAGATAACACCGATAACGACACCCTTTGCCATAACGATACCAAGGTCAAGGCCTAAGGTAAAGGTCATGAAGCACAGTGCAACGAAACCTGCTACTGTTGTGATCGAACTACCGATAACAGATGAGAAGGTGGAAGCGATCGCATCTGCCATAGCTTCTTTATTCTCTTTGCCATTTACTTTTTTCTCTTCCTGATAACTGTGCCACAGGAAGATCGAGTAGTCCATCGTTACACCCAACTGCAGGACTGCGGTAAGTGCCTGTGTTATGTAAGAGATCTCTCCTTTAAATACATTTGTTCCCAAGTTATATACAATCGCCATACCGATACTTAATAAGAAAAAGATCGGTACGAGGAAGGAATCCATAGTCAGTGATAATACGATCAGCGATAAGATAACTGCTATGGTTACATAGATTGGAACCTCTTTATCACACAGATCCTTGGTATCCGTAACAACGGCTGACATTCCGCTGATGAAACACTGCTTACTTGCAAGCTTTCTGATCTGAGTGATCGCTTCCATTGTCTCATCGGAAGACATTGTTGTTTTAAAGATAATTGCCATCATCGTACAATCATCATTACGATATGCCTCTCTGATATCTTTCGGTAAAATCTCATCCGGAATAGAAATATCCATAATCGAGTCATACCAGATTACAGAATCAACATTGTCTACCTGTTCCATTTGTTTTTTTAATTTGACGACATCTTTATCGTCCATCCCTTCTACCAGGCACAGGGAGAAAGCACCCGTTCCGAAATCATCCGCCAGAATGTCCTGACCTTTCATGGTTTCGATATCCTTTGGTAAATATGAAAGTACATCATAGTTTACTCTGGTTTTCAAGAAACCAATCGCTGCCGGGATCAAAAGCAGGATACTGATAATTAAGATCGGTACACGAAGCTTTACAATCGCCTTTCCAAATTTGTTCATAGAATCAATCCTTTCGTTAATACAAAAAATGAACGGAAACCTTTTTCTTGTTTCCGTTCATAGAATATGATTATTTTGTTTGTTTGTAATTATACAAGATTTTAGGGTTGACAATTTTTTTGACATTTATCCGGAAATGTCAAAACGAATTCTAAAATAAGTATAAAAAAAGCCTGAATACCTGATAAATTCTATCATTTTCTGTACTGTCTGTACACCAAGGTCTGCCCGGCTTCTGCTACTGTCTGTCATGATCGGATATATAGACTGCCTGCTTACACTTCTCAAGCATCTCCCTCATATAATCAGCCAGCTTCTCCGGTGCCATCTTCATGCCACCCTTTGCCCATTCAACGATAATCCCACAGATCCCATATGCGAAGAACCGGGCAAATATACCACGTTCCTCGTTTTTCAGATGAGATTTCTCGTCTAACTTATCAATTGCCTCTTCAAAGGTCTGTTCTGCAACCTCAAGCATATACTGGATAATATAATCCTCTGCATGTTTGATCGTGTTAATATAGAACTTTTTCTCCTCCTGCATCTGTGTGAGGATCGCGCCTAATTTCTCATCCCAGTTCTCTAAGGATATGTCCTCCATATTAGGAGCAAATAATTCATTAAAATAGATCCAGACCAACAGTTCGTATTTATCTTGAAAATGATAGTAAAATGTCTGTCTCTTGATTCCGCATCGGTCTGCAATATCACTGATCGATATTTTGTCATATGGTTTCTCTTTGGTCAGTTCTTTTGCACTTAATGCAATCGCTTTCTTTGTAAGATTTGATTCCGGCATATTCGTATAACTCTTTCTATATAATAATATCCCCATATGTCTAAAATGCAGATTTTCTTCCGCACCTGAAACACATGGAGATAGTATAGCACATCTATTATAACTCGGGCAACATGTCTTTCATGCTGTTTAATCCGATCATCAAGGTTGATGTATTATGCAGAAGTGCAGATGTTGTCGGTGCGATCACACCCGCAACTCCAAGCACGATCAGCCCGGTATTAAACCCTACGATAAAACGATAATTTCTGTGAATCCGTTTCATAAGAAGATTTGCAAGTATCTTCAATGTCACAATCTCATCCAGACTGTCCGCATCGATCGTAATATCTGCGACCTCTCTGGCAATCTCCGCACCATCACTGATCGCGATGCCTGCATCTGCTGCTGAAAGTGCCGGTGAATCATTGATACCATCACCGATCATGATAACCTTTCTGCCTGCTGCCTTCTCTCGATCTACAAATGCAGCCTTATCCTCCGGCAGTACCTCTGAATAATATTCATCGACACCGACATGCTCTGCGATCGCCTTTGCAGTCCGTTCACAATCACCGGTCATCATAACGACCTTGGAGATTCCAACCGACTTTAACCGTTCTACAATATCTGCAGATTCTTCCCTTAACGGATCCTCAATCAGGATTGCTGCCGCAAGCTCGTTATCGATCGCCAGATAGAGGTGGGAATATTCCGCCGGAAGATTCTCAAATACTTCTTCCATCCCCTCCGGTATCGTACATTTTTCGTCCTCAAATACAAAATGATAACTGCCGATGATCGCCTTGGAATCCCCAATTGTTGTCGAGATTCCATGCGCTACGATATATTTTACTTCTGAATGCATCTCTTCATGATCCAGATTTTTTCGTTTTGCCGCATCCACTACGGCTTTTGCGATTGAATGTGGAAAATGCTCTTCCAGACAGGCAGCGATACGAAGCAATTCGTTTTCACTTGTTCCGTTAAAGGAAACGACTCCCGCAACTGTAGGCTGTGCCTTTGTCAGTGTTCCGGTCTTATCAAATACGATCGTATCCGCTTCTGCTACCGCTTCCAGATACTTTCCGCCTTTGACTGTAATCTTACGGTTTCCTGCCTCACGGATCGCCGATAATACCGATACAGGCATAGCAAGCTTCAATGCACAGGAATAATCAACCATCAGGATCGCAAGGGCTTTTGTTACATTTCTTGTAAGCAGATAGGTAAGTATCGTACCACCTAAGCTGTACGGCACCAAACGGTCTGCCAGATGCTCTGCCTTGCCCTCCAGATTGGATTTCAGTTTCTCAGACTCATCGATCATCTGCGCAATCTTCTCATATCGGCTGGAACCGGATACCTCTTTTACTTCTATTATGAGCGAGCCTTCTTCTACCACTGTTCCGGCATATACGACATTTCCTGCCGTACGTCTGACGGATACGGATTCTCCGGTAAGTGATGCCTGATTCACCATTGCTTCACCATCACAGACAGTTCCGTCAAACGGAATGATCGTTCCGACATTGACAACGACATGATCTCCTTTTGCAATCGTATCAGAATCAACCAATATCTCGTTATTCTCTGTCTTTAACCACACTTTTCCGACATTTAATGACATCGTACGTGCCAGGTCATCGACCGACTTCTTATGTGTCCACTCCTCAAGCAGTTCACCGATTCCGAGCAGGAACATGATCGAACCTGCAGTCTTCATATCCCCTCGTAAGACAGATACTCCAATGGATGTTGCATCCAGCACCGGAACTTCGATCTTGCCCTTTGTCAGAGTCTTAACGCCTTTCCAGATATACTTAACAGACATCAGACCTGTATAAGCTGCTGATATCGGATATGGCAGAAGCCACTTTCTTGCATAATGGAAGATAATCTTATCGATCAGCTTCTCCTGATACATCGCATTCGTCTCTCTGCCGCTTCGTTCCAGATAACCATTTGGGACTTTTACATCTTCATAATGAAATCTGCGAAGTCTGTCGATAATGATATCCGGATTTCCCGTATAACAGATCACTGCATCCGCCGTCCGGTCATACACCTTTGCCGAGCTGACCGGTTCAAAAGACTCCAGATAATATAAAAGAATATCAGCTTCTTCATATGACATATGATTCTGACACATATGCACACGCAGTCTGCCCTTCATCTTATCTTTTATTATGAATTTCAATTCAGCTCATCCTCTTATCTAAATTTTTCTTATGCCTCTACTGCTTCTGTATTTTCTGCTGCAGCTTCACATGCGCACTCAGCAGTTTCTTCTGCTGTCTCTGCAGGAATATCTTCTACAACGACATCTTCTTCTGCTTCACGATCTGCATTGATCTGCTTAGCGCCCTGGTAAATGTCATCTACATTTTCCTGAATGGTTGTAGCTGTGTTCATAACACACTTCTTTGCACGAAGAGCCGCTGCTGTACAGTTTGTGTAAACCTTCTTTGCATCCTTGCTTGATAATACCTTGATACCTGCCGTACCAAACAATAAACCTGCTGCAAATATTCCAACTTTCTTAATATCCATGATAATTTACCTCCTGATTGTATTAATATATTTTGAAGCACATTATAGCATCATTTCTTTTTTTTGCATGTATATTATCATTTTATTCACATATTTTTTACATCTGATCATTCGCAAACATGTACACTTGTTCTACTCGTGAACTATCATCTTATGTTGTCTGTAAAACCTTCGATAAAACATAAATCCTACTATAGTAGTGATTACCTCTGTAATCGGGAAAGTCAGCCAGAAATACACAAATCCGAATCTGGAAAACAGATATCCAAGCGGTACAAATAAGAACACCGTTCTCATAATGGTTAGAAATGAACTCTTAAAGGCTTCGCCGGTTGCCTGCAAAAAGACCGGATAAATCTGCGCACCTACCATCGGTATAAAGCTGATCCCAATAAATCGGAATCCCTGCACTCCGATACGGATAACTTCGCTGTCCTTCGTAAACACAGAAAGCATAGGTTCCGGAATAAATTCAAAGCATAACGTTCCGATGAACATCAATGCAATTCCCCATATAAAGGCAACCGTCATCGTATGTTTACAACGATCAATACTCTTTGCCGCATAGTTATAGCTAATGATGGGTACAATGCAGGTCTGAAGAGCACCCAGTGGTATAAAGAAAAATGTCTGCCATTTGTAATACAATCCAAGTGCTGTCACTGCCTCATCGGAAAATCCTGCAAGGATCATATTTAATCCAAATATGTAAAATGTATACGTTGCCTGCATGATGATATTCGGAATTCCAAGCGCATAGATCCTGCGGATATCCTCTGGATATTTGCAAAGAGACGGCGAACGATGAAATTCCTTCTTCATAACAAGAAGTGCCGCTACAACCTGTCCTGTGATCGTTGCAAATGCAGCTCCTGCTATTCCAAGCTTTGGTATACCAAAAAGCCCAAAGATCAAAATCGGATCTAACACAATATTCGTGATAGCTCCTGTGATCTGTGCGATCATCGGTGTCTTCATATCTCCGTTTGCCTGAAGTACCTTTGTCCATATGCTCTCTGTAAACAATCCAATGCTGCCCACGCACACAATCCTTCCGTAGGTAATTACATCAGCAATTACTGTATCCGAATTTGTCTGCAACCGTGCATATGCAGGCATCAACAGATAACAGCTTACTGCAAATAAGATCCACATAATGATCGCCAGACTAAAGCCGATGCCTGCTACCTCATCCGCCTTCTTATACCTCTTTATTCCCAGAAAATGTGCAATATTTGTATTGATTCCAACACCGGTTCCAACTGCCAGTGCGATCATCAGAAGCTGAACAGGATAAATGATCGATAACGCCGTCAGACCGCTCTCTGAGTATTTCCCGACAAATAAACTGTCTACTATATTATAAAGAGCCTGTATCAACTGTGCCAGCATGACAGGCGGTGCGATTTTAAAAAAGATCTTATTGATCTTTTCTGTGCCGTAAAAACTACTGTTTGTTTCCATCTCTGCTGCCTCCTGCCTCCTGCTCTACACAAGAAGCCAATATTTCCTGGTATTCCTTCATAAGCTCTGTCAGCATCTGCATCTTCTCATAGCCAAATCGTTTTACAGATGCTTCTTCTATAGAAGCTAGCGAACAGAAAAATATCTCTGCATATTTCCTGCCCTTCTCTGTCAATACAAATGCTTTTTCCCGTCCTTCTCCTTTTTCCGGTTCCAGAATCAGATAGCCCTGTTCACGCATCCTTGAAATTACATTATGTATCGTCTGACGCGGAAGCAGATAATTGTCACATACCTGTTTTTGAGTGCAGTATCCGTTCTCGCGTATCGTATAAAGTACCAGCATCTCATTATAATTAATGTTGTGTCTGCGAGACCAGTCTGCATACACTCCACGCAGCTTTATGATACTGTGATTGGATGCATTTATAATCTGCAAAGTCTTTCGATCCATATTATTATCTTCCTCTCTTTCATAATCCCAAATGGGATTATAACAGAAATAAAAGCACTGTCAATCCATATTTTCTGAATCGCGTACAATAATTCTGTACCTTTATTTAAAATCAGATTATGGCATACCAAAACTGCCGGCAGATTTTTATCTGCCGGCAGCCGTCTATTTCAGAAGTTCTCTTAATACCTCTTGTTCCCTGTCTTCCAATATTCCCCCAGTGTAAACTATTCTGTTAATGTACTACGCCCTGTCCTCAAGGTCAAACGTAATTTTTATCAAATATGTCTCTTTGTTTTCTTCTTGCAACCGTTCCGTTAGTTCCCGTACGATATTCTTTTCCTGCCCCTGCCATTCCGATGGAACAACCATATCAAAAACAAGTTCTTTCTTTCCACCATGAGTGTGTACGCGGAAATCATGGATTGTTATTTCTGCATCTATTTGCTGCAGGATAGTAAGTACCTGATGATGCATCTGATCAAGCTCTGCATCGTCCGTAATAACCGGATCATAATGAATGACCATATGCACACCAAATCGGTTCAGACATTCCCGTTCGATGCGGTCAATCTCATCATGACACACCATTGGATCGATCTTCTTATCGATCTCTACATGAATACTTGCATACTGTCTGCCCGGTCCATAATCATGTACCAACAGGTCATGGCAGCCAAGTACCAATGGGCAGCTGCTTATATATCCAATAAGCTGTTCCCGCAAACCGGTATTTGCACCTTCTCCAAGAAGCGGAGAGATTGTATCCTTTGCAAGCGAAATTCCACTTACAATGATAAAAACAGATACCAGCCCACCCATAAGGCCATCTATTTTCCATCCGCTGATATGTTCTACAACTGTTGCGGCAAGAACTGCAGCTGTTGTCAGCACATCATTTCTGCTGTCTGCGGCTGCAGCAAATAAGGTATTTGACTGAATCTTATCTCCCATCTTACGATAAAAGAACATCATCCAGAGTTTTACCAGGATCGAACCGATCAGCACAATGATCATCAGCATGGAAAATTCGATTGATGCCGGATGGAGCAGCTTGAGTACCGATGTCTTTGCCAATTCAAATCCGATCACAAGGATCATAGCAGCCACAACCAGACTTGCCAGATATTCAAATCTCGCATGTCCGTATGGATGTTCTTTGTCTGCCGGCTTCTCTGCCAGCTTAAATCCGAGTAATGTTACAATGGAGCTTGCTGCATCTGACAGATTGTTCAATCCATCTGCAGTAATTGATGTAGATGCGGCCAACTTTCCGATCACAAGCTTGCTGCCTGCCAACAGCAGGTTACACAATACCCCTATGAAACCGGTCATCTTACCGACCGCTGCCCTTTTCTTAGAATCCTGATTTTCTTGTGCCATAATAGTTACCTCCGCATATATAAGATAACTTTATGCAACGCAATTAATAATCTTTCCATCAGATTTATAGAATTATCTCCGACCGGCTGTAGCCGGAATAATAAAAAACCTGCGGAACAAATAGTAACTACTGTCCCGCAGATCATAAATTCATTCTTTATCTGCTGCCACCCTGTGTGGCCCGGCCCTGTGGTCATCCCACCGCCTGCTCAGTTTGTACTGTAGATTGATATGCAGTGCAAAAAGTATTGATACATTATAGCATGCGGTTACCCATACATCAAGTGCCGGTTTCTGATATTTTAAAGGATCTGCCACCGGAAATCTGTTTCCGGCGGCTTATCCTTATTTGTACTCTGTATTACTTGGATGCGGCAGGATTTAACTTCTTGGTCTTGATCTCATCCTGAAGCATTGCAAGGAACTCATCCATAGGAACAGTTGTTGTCTTCTGCTCACCATGAAGTCTGTAGCTGACAGTCTTATCATTTACCTCATTCTTACCAAGGATGATCAGATACGGAACCTTCTCAACCTGGGCAGCTCTTACACGATAGCCAAGCTTCTCTGCACGTTCATCGATCTCAACACGGATGTTGTTGTCATCTAAGAAATCATACAGCTCATGTGCATATGCATTTAATTCCTCATCCTCATTCTTTACAGGAAGGATTCTGGCCTGTACCGGTGCTAACCAAAGTGGCAGATTTCCTTTTGTCTCCTCCAGAATGTATGCCATGAAACGATCTAAGGAACCAAGGATTGCTCTGTGAAGAACGACAGGAGTCTTCTTTGTACCATCCTTATCAATATATGTCAGGTTGAATTTTGCAGGAAGACAGAAGTCAAGCTGGCATGTAGATAATGTATATTCATTTCCGATCGCCGGCTTAACATTTACATCAAGCTTTGGACCATAGAATGCTGCTTCACCGATCTCTTCTGTGTATTCGATACCGATATCATCCAACACTTTACGGAGTGCGTCCTCCGCTGTATTCCACATCTCATCGTCATCATGATATTTCACCTTATCCTCAGGATCTCTTAAGGACAGAACACAACGATAATCTGTGATATTGAAATCCTTATAGGTGTCGAAGATCAAGTCAACAACCTGCTTGAATTCAGATTCAATCTGCTCCGGTGTTACAAACAGATGGGCATCGTTCTGACAGAAATGCCTGCCTCTCTCGATTCCTTTTAAAGTACCACTGGCTTCGAAACGGAAATCATGTGCGATCTCGCCGATACGAATCGGAAGATCTTTATAGGAATGCATTTTGTTTGCATAGATCATCATATGATGCGGGCAGTTCATTGGACGAAGCACGAAAGACTCACCCTCAACTTCCATTGCAGGGAACATATTGTCTTTGTAATGATCCCAGTGACCGGATGTCTTATAAAGATTTACCGTACCAACACAAGGAGTCATAACATGACGGTAGCCAAGCTTTCTTTCCTTGTTCTTGATATAATTTTCAAGCTCCTGCCATACGATATAACCCTTTGGAAGGAACATAGGAAGTCCACGTCCAACCAGATCATCTGACATGAACAGATTCATCTCTTTACCGATCTTTCTGTGGTCACGGTCTTTTGCTTCCTCTAATAACTTCAGATGTTCTTCCAGTTCTTCTGCTGTAGGGAAGCATACACCATAGATTCTCTGCATTACATGGTTCTTGGCATCACCCTTCCAGTATACACCGGAATATTTTACTAACTTGAAGTTCTTACATAATTTTGTGTTATCAACGTGTGGTCCGCGACAGAGATCTGTGAAATCTCCCTGATCGTAAACTGTAATATTTCCATCCTCTAAGCCTTCGATCAGATCCAGCTTGTAGAAATCATCCTTGAACATTTCAAGTGCTTCTGCCTTTGTAACTTCACGTCTGTAAATCTTCTTGCCCTCTTTACAGATCTTCTTCATTTCTTTTTCGATAGCTGCGATCACATCATCGTTTACAACATCATCGCCAAGGTCGATATCATAATAGAAACCTTCTTTTACAACCGGTCCAACCCAGAACTTTGCATGTGGATACAAATGCTTTACGGCCTGTGCCATAACATGGGCGCAGGAATGATTGAGAGTATTTAATCTCTCGTCTGCTTTAAAATCTACCATTTTCTTGTTTCCTTTCTTTTACCTGAACTGACATCCCACCCGATGGTACAATGTCCGATAATTATTTGTACAGGAATCCTTCTGTTTCTTTGTCTATTGCACAAAAAACGCCCCTGTACAGACGTTTTTTCATCTATACAAGGGGCGATTATAATTCTTATATCGCGGTTCCACCCTTTTTATTTCCTGTGGAAATATCTCATTCATGACGATAACGGAATCACCGGACCGGATTAGGGCCGCTCAGAGCTGGTCTTCCTGAATGACTCCTCTAAGATACTTCCACCAAATGTATCTCTCTCTGTAGATTCTTCGTTCAGTACTGTTCTCATCAACACGTTATTCAAAGTATATTTCAACTGTTCCGCACTGTCAAGTAGCTTTTTCCGGTTTTATTATCATTTTTTTCTTATTGAATGATCTAAAGATTTTCCGTTAATACCTAAGACTATGGTCTCTGTCCAAGTCCGCCTTCCAGAGTGATCGTCTCTCCTGTCATATATTTGAAATCAGGGGATGCAAGCTGTACACATACACGTCCGATCTCAAGCTCTGAATCACCGAAATGACCCATCGGAGGTGTATGAACATTCTTGTCAAATGCATCCGGATATGCATTCTTGAACTGCTCTAACTGTGCTGTCCATGCAAGCGGGCAGATGATATTTACATTTACGCCATCCTTTGCCCATTCTGTTGCTGCAACTCTTGTAAGTCCACGAATTCCTTCTTTTGCTGCTGCATACGCACACTGTCCAAAGTTACCGAACAGACCTGCGCCGGATGCGAAGTTGATAACGGATCCCTTGCTCTCTTTCAGATATGGATAGCACGCTTTCATATAATAAAAGGTTGCATACAGTCCGGAATATAATGCCAGATTAAACTGATCTGTTGTATGGTCAGCAAGCGGAACACCGGATGCCGATGCCTGTGCATTATTAACCAATACATCGATACTGCCAAATGTATCGATCGTCTGCTTTACAACATTTGCAACGACTGCCTCATTATCCGCACCGGCAGATACATCTGCTGCAACAGCCAGAACCTTTATACCATATAAGCGTTCCAGTTCTTCCTTTGCATCTTCCAACTTCTTCACATTTCGTCCTGTGATCACGACATTTGCGCCTTCTTTTGCATATGCTGTAGCGATACCGTAACCGATCGAACCACATCTGCCATCACTTAATACGGCACGTCCTCCACCTGTGACAATAACTGTTTTACCTGTTAAAAATCCCATTTTCTGTTTTCTCCTTATATTATTTGAAATCCGATACCTTCAGACTGCTTTCCGGCCTTATACAAATGTCCCAGTCCGTTTGTATCATATATAATGCTCATTATCTTCTATATCTTTCGATCATATCCTCCCACTGACAGCCTGCTTTCAAATGCACTCTGTTCTAATGGTTTATCATACAGATAGCCCTGTGCATGGTTACAGCCAAGTTCCAGAAGAAATCTTGCCTGCTCCTCCGTCTCAACTCCCTCGGTTATGACATTCAGATTCAACTGTCTTGCCATCTGAATGATACTCTTAATAATGATCTGATCCTGTGTTGAAAATGCCTCATGATTGATAAATGACCGATCAATCTTAATCTCGTTTACCGGGAAATCCCGAAGAACACTCAAGGTCGAACAGCCTGTACCAAAGTCGTCAATCGATGTCGCAATGCCTGCTTCTGACATATTTCTGATAAAGTCATACAGATCCTTCTGTTCACTCGCTTCTGTCGTCTCTGTTACTTCTATGATGATATACTTTGGATCAATATCATACTCTTTTATGATCCTTATAATTCGTTCCGCCAACATCCGTGGATCATGCCCAACCCCGGAAATATCATTTCTCGATATATTCACAGATATCGGAACAAGCTTATACCCTTTCTCAATCCATTCATTTATAGCCTCACATACCCGCTTCAGGATATACAGATCCAGATGAATGATAAATCCATTCCTCTCCATGGTCGGAATAAACCGAAATGGTTGTATCACTTCTCCGTTACGAATCCATCTTGCAAGTGCCTCTGTACCTACGATCTGACCTGTCCGGATATCAACCTTCGGCTGATAATACACCTGAAATTCCCGTTTCTCCAACGCCTCAGGAAGCATCTGTTCCATCCGCTGAACATCTACTGTTTCTTCCAGCATCTTGTCCGTTAAAAACGCATACGGGAGCTTGTGCTGTCTGGCATAACTGACGGCAATCGACAAACCATTCATAATATTTCTGGGATCTCTGTCCTTTGCCGTTATCTCATAGGCACCTGCCGCTGCCGCTATATATACCGGAACGACCCGTCCCATATACTTTGCTGTTACCTCAACCTTTTCCAGAAGATGAAGGAACTCTGCCGTTCTGCTTTTCTTGACCAGCGCCATGAAATTATCTCCGCCCAGATGCGCCAGTGTCTCGTCCTCTGCCAGCCATTTTCTGACAGCGACTGCATAACGCTTGATCATCAGATCACCTTCTGCACCACCATACTTATAGCTGAGCAGTCCAAAGCTTTTCAGGTTAAAATAAAAGCCGTTGTAATGACAGAAGGAGCAGAGCTATATCTTCTTTTTCTTCCTCGCTTCATTCTACATTTTCATATGGGAATGCCGTAAGCTCACAATATCCGTTTTCTACCGCTTGAAATGTCTTCTGATATTTGCCTTTCTCGGAATACAAACCATCCCCGGCATAGAATACATCATGACGATCTTCAGCCTGTACAGATTTGATATTTGCCTCAATGTGCAAATGTCCCGCTACCCTGCCGATCTTAAGCCGCTCAGCCAGAGGTTCGATCGCCTTTTTGAATCCATCAAATGAATTCTCAAACTGTAATAATTCCTGTACATACAGTTCTATATCTTTTTTCTTAATTCTCTCTCTGATATCATCCACTGTCACGGGTGATCCTCCCTCTCATCTTTACTACTCTATACTCCGAAAATTATTATTTTACATACAAACAATCATGTGTTTATTATAACATGCTTTTCTCTTTTATGGGAAAAAAGATAGTTTTTTGATAGATTTTGAACAGGTTGGAAATCACATGACAGGCGTTATTTCTTATATGACAAATATACAGGTGTTACAATTACCACCATGAAAATAGAATACCTGTAAGCGGTGACAACACGATCATGATCATGGAAAATGTAAAAGATTCCATAGAGATCAATGTTGCCCTCTGTTCCGAAGGGAACATATTCTGAAGTATCGTATTTGTTCTTACCTGTAATGCATCATCACTAAATGCCGCAATAAATCCACCTAATGTCATAATCACATAATTACCAGAATGTTCCACTGCTATACCAAGAAGAACAAGGAATCCGGTTAATACAAATACTGTTCTGTACCGTAAACGATCACACAACAGAATCACCCTTGCTCCAAGGATTCCTCCAAGTTCCATAATAAAGAGTGCCATTCCAAGCAAGGCATTTGGGATTCCACTCTCCGGCAGCTTAGCCTGTAAGAAAAATAACAGTAAAATATCCCCTGCTCCTACCAGCGAATTTACCAACATCAAAACTATTGCTCTCCTTGCATCCTTTAGAAACTGAATACTTTCCCACCAGCAGTCAACCAATGCACGGACAATTGTATTTGCCTTATGATCCCTGTGTTCTCTATGTTCCCATATTCTATTTAAAACAAATATCTGAATCAGACACATTAAAATATCCGTTCCATATGCGGCTCTATAACCAATGTATAACGCAAATCCTGCACACAAAGTTGATATTCCATTACACAAACGGTATATACTCAACTGATCTGATTCATATTTTGCATAATAGGATTCTTCTCCATAGATTTTTAAAGAATCATATGCTAAAGCATCTCCCGATCCTGATGAAAAATTGTAACTCATCGCATGAAGTGCAATAGACAGACATATCGTAAACAAATTCCCTGATGCGATCATAACAACATTTGCAATCATTCGTAAAATACTGCTCACAATCAACATATTTTTTCTTCCAAATACATCCGCAAATATTCCTGACGGTATCTCAAAAATAATGCTGGTTACATGAAAGACCGTTTCCACAAAACCTATTTCGACCAAACTATATCCTCTGGCAGCCAATATTGCCACCCAAGCCCCTGTTAAAGATAAATTTCCAAGGACGGATGATGTGTATAAATATCCTATTTGTTTTCTAATTGTGTTCATAAAAAAATCTCCTTATCTATTTTTCTTAAATGGATAAGGAGATAGTGTACTTTTTTATTACGTTTTATATCATTGTTCTGATATATGACTTGTTCTAAAAAAAGGCGCACTATCCCCGTAAGGAACACATGTATAACCTTTTTTCAGTTGTAGATTTGTCATTTTCCAGAACATAATCTTAATCCTTTCAATATCAACTCATAGAATTGTACGGTTAGGATAGCATATCCTGCCTTCATTTGCAAGGGTATAAAAACTCACTTTATTCGCAGCATTACCGAAAACTGCTTATCTTTTACCTCTGCTGAAACCACATGCCCCAGCTTATCGGCCAGGCATTTTACAACATATAAACCAAGTCCTGCGCCTTCCTCCCGGCGGGAATTGCCACGGTAGAAGGCGTCAAATACATGGTCGATATCGATCTCATTGTCAGCCTCTATGTCATTCGTGAATGTAATGGATACTCCGTCCGCATCCTGTTGTAAGCAGACGCTGATTCTGGTATCCGCATATTTTCTGGCATTAGAAAAGAAATTTGTAAATATCCGGTTCAGCACTTTCTCGTTGCTCTGAACCCAGACTACACTTTCCGGTATGTCAAATGCTGCCTGAATCCCGGACTCCTGAATCCATTCATACTGCTCCAGCACAAGTGCTGTCAAAGTTCTTGCCACATCTATATTCCTGATGTCAATGGCTTCATCCTTTGCCTCTGCATAAGATACCTCAAAAAATGCATCCGACAACACACGGAGATACTCTGTCTTTGCGATCGCGATATCCAGATATTCCATATCCCGGTCGTCTATGCGTCCACCTTTTTTCATCAACTGCAGATATCCTTTTACTGCTGTAAGGGGTGTTCTGAAATCATGAGAAATGCCTGCGATCACATTTTTCAGTCTGGTTCTGTCCTGCTCCAGCGCACGGTTTCTCTCCTTGATCTGATCCGAATAATCATTTAACGCTTTTGCAAGAGCTACGATGTCACGATCAAAATATTCCACATGGATCTCCTGATCCACTCCTCCATGCAAGCGTTTCTGAAGCTTGGCTGCAAATATCCGCATCTGTCTTTTATATTGTATCAAACGTATAAAAAGGACTGCTGCCAGTAAAAGCAACAGTCCTGAAATTATGATATACCATTTATCCATGTATACAAATTCTCCTCAGGCTATCAAAGATCCAACACCCTAATTGAACCATCTTTTCTTATAGCTATTATATGATAACACATATGATTTCTATGTATTCCCGGTCGTCATATTTCTTTATCTTTGTCCGGTTTCCGCCATATATTCACAGATGAGATGATTGATCTCTCTGTCATCTTCAATCACAAGTAGCTTTGGCATATTGTTTCTCCATAAATCGTTAGTTTTTACATCTAAGCTCTACGCACACAACCTCCGGATAATTGAACAGGCGAACCGGAATTATGCTGTTGCCAAGTCCCCTGCTGACTATCATTTCTGTATCTGCGCGGTTATATTTTCCTGATGTGTATTCCGGTAAAAATCCCTGATCGGGTGCAACGATCCCCCCGACAAATGGAAGTCTGATCTGTCCTCCATGTGCATGTCCGGTCAAGACAAGATCAGCTCCGGCATTTGCATAGTTCTGAAGGTACTGTGGCTCATGCGCAAGTACGATGGATAATTCATTTTTCTGCTCCTGAAGCAGATTCTTTAATGTCTCATCACTCAAATGCTGATCATCTAACCCGATCAACATGAAAGAGGAATCCCCTTTCTCAATGCAGACGGCTTCATCATCCAGATCATATGCTCCGGCAGCAAGGATCCCCTGCATCATCTGTTCATTTTCCGATGGATCAAGCCAATATTCATGGTTGCCGGTCACATAATATACCGGTGCGATCTTCACTGCTTCTTTCACAAATGCTACCGCACGTTCTACATTTGTATGATTGGAGTCCACCAGATCCCCGGTAATAACGATGATATCCGGCGAACAGCTTCGTATGGTTTCTAACAGCTTCTTATTCTCTTTTCCAAATGCAGCATTGTGCAGATCCGATATCTGTACGATCCGGTATCCATCGAGATCCGCACCAAGCTTTTCTGATTCATATGTATATGTAGTGATTACCAGATGCTTATTCTGATACAGACAAAACGGAATCAAAATAATGATTATAAGCATCAGAATCAGGATCTTTTTGTGTGGTATTTTTTTCATTTTCATCTATTCACGGTCACAAATAACCGCTCCCATCTTTTATCTATCGTCTTTACCCTGCGATACTTCCTGCCTGTAATATTTTGATACAAAAAATAACGCACGACAAATCTTATTCCTCTTATAGGATATAAAATCATTTGTCGTGCGTCAAATAAATAATTATGAATATGATGACAAGAACTGCTTCGTACGTTCCTGTTCCGGATTGTCAAATACCTCTTCCGGTCTGCCCTGCTCAAGTATATATCCATCATCCATGAATATAACCTGACTTGCCACGTCTCTTGCAAATGCCATCTCATGAGTGACAATTATCATCGTTGTCTTTTTCTCTGCAAGATTTCTGAGAACCTTCAGCACTTCGCCGGTAAGCTCAGGATCAAGAGCTGATGTCGGCTCATCAAAACACAAGATATCCGGTTGCATAGCAAGTGCTCTTGCGATCGCAACTCGCTGACACTGACCGCCTGATAACTGATGTGGATAATTGTTCATCCGGTCTCCCAGTCCCATCTGACGCAGAAGATCTTCGCCCTGTACTCTTATCTCATCCAGTATGTTCTTTTTATTTGCCTTATAGTCCGGTCTTTCCTTTGCCAGAAGCTCTCTTGCCAGCATAACATTCTGAAGTGCTGTATACTGTGGAAACAGATTAAATGACTGAAACACCAGTCCAAAGTGCAACCGCTTCTTCCGAACCTCTGACTCCTTAAGTGTCTCCGGCTTATCCGTATCGAGAAGGATCTCATTATTTACACGGATAATTCCGTTATCCGGCATTTCAAGGAAATTCAGGCAGCGAAGCAATGTAGTTTTACCGCTTCCTGATGATCCTATGATCGACAGAACCTCTCCCTGCTCTAATGAGAAGCTGATATCCTTAAGTACATCGGTCTTACCAAACTTCTTTTTTATATGTTCAACCTCTAATATCGCCATACAGCTCCTCCTCTATCTGAAGAAATCCAGTTTCTTCTCTAATTTTCCAAGTAAAACAGTAAGTACACCATTCCAGATCAGATAATAGAATGCGCAGAAGAACAATGGCCATATCGCACCTGAGATTCCCTGTGAACCTTTCATGAACGCCTGTCCTGCCCAGATAATCTCCTGCAACGCAATGATACGTGCAAGTGATGTATCCTTAACCAGCGTAATGATCTCGTTGGACATTGCAGGTACGATCTTCT
Organism: Coprococcus ammoniilyticus; assembly: GCF_025567345.1. Taxonomy (NCBI): domain Bacteria; kingdom Bacillati; phylum Bacillota; class Clostridia; order Lachnospirales; family Lachnospiraceae; genus Coprococcus; species Coprococcus ammoniilyticus. The sequence continues at coordinate 131,412 of NZ_JAOQJS010000005.1, forward strand.
TTATCATCTGAAGAAGCTTAACCTTGAAGAATATCTGTCTTGGAGTCATACCAAGCACCAGACCTGCTTCCTCCTGTCCAACAGGAATTCCCTGAATTCCTCCACGATATATCTCTGAAAAATAGCAGGCATAATTCACGATAAACGATACCGATGCTGCCACAAATCTTCCGCCTTCGCCACCACCCCAAATCGGGTTATGGAATACAAGTCCCGGAAAATAATAGATAATAAGCATCTGGATCATCAGAGGTGTGCCTCGAACGATCCACACGATAAATTTCATAAGATAGCTAAGTGGCTTAAACTTTGACATAGAGCCAAATGCTATCAAAAGTCCCAATGGAAATGCACCAAGCAAGGTCACAAAGAACAATTTTAAAGTTTGAATAAATCCTGTATTAAGCGCCCCAAGTACAATTGGGAGCTGTTCAAAAAACAAATCCATAATAATTTTCTCTCTAAGTAATAATCAAAATAACCGTCTTATAGTCTGTTAATTACTTTGTAAGTGCTGCCTGTACCTTGTACTTCTCTGCACATTTCTCCATAGATCCATCAGCCTTGCTGTCTTTGAAAAACTTGTTAAGCTCTGCTGCAAGATCAGAATCTTTTCTGAAACCTACACCATATTCCTCACTGTTAAGTCCTACTGTATATGTAAGATTTGCATAGCCTGTGCCTTCTCCTACCATAGCTGCTGCCATAAGGGAATCGATAATTGCTGCATCAGATGTTCCTGCTGCAACTTCCATAAGTGCATCTGACTGTGCCTTAACTGCTGTATAATTAAGTCCAAGTTCCTTTGCCTGACCTTCTCCGGCACTTCCTGCTTCTACAGCAAATGTAAGTTCCTTAATGCTGTCTACTGTCTGGTACTGATCTGCCTTGTCCTGTGGCACTATTACTACCTGTGCATTGTTGCAGTATGCATCAGAACATGCCATTGAGCTTGTAACCTCGTCTATAAGTGTCATACCGTTCCATACACAGTCGATTGTCTTACCATCAAGCTCCATGATCTTGTTGTCCCAGTCTATCTCTACGAATTCTGCTTTCACGCCGATGCTCTCAGCAAATGCGGATGCCATGTCTGCATCAAATCCAATCCAGTTACCTGAGTCGTCTTTGTAATCCATTGGTGCGAAATCTGTAACACCAACAACAAGAGTTCCCTTTTCCTTTACATATTCCAGATCACTCTTTGAGTCATTTGATGAATCCTTCTTTCCACAGCCAACCATAGAAAGTCCCATTACTGCTACTAAAACCAGTGCTACTAACTTTTTCATGATTATTTCCTCCTGAATATAATTAAAAAGATATATGCCTGCCCCTTCCGGGCGCAACACGATAACATAGTAACAGTTTATCATAATAAAGTCAAACGTAATCTTGTGGTTTATTATGGTAGCAGTATTATTTCTTTAATTGGTAGCAATTCTTTTTGTATTTCCTTATTTTCATCTTCTGTAAATAATAAGCTATTATATATATTTGCTTTACCACGTAATAAACTTCGTAAAATCATATAACTACATAAGCCAAAATTATTTCTTATGCCTTTATCACCTAATTCCTTAAATTCATGATACATAACAGAATCAAAATTAACAAAAAGAGATTTACACAACCACTTAATAAATTTCGGATATATAAAATGCGAAACATAGGACTCCTCTATCTTTTTAATTATTTCATCTATATATCTATCATCATTAAGCTCACCTAAGATATTCTTATATATCAACTTATTTATCTTCTCTCCCCAAATCTTATATGCGCTAACTGACATATAATCTTTTCCAGATCTTTCTGCATAAGCTAAACCAAAGATTAAAGCGACAACGACATCATTATTATTAAGTAAAGATAATAACCAGCTAAGCTGAAAATCTGAAATATTATTGCCACTCATAATTTCTTTATAACTGCATTTTTTAGCTTCATTTATAATATATTTATATTGATCACAATAATTTGATTTTAATATATTACAAAACTCCTTTGTAAAGTTATTATTTCTATTCTCACATTTCAAGATATAATCAAATATGTATTCAAACACCTTTGAAATATAATTCTTCAAATCATGACGAAGATTAAGGGTATTAAAAATTATATATATATCATTATTAAAATTTAATTCTTCATACATTTCTTTCTTCTTACACATTTCAATTAAAACAGCAATTATGCGAGATATACATATATTTCCTACCATTTTACTATCCCTAAATATCATTTCATTTGAGCAATCATCTTCAAATAAATCCTTATAAATCTTTTTAATATCTTCATCTTCGATCTTGTTTATAAATTTATCCTCTAAATCAGTAACTCCTATTAAATCATTGTTAATAATTTTACATATTGCTAAAAATGAATACTTATAATACGATGACTGTTTTATACTATTCCATTTTTTTACATAGTAACTTTTTAATTTTTTTAAATATTTTTTGAGTGAACGAACTTTTATTTTTTTTATATAGGGATTTTTAATTTTACAAATTGACTTAATAAGATCATCAATTTTTATAAATATTTCATCTACACAATCGTTTTCTGCGTTAAAGACATGGTTTAAATATTCATTAAACTCATCTTGTGTATCTGTTACCTCGTTAGCTCTCCTAAATATATATCTCATTAGGTTATATACATTTATCTGGTTATAAAAATTATAAAACCGTTCAACACTATTATTTAATGCGTTTTTAAAATAATTTCTGTATTCTTTTTCGACTTCTAACTCTATTATATTTTTTGTCATCTCATTCCTAGCAGCATAAAAATTACTTAATCTAAATTTATTTTTAGTAATATCAATGGATTCAATCAGAATTGCGGCAAAATAAATACACACTACAACAATAATAGACACCCAAATACAATATAAATTATTTTCCTTCTTCTTGATAAAATCAATAAAATTATTCAATATCGTATATTCATAATGATAGTTGGTTGCTATTCTTAAACATGATATTATGAATATAAGCCAAAGAAATAATTTAATATTCATTTCATATAATCTTTTTATCCAAAAATTATTGTACAAATTTCTTTTTAAGTTATATCCAAAATAAAATTTTTCCTTATTATTAGATTCTACTGTCACACTTTGTAAAAAAGATACAATAAATGTCAATACAGTAACCATCCCTGCCGAAAAAAGAAACATATCTTTTCCGCTTAATTTATGTATATTTGTTTTTTCTAATAAAACATATAAAACTACTATAAAAATACATGAAATGTTTTTTATTGGATGTAACACAATATCAATAAAAAACATAATTAGTTGCCCCAGTCTATAAATAAGGTCGCAAAGCACATTTTTAATTTTTTCTTTTATATTTCTTAACATAAATAATCCTCCTTTATATGACATATATTATCATTTCTTGTTCATTGTTTAAATAAATTATGTGTTTGTATAAGAAAATAATCTAACCCTTTATTTCTAATAATCACCCCCTTTACAACAAAAATTGTCCACCTTTCGCCGATATCGTACAATAAAAGAATTGTAAGCCTTACCATCACAGGATAATACAAATGCGCCTACTTCATCTTTGCAGGAAGCATCTTTGTATACCTCATATACAATACCTGTTACATCTTCTCCTTTCTTATCAGATTCCGGCAGTTTTGCTTCGATCTTGACATATCCTGTCTGATCAGCATCTCCCGGTGTTGCAATTTCAGCAGCCGATGATGAACCAAAGCTGCTTGGAATGACTGTCACTACCATAAGTGCAGCCATGATTGTGGATATGATTCTTTTCCACTGTCTTTTCATTTTGAACATCTTTCAGTCCTCCTTTGAAAATAATATTTTTATTTATAAAAAAAGGACGAGTGTCAAAGCACCATATCTGGAAGAATCTTTATCATTCCTCCGGCAGCTATGACCATCGTCCTTGTTATATTCAATTTTGTGCAATAAAAAACCTCCACATTTCTGTAGAGGTCTTATATCGTTCTATTGAACTGATTCTATCATATCACACCTGAAATCCCATTTCCAGGTTTTCTTGGTTTTCTTGGTTCTGGAAATTACTTATACGATACTCCAGCAGTAACCTTATCCTGCTCATTTCCATTAATGTCAACAAGCACTCCACTTTTGTTTGGTGTGTAAATTAACTCTCCATTCTTATTAACTACATGCTCTGTCATGATATCCCCACATTCAGTACATTTATATGTTTGATCCCACTCTGACCATTCTTTTTCTACTACTTCTTCTACGTCTGCATAGACTGCATCGTGATGCTCATAGCGTAAAAGTTTCTTTATGAGATGATTTCCACCATGATTATTGGCTTTGTGATGCTCTAGTAATTCCTCATAAGTCTCGTATGCGCATTCCTGATCGTCAATTCCCCTTCTACTACAAGAATTACATACATACCAAGGTTCTTCACTATAAATTGGTTCATCGTAAGCATCTCGGATCTTCTTGTTGACTGTCTTGGTAACTGCAGCATGTTCTTTATAATTGGTCTTAACCGGTGACAAACTACTGTTCATAACCACCTTCCACTTACATACATGAGACTGCTGCTCTTGATTGCCATTCGTACCAGAATTCTGTTCTCCATCATTACCGGATCCATCACTATTATCGGAACCATTTTCAGTTACCTTTGTACATTTTCCCGATGCGTCAACCGTATACTTTACTCCATTGACTGTAACTGTTCCATTCTTCTTGATATTGCCGTTATTTGTAACGTAATAGGTTTGCTTATTGCTACCAGATCCAACCTTATAAGCTCCTTTTGTGGTAACTGGTTCGTTTGTGTCCGATCTAACAATTTTGTTGCCGGATTTTTTTAATGTCACTCTCTTTCCATCTTTATTAAATACATTTATATATCCACCTACTGTAACAGTCGTTTTGATCTGCACCTTGCCGTTCTTTACAAATACAGACCCATTCCAACCATTTTTCATAAGCTTATCGGATACCTTACCTACGGATGTGATCTCATAAGTTCCCTTTGCTGTTTCCTTATAAAGAACCGAGCCTTTTGTTCCTACATAGTATCCCCTTGGATTCGTTATACTGGACAACTTAGCACCCGAAACACGTTTCCAACCTGTTTTACGCACGATCTTATCTTCTGACACATAAAATGCTTTCTTTCCGATGGTAATAATCTTTCCATTATACTTTTCTAGGGACTGTTTCTTAAACTGACCATTACTCCACTTCTGATAATTTCCACCGGTAATTTTAAGAGATACTACACCATTACTATTTACATAGTACGCATACTTACCGGCTATCTTTTTCCATCCAGTTTTTTTCTCAATGTTCCCATTTTTATTCACATAAAAAGCTTTACCTTTGATGGTCTTTGTACTATTCTTCTTCACTGGCTGCTTCTTAAACTGACCATCACTCCACTTATAATATTTTCCTTTAGTGATCTTTACAGTAACATTACTTTTCGATCCAACATAGTAAGTGTATTTTCCGGCAACTTTCTTCCAGCCAGTCTTTTTATCCATTTTTCCGGATGCATTCACATAATAATATTTTCCATCAACTTTCTTGATCGTGTTGGTTGTTGCATATATTTCTGCATTCGTTGCTGCGGATACTGTCATACCGGAAAACATAGACAGGATCATACATGCAGCTATTAACAAAACAACTAATCTTTTACCCTTATTCTTCATCATAGTAACCACCCCTTTTTCTTACCTACTCTATCTACTTCTATGCTTTGGTTTCATTTTTTGTGTCAGCTCCTGCTTAGCGAATCTTCCTGGCGTTCCATCATACTCAAATTGCTTTGACAGGGAATGTACCTTGAATACATCCGCTTGATGAATCTCCCGGAAGCACTTTGTCAGATATGGATACTCCCATATCAAATCATTTAACAAATGCATAACCTGTGTTGTGCTTAACGGCTTTTTACTCATATAGACACTACCTTCTATATGCTCCCATCCTTCCTTTTCCAGGAATTTTCGAACATCTAAATATGCTTTGATGTAATTATTCTTTCCAAGTATAGCCTTTGCAACCTTTGTGTCAATATCAAATGATAATTGTTTTCTCCTCATATTCCACTACCCTACATATCGTCTTTCATGCTGACGAATCCATGATCTGGATTCCTCTATACAGTTCTCTTTCTCTCCGTCTACATCAAGTGTCCATTCATCCAGATAATCTAGATAATGTACATCTTTTCTTGTAATTTTAGGAATATACATGCCGATTACACACAAGGCATCCTCTCCATCTTTCACAAAGAATCCCGGCTCCGGCTCTGCGATCTCATATTTTTTAGCATGATCCCGCATTGGGGCAAGCATTTCATCCTCGGTCTTTCCTGCCTGTTTTAACTTATCTTGGTTAAATACAAATCGTAATGTTACCATCTATTCTCCTTTCCGGCTTTTTTATTTGCATATATGCTCACTTCACAATATGATCCATGGTATACTTTTATCTCACTCATTTCTATCATCCTCCCGGATCTTGTCGATCGCTGCTTTAATACTTAGTGTATGCAATGGATCAAACTCATCTAGTATCTTACAGACATCATACTTTTGCATGATTTCTTTACCAGAAATGCCATACAAAAAATGCCAGTAAGTTATTAGATATCCAAACCAATACGCATCATCTTCATATAATGGACTATCTGCGTCTTTCGCCGGTAAATTATCCTGGTATTCTTTTTCAAATGTTCTTAAAATATAAGATTTCGCCTGCGAACATAATGTCTCGTCAAAATCAAATACCGCCTGGCAGGTATTTGAAAAGCACCATTTCTTTATAAACTGATAACGATTATATTTTCTATCATGCATTGCAATCGAAAATACCTGACCAATCTTTTCTATTAATTTCAATTCAAAAATTCCATTATTCATCACCCTATGCCATTAAAGATATCTAATTGCCTACAGACTACCTGTTCAATAGTAATTCACTTTTACCATTTTTTATAAACAATCCTTCCATACCAGTTAATATGCAAAACACACTATAAGCTATTATGATATCTATTCTATCATAGTTCACACAAAAAAACACTCCAGAACACAAATTCCAAAGTGTGTAATATACTTTTCTAAAGTGTCATATTCTGCTTTGAATTGTAAGTCTTCTGGTCAAAGTCCAAGCCGGAATTACGAAAGAATATAAAAAAGCGTCTTGCACAAGACACCTTGTAGAGTGTTACTAGTGTGTTACTAGTAATTAATTTCTGATGTGTTTCAGGGGTGTTTCTGCTCCTATACAAAATAAAGAAAACCCGCAGAAATACTTGATTCCTGCAGGTTCTTGAAATATTGAATATAATTGTTCCTTATCTCTTTGAGAACTGTGGAGCACGACGAGCTGCCTTTAAGCCGTACTTCTTTCTTTCCTTCATACGAGGATCTCTTGTAAGGTATCCGGCCTTCTTGAGGATTGGTCTGTATTCTTCTGAATCAGCCTCAAGTAATGCTCTTGAAATACCATGTCTGATAGCACCGGCCTGACCTGTGAATCCGCCGCCCTTTACGTTAACCATAACGTCGAACTTACCATCTGTACCTGTAGCAACTAATGGCTGCTTAACGATAACTTTCAGTGTATCAAGTCCGAAGTACTCGTCCATATCTTTCTTGTTGATTGTGATCTTACCAGTACCTGGAGCGATATAAACTCTGGCGATACTGCTTTTTCTTCTTCCTGTTCCATAGAACTTAGTTGTTTTAGCCATTGATGATATCCTCCTTCTTAGTACTTAATCTCTAAAACTTCTGGCTTCTGAGCCTGCTGCTTATGATCAGGTCCAGCGTATACATAAAGCTTTGTAATCATATCTCTTCCAAGTGGTCCCTTTGGAAGCATTCCCTTAACTGCTAAACGGATAACATCCTCTGGCTTCTTAGCCATCTTCTCTTTTAATGTAGTCTCTTTCATTCCGCCTACATAATCTGAGTGGTTGTAGTAGATCTTCTGATCCATCTTCTTACCGGTAACCTTGATCTTGTCTGCGTTTACTACTATTACATAATCACCTGTATCGATATGTGGTGTAAATGTTGGCTTGTTCTTTCCTCTTAAAATGCTTGCTATCTCTGATGATAAGCGTCCTAAAGTATGTCCTGTAGCGTCAACTACATACCACTTTCTTTCTATTGTTGATGGGCTTGCCATAAAGCTCTTCATCGTGGTACCTCCTAAATTATTTTCTAAAATATTAATATGGTATATCCTCAAATACGTTGTTTACCGGGGCATTGGTTCACACCGTATCTTTAAACTTCACACATTTGGACATTATACAATACTCATCCGTGTGTGTCAATAAACTTTCTTTATTTTTTCAGGCGTTTTTCTTTATTTTTCAGCATTCATCTGCCATTTCGCATTCAAATATGCTATCTATGTCTGACCGCAAATCTTCCGTTCATACCACGGCGGTATTTCATCATGAGAATTCTTTTGACAGATGCATTGATCCGTTTTTTCGATATCCGCTTTGTCTTGTAAGCCCGAAGCAATGCCTGATATGTTTCTTTATAATGCTCCGTGCAGAGAAGATCGTCTCCTGCCTGAACTGCTCTGACAGCACTCTCACCCTCACTTCCGGTAAAGCTCCGTACTCCTGCCATCGACAACGAATCCGTAACGATCACACCTTTAAATCCCATTGTATTTCTAATGTATTTGTTTACCTTCGGTGATATAGATGCCGGATTTTTAGAATCAAAACAATGTACAATATTATGGCTTACCATGATCATATCACATCCCGACCGGATTCCCGCCTGAAATGGCTTCAGATCCCGGTTCTTGAAGCTACTATAGCTCCGATAATCATGGATCAGGTTTGTATGCGTATCCCCATTATTTCCATAGCCCGGAAAATGTTTTAATGAGCTGATCATATCCTCTTGTTTCATGTTATTCACCACAAGATTGATATATCTGGAAGTATCCGCTGCATTTGTAGAAAAGCTTCTATTGTAAATAAAGTTACTCGAATCATATGCAACATCGGCAACCGGTGCAAGATTCGTATTGATTCCAAGCTTTTTCAGAAACTTCGCTTTATCCTTCGTATCCTTTACTATACCATTCCATCCGCCTGCAGAAAATACTGTCCTCGGCGAAGCATATGGTGTGGATCGGAACTGACGGTATCTGGATGCTCTTACTACAGCTCCGCCTTCTTCATCCACTGCGATCAACATCGGAATCTTTGACGCTTTCTGAATTCCATAGATCCGATTTCTAAGTTTCTCCGGTGTACTGTTTTCAAAATCTTCCCCAAACAAAACATATCCGCCAAACTGATATTGTTTCTGGATATTTGCAGCATTTTTAGCAGGAGCCTTCACCAGGATCATCTGGGCTATTTTCTCCTCCCAGCTCATTTCCTTCATCCTGTCAGCTACACGTTGTTTTATATATTTGTCATTATCTTCATAATATCCGGCATGTACATCTGTGCCTGTGTCCATACATATAACAGTCAGACATAAAAGCACACTCATACATATACAAACGATTCTTTTATTCATATCGGATCTCCACCAGTGTCAAGCCTTTCGCTACTGCTGTCGGTCCTGCCTTGCTTCGGTCTCTCGCTTCCAGGATCTCCTTCACCTGCTCCGGCTCCATCAGCCCGGTTCCGACCTGCATCAAAGTTCCTGCAATGATCCTTACCATGTTATATAAGAAGCCATTTCCCGTGATCCTGATATGAACCATGTCATCCGCTTTCGTCACATTTACCGCATAGATCGTCCGAACCGTCGTCTGCACCTGTGCACCTGCAGAACAGAAGCTCTTAAAATCATGTTCACCAACCAGATACGCCGCCGCCTGATTCATCCGCTCTATATCCATCGGATAGTAGCAAAATGCCGCATATAACCGTTTTGTCGGCAGTTCAAACCGCCGGTTCAATATATTATATTCATAGGTTTTTACTGTATCTGCATACCTTGGATGAAAGTCTGCATCCACCTCGCAGGATTCCTGAATCCGTATATCCTCCGGAAGCCGCTGATTTAACGCAAATGAAAACTTATCCCCCGGTATCCGGGATTCAGTGTCAAATACTGCCACATTTCCACAGGCATGTACACCAGCATCCGTCCTGCTGGCTCCGATCACCTTGATATCTTCCTGCACCAGCTCGCTGATCGTCCGATTCAGCACTTCCTCTATCGTTATTCCGTTGTCCTGTACCTGCCAGCCATGATAGTTCGTACCATCATAGGCTACTACTAATTTTACTCGTTTCATTTTCCCGGTTTCCTGTTATAAAAATATCTTCATCAAGATCAATCCTACCACATATACCACCAGCAGACCATATGCAAATGCATCTTTTTTACTATATCTCAACGGTTTCATGCTGGTACGGCATTCGCTTCCGTGATAACATCTGGCGTCCATCGCATATGCCAGATCGGTTGCACGTCGGATCGCAGATGCAAATAACGGAATAAATATCTGGGTATAACTTCGTATCCGTTTGAAAATATTTCCATTTTCAAAATCGGCTCCACGCGAAAGCTGTGCTTTCATAATTTTGTCCAGTTCTTCCATCAGAATCGGAATAAATCGAAGCGTGATTGAAAGCATCAATGCCATATCCGATACCGGAACACGAAAGATCTTCAGAAATCCAAACAACTTCTCCAACCCTGCCGTAAGTGCCAATGGAAGCGTTGTATATGTCATGATCGATGAACCAATGATCAGATATACGAAACGAAATACTACAATTCCTGTTGTCTTTAAGCTGCCGGTCGTGATATGAAATCTCCAGATACTGACCAGAACCCTTCCATCACCGTTAAACAGACTGAAAAATGCTGTAAATAATATAAACGCCCAAACAACCTTAAGTCCCCGGCAGATAAAAGAAAGTGGAACACGACTTAATGCCACATACACAATAAGAAATGCTGTTGCAGCAAGAAAAGTCCACAAATCCCTGCACCAGAAGATCGTAACCGCATATACAATCGTGAGCACCAGTTTTGTTCTGGCATCCAGCTCGTGAATCGGTGATCTGGTATTATAATATTGTCCGATCGTAATGTCTCTTACCATGCTTCTTTCCTCTATGTTATCTGATAACTATCCACTTTCTTATGCTACGTTCATGTTTTGAAATGTCACCATTCATCTCTATAGCTTCATTAATTTTATATCTCTTCTTATATATTCTTTAGCTCGCTAAGCTCGTCGATCACGCCCGCCATGCTTCTTGCTGTGAGCCTGATCTCCGGCAACAATGCCTCCCGGAATATCGCCATTTCCGGCATCTCTAAGCCCAGTTTTTCTACCATCTCCGGCGTTCCAAATGCCTGCTCTACTGCTCCATCATAGACCAGCTTTCCCTGTCCCATAACCAGTATACGATCTGCAATCTCATACACATCCTTCATGTCGTGTGATACAAAGATTACAGTTATATTCCGTTCTTCATGTAATCTGCGGATCAGTGCAAATAATTCCCGTTTGGATTTCGGATCCATGCCGGCAACCGGCTCATCGAGAATAAGAATCTCCGGCTTATATGCAAGGATTCCTGCAAGTGCTACACGCTTCTTCTGTCCGCCTGAAAGGTCAAACGGAGAATATTCAAAATATTCCTCTGATATATTCACAAGTGCCAATGCTTCCCTTGCCGCCTGTTCTGCTTCTGCTTTCGACATCCCGAAGTTCAATGTGCCATACATTACATCCGCTAACACCGTACTTTCAAATAACTGATACTCCGGATACTGAAACACAAATCCAATCTTCTTCCGCAATTCTTTCAGATTCTTCGTCTTTCCTACATCAATTCCATCAACCTTAAGTGTTCCCCCCATCGGACGGTAAATACCATTTAACATATATAACAGCGTACTTTTCCCGGAACCGGTCTGTCCTGCCACCGCAAGGATCTCTCCTTTTCTGATCTGAAATGACACCTGCTCTACCGCAGGAACCAGTACCGCACCATCCTTATAAGAATACTCCAGATTATCAGCCTCGACCAAGATATCTTTTTTTATCCCGGCATCCAATAACATACCATTGTGTTCTTCTCTATCCATGTTATTTCTATTATCAAGGATATCCTCATGTATTCCATCCTCATTTTTACTTGATGGTATATCTTTCTGCGCCGAATTAAAATGTTCTGCTACTTCTTGTCTGTTTACAAAAGATTTTCCATCACACAAACATGCCTTTATCCTGTCCGCAGCATCCTGTACCGACAAGAGCCCCTCTTTTCTATCAACCAACGCACTTTTTACGTCTTCATCCAAATCTTTGACAAATTTCTTATCATCGGAATAATCTACTTTCAACTCATGCAACAGCTTATATGGCAATAAACTGTCAAGACCAAGCTGCTCTAACTTCTCTACCTGTGGATAAATCTCATATGGTGCGCCAATCAACTCTACATTTCCATCATCCATTACATAGATCTGATCTGCCCGAACCGTTTCCTCCATTCGATGTGTGATCATAATGACCGTGATGCCAAACTCCCGGTTCAAATGATATAAGGTATCAAGTATCTGTCTGCTTCCCACAGGATCGAGCATGGCAGTTGCTTCATCCATAACGATACATTCCGGTGACATGGCCATCACAGATGCGATTGCCAGTCTTTGCTTCTGTCCACCGCTTAGATGTGATACATTTCGTTCCAGATATGCCTCCATCCCTGTCAATCGAAGTACTTCGTTGATTCGCTCCCATATCTTCTCTGCCTGGAAGCCCAGATTTTCCAAACCAAATCCTACATCTTCCGCAACCGTATTTCCTACCATTTGGTTGTCCGGATTCTGAAAGATCATCCCGACTGCACGACGGATGGCCAGCAGATCACCTTCCCGGCTCGCATCTAATACATCAGAATCTCCCTGTATCCATACCGTTCCCTGATTTGGTGCATATAAGCCATTCAGGTGTCTGGCAAATGTTGACTTTCCCGAACCGTTACGTCCAAGAACGGCAATGATCTGTCCCTTATGGGCATCAAAATCCATATCCTTCACAGCCCATTTTTCACCTGTAACATTTCCATCCTTGTCCTTGATATTAAATTTATGTCCAAGCTTTCTCACCTGAATAAAACTCATGTACACGCTCCTAGAAATAAAAAAGCTGCCAAATACACATACATGTACCTGACAGCCCTTATGTTTATAATTATACTAACTCAAGAATAACTTCCATTGCAGCATCGCCCTTACGCTGACCGATCTTGATGATTCTTGTGTAACCACCCTTACGTCCTGCGTACTTTGTACCGTACTCATCGAATAACTTACTTGTTAAATCAACTTTCTTTGTACCGGCTTTCTTTCCGGCAGCATCTGTAGGAACTTCAACAACCGGATATAATACCTTAAGCATTTCTCTTCTTGCATGAAGTCTTGAAGGCTGATCCTTCTTGATGGTCTTTTCTACTTCATCATATACAGTAACTTTCTTACCATCAACAACTTCCTTCACTCTCTTACCATCTTTATCTTTCTTAGCAACCTTAGCGGTAACGGTAACTTCATCATAGTTATCCTTTTCCTTAACTGCTAATGTGATAAGCTTCTCTGCAATCTTAACAACTTCCTTAGCTCTAGCTTCTGTTGTTCTGATCTTACCATGGTATAATAACTGTGTTACCTGGTTACGAAGTAATGCATTTCTCTGTGCGCTTGCTTTTCCAAGTTTTCTATACATTGCCATTTTTATTTATCCTCCTTACCCTTGCGGGTCTTCACTGTGCTTACTATTATTCGGCTTGAGTGGTAAAAAGTATTATTCCTCACTGTCATTCAGTGATAAGCCTAATTCTTTCAGCTTAGCTAATACTTCATCTAATGACTTACGACCGAGGTTACGAACTTTCATCATATCCTCCGGAGTCTTATTGATCAATTCTTCAACTGTATTGATACCGGCTCTCTTTAAGCAGTTGTATGAACGAACTGATAATTCAAGCTCATCAATATTCATTTCCAGAACCTTTTCCTTCTCATCTGTTACGCTCTCAACCATTACATCAACGGATTTTGCGTTCTCAGACAGATCAACGAACAGGTTCAAATGTTCTACAAGGACTCTTGCAGCGAGGCTGACAGCCTCATCCGGTGCGATAGCACCATTTGTAAATACATCAAGTGTCAGCTTATCATAATCTGTAACCTGACCAACACGAGTATTCTGAACTGTAAGATTAACTCTCTCAACCGGTGTATATATAGAATCAATAGCGATGACATCAATCGGTGCATCTGCTTCTTTATTCTTATCAGAACCAACGTAGCCTCTGCCGTTGCCGATGGTGAGTTCCATCTCAAGTCTTGCATCCGGGCCACTAAGATTTGCAATTACAAGATCAGGATTGATGATCTCGATATCGCCGTCTACATGAATATCGGATGCTCTGACAACACAGTCACCAGCTACATCGATATAAGCCTGCTTCGGCTCATTTGTTAATGAATTGTTCTTTATTACTAAAGACTTGATATTCATAACGATCTCAGTTACATCTTCCTTTACTCCGGGAATAGAACTGAACTCATGCAAAACACCTTTAATCTTAACGTGTGTTACTGCTGTACCAGGTAATGAAGAAAGCATAATTCTTCTTAATGAATTACCAAGGGTTGTACCATAGCCTCTCTCTAAAGGCTCTACTACAAACTTACCATACTTGTTATCATCTGAAATCTCAACTATCTCAATTTTTGGTTTCTCAAACTCAAACATTTAAGCCCCTCCTTTATGGGTAATTAACTGGTATACTCCAACTTTGCAAATATCATAAATATATTCTGCATCCAGACATCCACACGGGTAAATCCCGGATGGATGTACGGATGATCATATTTATTCTTATTACTTGGAATATAACTCGACAATAAGGGTCTCGTTTACAGGAACATCGATCTGCTCTCTGTTTGGCTTCTCAACTACTTCTCCACAAAGGTTTTCTCTGTCAGCGGTTAACCAACCTGGAACTAAATGTCCTTCTGTTGCAGCAATGATATCCTTATATCTCTGTAAGGATTTGCTCTTCTCTCTAATCTCGATCTTGTCTCCGGCCTTTACCTGGTATGAAGGAATGTTAACACTCTTTCCATTAACAAGTACATGCTTGTGATCTACAATCTGTCTTGCTTCTCTTCTTGTTCTTGCAAAACCTAATCTGAAGATAACATTATCAAGTCTTAACTCAAGTAATGTCATAAGGTTAGGACCTGTTAAGCCCTTCTGCTGCTCTGCCTTAGCGTAAAGGTTACGGAAAGGCTTCTCTAATACACCGTAAATGAACTTAGCCTTCTGCTTTTCACGAAGCTGTAAACCATACTCACTTACTTTTCTGTTTGCTCTTGTTGATTTTCTATTTGATTTCTTGTCAATTCCGAGATACATTGGCTCCATGCCTAAAGATCTGCATCTCTTAAGAACTGGGGTTCTATCTACTGCCATCTTACTCTGTACCTCCTAATTAGACTCTTCTTCTCTTTGGTGGACGACAACCATTATGTGGAACTGGTGTAACGTCTTTGATACTTACAACATCGATACCGCAAGCTGCGAGAGCACGGATAGCTGCTTCTCTACCTGAGCCTGGGCCTTTTACCATAACATCAACAGTCTTTAATCCGTAAGGAGCAGCAGCCTTTGCAGCTGTCTCAGCAGCCATCTGAGCAGCATATGGTGTTGACTTCTTAGAACCCTTGAATCCTAAACCGCCAGCACTTGCCCATGAAAGTGCATTACCTTCAGCGTCTGTTAATGTAACGATTGTATTATTGAAAGATGACTGAATATGAGCCTGTCCGTGCTGAACACTCTTTCTGACACGCTTCTTAGCCACTTTTTTAGTAACTTGCTTAGCCATTAACTCTTAAACCTCCTATGGTTTTCCAAATTTATACAAATGTACTTTATCTTCTGCCCGGTGCAGAAGATCTCTTATCTTCTACTATATATAAGAACAAATGAAAACAGTATTATTTCTTCTTGTTTGCTACTGTCTTCTTAGGTCCCTTACGTGTTCTTGCGTTTGTCTTTGTCTTCTGTCCACGAACAGGAAGTCCCTGTCTATGACGCTTACCACGGTAGCATGCAATTTCCTGTAAACGCTTGATGTTAAGCGCTACTTCTCTACGTAAATCTCCTTCAACAGTCTGTGTTGCATTGATTACTTCGCTGATTCTTCTTACTTCATCATCAGTTAAATCATTACAACGTGTGTCAGGATTAACATTTGCTTCCTTAAGGATACGCTGTGAAGATGTCAAACCTATACCATATACATAAGTAAGACCAATCTCAACACGCTTGTCTCTTGGTAAATCAACACCTGAAATACGAGCCATTCTAATTAACCTCCGTAAAAATTCTTCTGTCCGGCATATCGGATCTCGACATATCTCAACATAAAAATGCTGAGGTGAAATGCATATGTTTCCATCTCGCTGCCTGTTTTTTTATTTTTACTAGCATATAATGATTATGCTACAGCCGCTTTTAAAATTTACAACACATCCGTGTGTGTTGATACTTAAAAAACAAGATATCATATGGATGGGCTATCATCCGGATACCCAGTTTCTTTTTTTGATTAACCCTGACGCTGTTTGTGCTTTGGATTCTCGCAGATAACTCTAACGATACCCTTTCTCTTGATAACTTTGCACTTATCGCATATAGGTTTTACTGATGCTCTAACCTTCATTAGAAAATCTCCTTTCAAAAAAAGTCCGCTACGAATAAGCATTCTATCATTTTTCACAATAGAATGCAAGTCCCATTTTCTATTTTTTTCATATTAATGGGATTATTATGATAAATCACATCCTATAAAGGGAATATCTTTACAGGATATTCATTACATACCTCTTTATATAGAAGAATTTATTTATCTCTCCAAACAATTCTTCCCTTTGTCAGGTCGTATGGTGATAATTCAATTGTTACCTTATCACCCGGAAGGATCTTGATATAATTCATTCTGAGCTTACCACTAATGTGTGCTAAAACCTTATGACCATTCTCGATCTCTACCTGAAACATTGCATTTGGTAACTTCTCGATTACTGTTCCTTCTACTTCAATTACGTCTGCCTTTGACATTTTTAATCCTCCTTAAAATCCTTGAGATTTTGAATTCATTTTTTATTTTCTATAATTCCAATCCTTCTGCCTGCGACAAGATGATCGGTTTGTCCTCTGTAATAAGGATCGTGTTCTCATAGTGTGCTGCATTGGAACCATCCACGGTTACGACAGTCCAGTCATCATCCAGCCAGTCTACTTCATAATCACCTGCTGTTATCATCGGTTCGATTGCGATCGTCATTCCCGGTTTCAGCTTTGGTCCTTTTTTGATCGTTTCAAAATTCGGTATTTCCGGATCCTCATGAAGATTTGCTCCAACACCATGTCCAACCAGATCTTCTACGATTCCATATCCAAATTTTAAAACATACTGCTCTACAGCCCTTCCGATATCTCGAATATGATTTCCCGGAACAGCAACCTTCATTGCTTCGAAAAAGCTCTGCTTTGTAACTGCAATCAGATGCTCATTTTCCGGTGAAATCTTTCCTACTCCATAAGTTCTTGCTGCATCGGAGTGATATCCTTCATAGATAACGCCTGCATCAAGACTTACTATGTCGCCCTCTTTCAGAAATCTTGTCTTTGATGGTATACCATGAACAACTTCCTCATTCACGGATACACAGATAGATGCCGGATAACCGTTATAATTCAGGAAGGAAGGAATACAGCCATAGCTTCTGATCACTTCTTCACCAAGTTTATCGATCTCATAGGTTGTGATTCCCGGTTTGATCGCCTTCTTCAGCTCCTCATGTGTGAGAGCCAGAATTCTGCCGGCTTCTTTCATCAATTCAATTTCTCTCTCAGATTTTATAGATATTGCCATTTTATTCACCTAAAATCTTAACGATTGCTGCAAATACATCATTCATATCCATTGTTCCATCAACTTCTTTCAGGATTCCTTTCTTAGCATAGAAATCGATCAATGGCTGTGTCTGCTCATGATATACTTTCAGTCTGTTTAATACTGTTTCCGGCTGATCGTCATCTCTTAAGATAAGATCGGATGAACATACATCACATTTGCCTTCCACTTTTGTAGGGTTATATACAATATGATATGTTGCACCACAGCCAACGCATGCACGTCTTCCGGACATTCTGCGAACGATATTCTCATCCGGTACTTCTACGTTGATCGCATAGTCTACAGAATCACCGATTGCTGATAATGCTTTGTCAAGTGCCTCTGCCTGTGGAATAGTTCTTGGAAATCCATCAAGGATATATCCCTTTGCGCAGTCGGCTGCTTTGAATCTGTCAATTACCAGATCTACAACTAATTCATCCGGAACAAGAAGTCCCTTATCCATATATTCTTTTGCCTTTGCTCCGAGTTCTGTTCCGTTCTTGATGTTTGCTCTGAAAATATCTCCTGTTGAGATATGTGGTACTCCGTACTTCTCAGCAATCATTTTAGCCTGTGTACCTTTGCCTGCGCCTGGCGCACCTAACATAATTATCTTCATATATAACCTCCATTTTTTATTTTCCTGCGGGATACGTTCATTGCAATCCCTTCTGTTATCAGCCGTCCTCCAAATGAACAAGCCATAGATACTTATACTATAATACACGAATAGGAAGTGCACAAGTGTACACTCCCATTTTTCGTGTTTTTTATATCTGTATCTTACAATTAATCTAATAAGAATCCCTGATAATGTCTTACTAACATCTGTGATTCCAGACTCTTCATGGTTTCAATTACAACACCAACTACGATGATGATGGATGTTCCACCGAATGAAACATTTACACTGAAAAATCCGTTGAAGAACATAGGAATCATCGCAACGATCAAAAGACCAACTGCTCCGATAAATATAATATAGTTCAGTATTTTATTTAAATAGTCCTGGGTTGGCTTACCTGGTCGAATACCCGGTACAAAACCACCGCTCTTCTTCATGTTATTTGCAATCTCCATTGGATTGAAGGTAATTGCTGTATAGAAATACGCGAAGAAGAATACCAGTAAGATATATACTGCCAATCCAAGGAATCCCCAAGGATAGTTCGGATTAAACCAGTATGACTGGCTCATTCCCTGAAGGATCTTAGCACCGACACCGGATGGACTCTTTCCAAATAAACTCGTTATAATAGAAGGAATCGCCATCAGTGAAGAAGCGAAGATTACAGGAATAACGCCTGCTGTATTTACCTTAAGTGGAATGTTGGAGGACTGACCTCCCATCTGCTTTCTACCCTGAACTTTCTTTGCATACTGTACAGGAATCTTTCTTTCAGCTCCCTGAAGCATACATACAAGAATGGTTACACATACAACAATTGCAACAACCAGAAGTGCGATCAGACACATTCTGACTGCATCTTTGCCTTTGATGAACTGTGTGTAAATATTCTTGAAATCATTTGGCATGGTTGATACGATGTTGATCAACAGGATAATGGAAATACCATTTCCCACACCACGATCTGTTACACGTTCGCCAAGCCACATTACAAATGCACTACCACCTGTAAGGATAACGATCATCGAAAGCACTGTCCAGAAATTGTAGCTGTCCATGAATCCTTTTCTTCCGAAATTGATCGCAAGACCTGCACTTTCCAGAATTGCGAGACCGATCGTTAAAAAACGGGTAATTGCTGTAATTTTCTTTCTTCCGTCTTCACCATCTTTCTGCATTTCTTCCAGAGCTGGAATTGCTATGGTAAGAAGCTGGATGATAATGGAAGATGTAATATATGGTGTTACGTTCAATGCAAATATTGACATCTGATCGAACGATCCTCCGGTGAATGAGCTAAACAGATTGAAGGAATCTCCAAGTGCGTTACTTAGATATTCTTTAATCGCTGCTGCTCGGATTCCCGGTACAGTAATCAGGCTTCCCAGCCTGACTACTATGAGAACAAAGAATGTGTATAATAATTTCTGTCTTAATTCCTTTACTTTGAATGCATTGATAAAGGTTTTAAACATTATTAGATCACCTCTGCTTTTCCGCCAAGAGCTTCAATCTTCTCGACTGCTGACTTTGAAAAAGCATTTGCCTTAACTGTAAGCTTCTTTGTTAACTCTCCATTTCCAAGAATCTTAACTCCATCACGTGGGTTCTTTACGATACCGCATTCAACAAGTGTATCTACTGTAACCTCTGCTCCATCCTCGAAACGATCAAGAACTGAAACATTGATTGCAACGATATCTTTGTGATTGATACATGTAAATCCTCTCTTAGGGATTCTTCTATATAAAGGCATCTGTCCGCCTTCAAATCCTGGTCTAGGTGATCCTGAACGTGCCTTCTGACCCTTATGGCCCTTACCTGCAGTCTTACCATTTCCTGAACCATGACCACGGCCTACTCTGAAATTAGTACTATGCTTAGAACCTTCTGCTGGCTTTAATGTTGATAAATTCACGACCTGCACCTCCTTCAAATATAATTAAATCTCTTCTACCTTTACTAAATAACTAACCTGCTTAACCATACCAAGAGTTGCAGCATTGTTAGGAAGTTCAACTGACTTGTTTACCTTCTTAAGACCTAATGCTTCTACAGTTCTCTTATGCTTTGGTACGCATCCGATTGGTGATTTTACTAAAGTAACTTTTAACTTATCTGCCATCTTATAATACCTCCTTAGTTAAGTATCTCATCAACAGATTTTCCACGAAGTCTTGCGATCTCTTCCGGAGTCTTGATCTCTGAAAGACCTTTGATTGTTGCAAGAACTACGTTCTGTTTGTTGTTTGATCCTAAGGATTTTGTACGGATATTCTTGTATCCAGCAAGCTCAAGTACGTTACGAGCAGGACCACCGGCGATAATACCAGTACCTTCTGGAGCTGACTTAAGCAATACTGTTGCACTACCAAATTCTCCGTTCCAATCATATGGGATACTTCCGTTTTCATTTACAGGAACTGTAACAAGGTGCTTAGCTGCATCTTCCTTACCCTTACGGATAGCTTCAGGAATTTCTACAGCCTTACCAACGCCTACGCCTACATGACCGTTTTTGTCACCAACAACTACAAGACATGCAAATCTAGAATTACGTCCGCCCTTAACAACCTTAGTTACACGTTTGATATCTACTACTTTATCTTCTAATTCTAATTTACTAGCATCAATTATTTCACGCTTCATATGTTGTTCTTCCTCCTTCTTAGAATTCTAGACCAGCTTCTCTTGCTGCATCTGCTAATGCCTGAACCTTACCCTGGTAGATGAATCCTCCTCTGTCAAATACAACAGTCTTGATTCCCTTTTCCAGTGCTCTTTCAGCAACAACTTTACCAACGTATGCTGCTGCATCTACATTATCTGTCTGCTCAAGTGCTTCCTTGATTGACTTCTCTACTGTTGATGCTGCTACAATTGTGTTTCCAACTGAATCATCAATAATCTGAGCGTACATATGATTATTACTTCTGAAAACTGCTAAACGTGGTCTATCTGCTGTTCCAGCTAAATGATTACGAACACGCATATGCTTCTTAATACGAACTTCGCTTCTTGATTCTTTATTAACCATCTTATCTCACTCCTTTATTATTTCTTACCAGTCTTACCAACTTTACGTCTGATAGTCTCGTCAACATACTTGATACCTTTGCCCTTGTAAGGTTCCGGTGCTCTCTTTTCTCTGATCTCTGCTGCATACTGACCAACTTTTTCCTTGTCAATACCAACAACTGAAATCTTGTTACCATCAACCTTTACTTCGATACCTTCTGGGTCAACCATCTCAACTGGATGTGAATAACCAAGAGCAAGAACTAATTTATTGCCCTGCTTCTGAGCTCTATAACCTACACCGTTTACTTCCAGATCCTTAACATAACCCTCTGTAACACCAATGATCATGTTGTGGATAAGTGTTCTGGTAAGTCCGTGTAAAGACTTCATCTTCTTTAAATCATTAGGTCTTGAAACTGTGATTACATCAGCTTCTAACTTAATATCCATTTCTGCTGGGAGAACTCTCTCAAGTGTTCCCTTTGGTCCTTTAACAGTCACTTTATTATTTTCTGCGATATCTACAGTCACTCCTGCAGGTACAGCGATAGGCATTCTTCCGATACGTGACATTTCGCCTTCCTCCTTAAAATTTATATTATTTGTATTTGTGCTGCATGGAGTGTATCCATGCAGGCTTTAACCTCCGGTATTTTTCAGGAAATGATGCCGGAGGGATTGTTTTATCAGCTTTCGCACTAACTTCGCACGGCGCTTTCAGCTTGTGCTCACTAAGTGCTCAATGCCTACCAAACAAATGCTAATACTTCGCCACCAACATTCTGCTTTCTTGCTTCCTTGTCAGTAAGTACACCTTTGTTTGTTGAAATAATTGCAGTTCCGAGTCCACCAAGTACTCTTGGAAGCTCATCCTTGCTTGCATATACACGAAGACCTGGCTTAGAGATTCTCTTAAGGCCTGTGATGATCTTCTCGTTCTTATCTGCACCATACTTCAATGTAATTTTGATTGTCTCAAACTTACCATCTTCGATAACGTCTACTGCCTGAACATATCCTTCTGATAAAAGGATGTCAGCAATAGCCTTTTTCATCTTTGAAGCAGGGATTTCTACTGTATCATGTTTTGCTGTGTTAGCATTACGAATTCTTGTAAGCATATCTGCTATTGGATCGCTCATTGACATAATGTTTCTTCCTCCTTCTATCTCTTACCAGCTTGATTTCTTAACGCCAGGGATCTGTCCCTTGTATGCTAATTCACGGAAGCAGATTCTACAGATTCCGTATTTCTTTAATACTGAGTGTGGACGTCCACAAATCTTGCAACGTGTATATTCTCTTGATGAGAACTTCTGTTTACGCTGCTGTTTAACTTTCATTGCTGTCTTAGCCATAACGAATCTTCCTCCTTTAATTATTTGCTGTAAGGCATACCAAATAATGTTAACAGTTCGCGACCTTCTTCGTCTGTCTCTGCTGTTGTAACAAAGATGATATCCATACCTCTGACTTTATCAATCTTATCGTACTCGATTTCTGGGAAAATGAGCTGTTCCTTGATTCCTAAAGCATAGTTACCTCTGCCATCGAAACCGTTAGGGTTAACACCTCTAAAGTCACGTACACGAGGAAGTGCAAGGTTTACAAGACGATCTAAGAACTCATACATCTTCTCGCCACGAAGTGTTACTTTACATCCGATAGGCATTCCTTCTCTTAACTTGAAGTTAGCAACTGACTTTCTCGCACGTGTAACAACTGCCTTCTGACCGGCGATTGTTTCAAGATCCTTGATAGCTGCGTCTAAAACTTTAGCATTTTCTCTTGCTTCACCAACGCCCATGTTAATAACGATCTTATCAAGCTTTGGGATCTGCATTACATTTTTATATCCAAATTTTTCAGTCATGGCGCTTTTAATTTCAGCGTCATACTTTTCTCTAAGTCTACTCAACTAAGACGACCTCCTTCCAATTAATCTATCTTCTCTGTTTTGCCATCTACTTTAGCAACACGGACTTTATCTTTACCTGTTCCTTCAAAACCAACTCTTACCGGCTTGCCTTTGTAAAGATACATTACATTGGAGATGTCCATTGGAGCTTCCATTTCGATAATTCCGCCTGCCTGGTTAGCCATGCTTGGCTTGCTGTGCTTAAATACTTTATTTACGCCTTCAACGACTACAGTACCGTTCTTCTTGTCAACATGAAGGACCTTGCCTTCTTTGCCTTTATCCTTGCCGGCAATAACCTGTACCATATCATCTTTCTTAATCTTTAATGTTGCCATGGTCTACACCTCCTTATAATACTTCAGGTGCAAGTGAGACAATCTTCATGAACTTCTTGTCTCTTAACTCTCTTGCAACTGGTCCAAAGATACGTGTTCCTCTTGGATTTAAATCGTCTTTTATAATAACTGCTGCGTTCTCATCAAACTTGATGTATGAACCATCCTTACGACGAGCGCCCTTCTTTGATCTTACTACTACGGCCTTAACAACATCACCTTTTTTAACAACTCCGCCTGGTGTTGCGTCTTTAACTGAGGCAACGATGACATCGCCGATATTTGCATATCTTCTTACTGAGCCGCCTAAAACTCTGATGCAAAGGAGCTCTTTGGCACCAGTATTATCAGCAACTTTAAGTCTTGTTTCCTGCTGAACCATTTTATTTGCCTCCTTATTTAGCCTTCTCTATAATCTCAACAAGTCTCCATCTCTTATCCTTTGATAAAGGTCTTGTCTCCATAACTCTTACTCTATCGCCAATATTGCACTCATTCTTCTCATCATGAGCCTTTAACTTGTAAGTTCTCTTTACGATCTTTCCATAAAGAGGATGCTTAACATTATCTACGATAGAAACAACGATTGTCTTGTCCATCTTGTCACTTGTAACGATACCTACACGTGTTTTTCTCAGATTTCTTTCCACAATATATTCCTCCTTCTAAGATAATTAAGCATTAGCCTTCTGGGCTATAACTGTCTGTATTCTTGCAATATTCTTTCTTACATCTTTGATTCTGCTTGTGTTCTCTAACTGATTTGTAGCATTCTGGAATCTTAAGTTAAATAATTCCTTCTTTGCAGCTACTAATTCGTTCTGAAGCTCATCAACAGATTTAGCATTTAATTCGTTCATATAGTCCTTAGTTTTCACTGCCTGCTACCTCCTCTAATTCTTCTTTTGAAACGATCTTACACTTAAGTGGAAGCTTGTGCATAGCAAGTCTTAAAGCTTCTTTTGCTACTTCTTCAGGTACGTCTGCAATCTCAAACATAACTCTGCCTGGCTTAACAACTGCTACCCAGTACTCAAGTGCTCCCTTACCTGAACCCATACGAGTTTCAGCCGGCTTAGCTGTAACTGGCTTATCAGGGAAGATCTTGATAAATACTTTACCACTACGCTTCATATATCTTGTCATCGCAATACGGGCTGCTTCGATCTGGTTTGACTTGATCCATGCAGGCTCAAGTGCTACTAAACCATACTGACCGTTTGTAATCTTATTGCCTCTAAGTGCCTTACCAGCCATAGTTCCTCTGAACTGCTTACGACGCTTTACTCTCTTAGGCATTAACATTATTTATCCGCTCCTTCCTTCTTTCCTTTTACAGGAAGTACTTCACCATGGTAAACCCATGTCTTAACACCAACTTTACCAAATGTTGTGTCTGCTTCAGCAAAACCATAATCAATGTCAGCACGAAGTGTCTGAAGAGGAATTGTTCCCTGGCTGTAGAACTCTGTTCTAGCCATATCAGCACCACCAAGACGTCCTGAACATGAAGCCTTGATACCAAGCGCTCCGGCTTTCATTGTTCTGCTCATGCATGACTTCATTGCTTTTCTGAATGAGATACGATTCTCAAGCTGTGCTGCAATGTTCTCAGCTACTAACTGTGCGTCTGCATCCGGCTTCTTGATTTCTTTTACATCGATGAACAGCTTCTTATCTGTAAGCTTCTGTGCATCTGCTTTGATCTTTTCGATTCCAGCTCCGCCCTTACCGATGATAACACCAGGCTTAGCTGTATATAATGCAACCTTTACTCTGTCTGCAGCTCTCTCGATCTCGATCTTTGAGATATTTGCATTGTAAAGTGTCTTCTTTAAATAAGTTCTGATTTTATGATCTTCTACAAGGTTGTTAGAAAATTCATCATTCTTTGTGTCAGCATACCATCTTGAATCCCAATCTTTGATAACGCCGACTCTTAAACCATGAGGATTAACTTTCTGTCCCATTATTTACCTCCTATCTCTCGTCAAGCACGATTGTGATGTGACTTGTTCTCTTCTCGATTCTATATGCTCTACCCTGGGCTCTTGGATGAACTCTCTTCATTGTAGGTCCCTTGTTAGCGTAGCACTCTGCTACATAAAGGTCCTCTGCCTTAAGTCCATTGTTGTTTTCAGCATTTGCGATTGCTGACTTTAACAGCTTCTCTATAACACTTGAACCATATCTTGGGTTGTATGTCAGAATACCAAGTGCAGTCTGAACATCCTTACCTCTGATGGCATCTAATACGAAACAAGCCTTTGTTACTGACACTCTTGCATATGATACCTTAGCTGATGGTCTGGTATCTTTATTCTCATTTCTGAGTCTCTTATCATGGGATCTATGTCCTTTAGCCATGATTTAGTCCTCCTTTCAAATATTCCAAATATTATCTTCTACCCTTCTTTTCGTCTTTACCATGACCTCTGTAGGTTCTGGTAACTACGAACTCACCAAGCTTATGTCCAACCATGTCTTCTGTAACATATACAGGTACATGCTTTCTTCCATCATGAACTGCGATTGTATGACCTACGAATGATGGGAAAATTGTTGAACGTCTTGACCAGGTCTTAACAACTTCTTTGCTATTGCTTGCATTCATAGCATCTATCTTCTTGAGTAAATGCTCATCTGCGAATGGTCCTTTTTTTAATGAACGAGCCATTGTCATACCTCCTTATTAACTATTTAATGCTCTTGCCGTCTCTTCTTCTTACGATCATCTTATTAGACTGCTTGTTCTTCTTTCTTGTCTTTAATCCCATTGCTGGCTTACCCCATGGAGTTGAAGGGCCTGAACGACCGATTGGTGCTCTACCTTCACCACCACCATGTGGATGGTCATTAGGGTTCATAACAGAACCACGAACTGTTGGTCTAATACCCATGTGACGTTTACGTCCGGCTTTACCAATGTTAACAAGGCCATGCTCAATGTTTCCTACCTGACCGATTGTTGCACGGCAGATGATTGGAACCATTCTCATTTCGCCTGAAGGAAGTCTTAATGTTGCATACTTTCCTTCCTTAGCCATAAGCTGTGCTGAGTTACCTGCTGAACGAACAAGCTGTCCGCCCTTACCTGGGTATAACTCGATGTTGTGTACTAATGTACCAACTGGAATATTCTGAAGTGGGAGGCAGTTACCAACTTTGATCTCTGCTTCAGCACCACTCATAAGAACATCTCCTACTGCTAACTTATAAGGAGCAAGGATGTATCTCTTCTCGCCATCAGCGTAGAACAGAAGTGCAATGTTTGCTGATCTGTTTGGATCATATTCGATTGCATTAACTGTTGCTGGAATTCCATCCTTATCGTTTCTCTTGAAATCTATAATTCTGTATTTACGTTTCTCACCACCACCGTGATGTCTAACTGTGATCTTTCCCTGATTATTACGACCAGCTGTCTTGCTCATTGATACAACGAGTGATTTCTCAGGTGTTGATTTTGTGATCTCTGAAAAATCAAGGCCAGTCATATTTCTTCTGGAAGGTGTATATGGGTTATATGTCTTAATTCCCATTTTTGTTCTCCTTTCGGTTCAATTTATTGTCACGCTTTTTTGCGTATAAATCTGTTTCGTTATTTTACAGTCCTTCGAAAATTTCGATCTCTTTGCTTGCTTCTGTAAGTTTAACGATTGCTTTCTTGTACTTGTCTGTTCTTCCAAGTGTTACGCCACGTCTCTTAACCTTACCGTCATTGTTCATGGTGTTAACCTTAGCAACTTCTGTTCCTTCGAACATCTTCTCTACAGCTTCTTTGATCTGAGACTTTGTTGCTTCCGGGTGTACAAGAAATGTGTACTTCTTCTCTGCCATTGCATTCATACTTTTCTCTGTGATTACAGGCTTAAGTATAACGTCATAATATTTGATGTCTGCCATTATGCGTACACCTCCTCAATTGCTGCTACAGCATCCTTTGTAAGAACAAGCTTATCATACTTAAGAATGTCATATACACTCAGTGAGTTTGTAGCTGTTGTCTTAACTGTTGGAATGTTGTTTGCTGAAAGAACAACCTTGTCGTTCTTGTCCTTTGTTACTACTAATGACTTAGGAGCTTTAAGATTTGCAAGGATCTTTGCGAATACACTTGTCTTAACCTCTTCTAATTCAATCTTGTCAACTACAACAAGTTTATCTTCTGCAAGCTTTGCTGAAAGTGCTGACTTCATAGCAAGCTGCTTTTCTTTCTTATTCATCTTAACTGAATAATCTCTTGGCTTTGGTGCAAATACAACTCCGCCACCTGTCCACTGTGGAGATCTTGTTGAACCCTGTCTTGCATGACCTGTTCCTTTCTGTCTCCATGGCTTTCTTCCACCACCTGATACTTCAGAACGAGTCTTTGCGCTCTGTGTACCCTGACGGCTATTTGCCAGCTGGCCAACTACAGCCAGATGCATTAAATGTTCATTTATCTCTACACCGAATATAGAATCATTGAGTTCTAATGTCTCAACTTCTTTTCCTTCGATGTCATAAACCTTAACTGATGCCATTTTCGTTCCTCCTTCCTAAAGACTACTTGCCAGTCTTTACTGTATCCTTAATCATTACTAATGATTTCTTTGGTCCCGGAACTGCGCCCTTTACCAAAATAACATCATTTTCTACATCTATCTTAACTACCTCAAGGTTCTGGATTGTAACTCTTACGCTACCCATATGTCCAGGCATCTTCTTACCTTTGAATACTCTACCTGGTGTAGTAGCTGAACCGTTTGAACCTGCATGTCTGTGATACTTGGAACCATGTCCTGAAGGACCTGACTTTAAGCCGTGTCTCTTAAGACCGCCTGCATATCCCTTACCTTTTGTCTTTGCTGTGACGTCAATCTTGTCTCCTTCAGCAAATACATCGGCTTTGATCTCTGCACCAAGTTCGTACTGAGCACAGTCATCAAGTCTGAACTCTCTGTAGAAAGTCTTAGGTGTTGTGTTTGCTTTCTTTGCATGTCCAACTTCTGCCTTACCAGCACCATGTGGGTTTCTGATTACTTTCTTTCCTGATACATCTTTTGTTGTGATTCTTTCTTTCTTTTCGCCGAATCCTACCTGAATTGCATCATAACCGTCATTCTCAACTGTTTTTACCTGGGTTACAACACATGGACCAGCCTGTAAAACTGTTACCGGCACTAAAACGCCGTTTTCGTCGAAGATCTGAGTCATTCCGACTTTTGTTGCTAAAATAGCTTTCTTCATTTTAAGTTTTCCTCCTAATTTAATTCACAGCGGATTGTCTTGACAATCATACTAAATTACATCCTTCGGATGCATTAGGTTACTGCTTGTGCACTGTTTCGTGCTATGTTTGTTTTTTTGTGATTTGATTAGTTCACTTCTAATTTTTGTGGCTGATTATTTCATCTTTACGTCGATGTATACGCCAGCTGATAAATCGATCTTCTGTAATGCATCAATTGTCTTCTGTGTTGGTGCAATCACGTCGATTAATCTCTTATGAGTTCTCTGCTCGAACTGTTCTCTTGAATCTTTGTACTTATGAACAGCTCTGAGGATTGTAATCTTCTCAACCTTTGTAGGCATTGGAACCGGTCCGCTGACTTTAGCTCCTGTCTTTTTAACAGTATCGATGATCTGTCCAGCAGCCTGATCGATAAGTTTGTGGTCGTACGCCTTCAATGTGATTCTCATAATCTGTTTTGCCATAAAAAAAGCCGCCTCCTTTTCGCACTTTTTAATAGTACAACAAGTGGTGACTGTACACTCTCCCGTGTGTATCCTGAATTAAATCAGAATCAACACGTCGTTTCTATCCTTTTGATAGACAGTTATTGGTACAGTGACTTGTCGTCAGTAATTCTTTATTGACATTCGCTCCACGAAAAACCTGTATCTATACGATACAGCAACCTCCGTTTCAACGCTATCATGTCACAGCACGTTTGATTATATAACACGTTTTTGCGGAATGCAAGCATTTTTTCTATATTTTTTAAGAAATTTTTTATTATATTTCCCTGCATTTTTTCATCCGTCATACTGTTATATTTTATCTGTTTCTTCTATATATAATGCACAATAGAAACGTTATCGCTTATTTCAGCTTAAAGCTCTGCTTCAGCTTCACGCCCCTGTTATTATATATTTCCAGTTTCGGGAAACTTAAAAGAAAAGCGATATCCGATGCGTAACCATAATTTCTGGTATCAAATCGTTCGAATTCTTCTGATAATGCATCAAACAGCTCCTGCATATCATCTATCTTGTTATTCCGTTCTGACAGATACGATGTGATAAAGTGTTCTACGTTTTCCCGGTCATCGATCATCTCGAGATAATACTGCTCTCCAGCTTTATAGAATTGAATATCTTTTCCATTTTTCAGGATTAGTTCTTCCATGCTGGTATATCCATAGTTTCTAGTATCGAATTCTGTGTGCAGCTTTGTGAGCTTATATATCAATCCTGCCAGTTCTGTACAGATACCCGAAGCTCTTTCTTCTATTATAATGCGGTAGACATCAGATACAATCTCTGATAATGGTGTCAGACACTGTTCCGGTTCATAGCCCTGCAAAATATCTATATAACAGAAGCGATTACATCTGCGGATAAACGATTCGCTGTGTGCGTTACTGCCAAATACCCGAATATTCTTGCCCTGCTCCTGTGCCTTTACAACTGCCGCCAGGATCGTATCATCATCGGTCACAATATCGATTCCTCCGACCTGCCGGTCAAATGCATGGGCAACCAATTCTGTTATAAAAGTGCAGCCGGCATGATTTCCCCTTTCTTCTGCTCCCATCACGCGAAATCCCTGCTTCTGCAGTTCTTCTTTCGAAGCTTTTGAAACATAGCCGCATGCCAGACGGTCGATCAGATCATCCTGAATCATGATCTCTCTGCATACAAGCGGTGCATAAACGGTATCCACTGTATTACAATCATATATTAAAATCCGCTTCATGAATGGCTCCTTTCTTCCGTCAGCACAAGCTGCATCAGGGTCTGGTGAATGCCAAAGATCCGGCACAACCGTTCCGCTTCTGCTTTTGCCCGCTCCCGTTTCTCCTCTGATACCGGTTTCTTCACTGCCCGGATCAGAATATTTTTAGGTGAATGTTCAATATCAATAAATTCCAACAGATCTGTCTTATATCCACAATATTCCAGCATACATCCACGGATCGCATCAGTCATCAATGCCGCTGTCCGTTCCTTGATGATTCCGTACTTGGTCAGTGCCGACAACTCCTCCGACCGGATCTGTTTATTTAACTCATGCTGGCAGCACGGAACAGATAAGATGTATGTCGTGTTCCAGCAGATCGCATTATAGAGCGCATAGTCAGTTGCCGTATCACAGGCATGCAAGGTCACTACCATATCCACCTTACGGTCTGTCCGGTATCCATTAATATCACCGATTTTAAACTTCAGATCTGTATATCCGCATTTTTCTGCCAGCTTATTACAGTTCTTTATTACCTGTTCTTTCAGATCAAGCCCTGTGATATGTGCCGTCATATGACGGATCTCTACTATATAATAATATAAGAAGAAAGTCAGATAGGATTTGCCGCATCCAAAATCAATAATGTTGATCTCATCGCCTTTATAAGTCTTTAACACATCATCGACCATCTCGATAAAGCGGTTGATCTGACGGAACTTATCATACATGGAGGAAACTACTTTTCCCTCTTTGGTAAATATTCCAAGCTCCCGGAATGCAGGAATATCCATTCCCTCATCCAGAATATATTTCTTCTTGCGATTATTACCGCCGACCAATATCGTCTTATTCTCCGCCTGTCTGCGGCTGACTGCCAGATTTCCTTTTTTGCCTGCTTTTACATCATAATCTGTCGTCAGAGAAAATGCATTCATCTGCTTAAACTCTGCCGGAAAATGCATCGCAATATGCTCTGCCAGCCTTCCTTCTTCGATATTCTCATGAAAGACCTGCGTCTGTGTATATTTCTCAAGCTGGTATGCATTTCTGCCCTTTAATACCTTCCGGGCAAATATGATCTTCTTGTATTCTCCCTTTCCATTGCTCAGTACGACCTTATGTGGATGTGTCTCCACGATCTCTTTTATAATATCCATATATTTCTCCATGTTTTCTGTCTTGTATCTGCTTATCATTTTGTGAAACACAGCTCATGAAATGTTCTTCACATAATTAACATTCTCACGAGCAAATAATTTGGCATTCATTACATCCCAAATTATCTATTGTAATTATATATTTTCGTTTTGCTCTACTGCTGTGATTTTATCACCCCGGCAGATATCGGTCAATTTGTTTTCCTTATATGCCGATTTCATTTTCTTTCTATGCAGATTTCATCGTTGACTTGAAAATGACTGCACCTTATAATATAGTAGTTTTATATAAATATTTCAAACGAAACGAGGATATCGATTATGTGGACAGCCGATCACTGGCAGGATTATGAAGTAATAGATTGTTCAGATGGAGAAAAACTGGAACGATGGGGCAAATACATTCTCCTTCGTCCTGATCCACAGGTTCTGTGGTCAACTCCAAAAACAGATAAACGCTGGAAGCAGCTAAATGGTCACTACCACCGCAGCAATAAGGGCGGCGGTGAATGGGAGTTCTTTAACCTTCCGCAGCAATGGTCGATTCATTATAAAGATCTGACCTTTAACCTAAAACCATTCAGCTTCAAACACACCGGTCTGTTTCCGGAACAGGCAGCCAACTGGGACTGGTTCTCTGACCTGATCCGCTCATCGAAAAAGAAAGAGATCAAGGTATTAAACCTTTTCGCTTACACCGGCGGTGCAACCTGTGCGGCAGCAAAAGCAGGTGCGGCAGTTACTCATGTTGATGCTTCTAAGGGCATGGTTACATGGGCAAAGGAAAATGCAGTCTCATCCGGACTCGGAGATGCTCCGATCCGCTGGATCGTTGATGACTGTGTAAAATTCGTAGAACGTGAGATCCGCCGCGGCAATCACTATGATGCGATCATTATGGACCCACCATCCTACGGCAGAGGGCCAAAGGGCGAGATCTGGAAGATCGAAGAAAAGATACATCCGTTTATCAAGCTGTGCAGCGAGCTGCTCTGCGATGATCCGCTTTTCTTCCTGGTCAATTCCTATACGACCGGACTTGCACCAGCCGTTCTTACCTATATGATAGCAACCGAGGTACAGTCTAAATTCGGCGGTCATGTTATCTCCGACGAAGTAGGACTTCCGGTTACAGGCTCCGGTCTGGTACTGCCATGCGGTGCTGCCGGAAGATGGAGTAAATAAACAAATACGGGACAATTATTATCTTTGTGAAGCAAACCTAATAATTGTCCCGTATTTATTTTATATAGTCCTACCAGTTTCTCTCGTCCATATCCAGATATGTCTTATGCGTTCCGACATATTTGTAAGCCGGACGGATGATCTTACCGGCATTTACCAGCTCTTCTATTCTATGTGCGCTCCAGCCTGCGATTCTTGCGATCGCGAAGATCGGAGTAAACAGTTCGATCGGTATATCAAGCATACGATATACAAATCCACTGTAGAAATCGACATTTGCAGAGATAACGGAGTTTCGCTTCTTTGCAAGAAGCTCCATAGAGATCCGTTCAATATCCGTGTACAGCTTGAACTCCTCCTGCATACCCTTTTCTTCTGCAAGTCTTCCGGCATAACGCTTCAGGATCTTGGCTCTTGGATCGGACACCGTATAAACAGCATGTCCCATACCATAGATCAGACCGCTATGATCAAAGCCCTTCTTATCAAGCAGTCCCTGAAGATATTCACGGATCGCCGCTTCATCGCTCCAGTCTTTTACATGAGCCTTCAAGTCATCCATCATCTGCTGAACCTTCAGGTTCGCACCACCATGCTTCGGTCCTTTTAAAGAACCGAGAGAACCGGCAACGGTTGAATAGGTATCAGTTCCGGTTGATGATATAACATGTGTTGTAAATGTGGAGTTGTTACCACCACCATGCTCTGAATGAAGCACCAGACAGATATCCAGTACCTGCGCTTCAAGCTCAGTATACTTCTTATCCGCACGGATCAGGCGGAGGAAATTCTCTGCTGTCGAAAGGCCCGGCTTCGGATTGTGAATGATAAGACTCTTATCCTGATAATAATGCTTATAGCCCTGATAGCCATATGCAGCGATCAGCGGAAACTGTGCAATCAGTTCCATACTTTGACGAAGGACATTTCGAATGCTGATGTCATCCGGGCAGTCATCATATGAATATAAAGTAAGCACACATCGCTGTAAGACATTCATCATATTCTTACTTGGTGCTTTTAAGATCACATCACGAGCAAACTTTCTTGGGAGCTCCCGGAACGTCTCCATCAATTCCTTAAATTTATTAAACTGAGTTCTGGTCGGCAGTTCACCGAATAAAAGCAGGTAGATTGTCTCCTCAAAGCCGAACTTGCTTCCGTGGAATCCACGTTCCAGATCTTCGATATTATATCCCTGAATATAGAGTCTTCCGTCTGAAGGAACCAGTTCACCATCCTGAACCGCAAAACCGGATACATCTGAAATCTCTGTCAGACCTGTTAAGACACCTTTTCCATTTGAATCACGAAGGCCTCTCTTAACATCATATGTAACATAGAGGTTCTGATCGATCGTACCTGAATCATTGCAATAACCAACCAGTTCATCTAAAATTTTCTCGTACTCTGCACTTCCCTTTTCCAAACCTCTATCTCCTTTCGAATATAGTATTTAAGCCAAGCTTAAGTTTATCAAACTTTCGCCTGGCTTGCAAGACTATTTCGCTGCCTGTAAGGCAGTCTCATCTATTTCTATAATATATTTTTCAAATGCATTTATGATCGTGGTATCCAGGTATCTGGATTCCCGTACAAAATCCCTGCCATAATTACTATGCACATGACCATGTACCAGATACTGCGGATGATAGTCTTCGATCATTGTCCGGAAGCACTTGAAACCGGTATGACAAAGATCCTCGGAATCATTGATCCGGTACGCAGGGGCATGCGTGATCATAATATCAAATCCACGATGTTTTCTTATCTGCCGACCCAGCTTACGAATGCGCTTCTCCATTGCTTTCTCGGTATACTGATGCGGTGCACCATTGTACTGATACTCCATACAGCCTCCAAGACCCAGGATCCGTATTCCTTTATATACATAGATTCGATCGTCAATGCAGATACAGCCATCCGGTGGTGTGTCTGCATAACAGGTATCGTGGTTTCCATATACATACAGAACCGGGGCATGTGTAAATGTCGCAAGGAACGACAGATACTGCGGTGCCAGGTCGCCGCAGGAAATGATCAAGTCAATTCCTTCTAATTTTTTCTTATCAAAATAATCCCATAGGTATTTTGATTCTGCATCCGCCAGAACAAGAATCTTCATATCCGTATCTCCGTGTTTTCTTTTCTTTTCTACGAAACTGTACCCCGCCTGTTTCCATAAAGAAAACCCGCTCATCTACATTCGTACTCTGGATCACAAGACCCGCATAGCCTTATTATACTATGTCTGTAGTTTTTTTCAATTCCAGATTTTCCGGCGTATTAACTCCCTGGAAAGCAACAACATCTCTGGCATCTTCTACCAGCTCATCCAGAGTCGGGATCGAACCAACAACAATATCTGCCAACCAATCCATCTTCATGATCTCCTCAGGGCTCATTTCACCATCTTCATCATCACGAACCACTCCATTCTGTGAATAGAGCTTGCCGTAGAATGGACTTACCGTACCATCCTTGATCAATCGCTTCATCAGATTTACCAGTCTCGCCGTTCCAACCGGAAGATGGTTCGAACAGATCACATCGATCACTCCGGCAGACATGCCCCACCAGTAATTCAGAACCTTTACTTTCTCGTTCTTTTCTTCCAGCTTCCAGTTACCATCCAGAATCAACTGAACGATCTTCTCATAGAATACACGCCAGTTGTAAAATGGCATCGCAAGATTCGATATCTCGTTCCCATCGCAGGAATACAGACCGAATTCACGGGAGGCCGTAAGCGGTGTGATCATATCCTTATCGGATACATAGGAGATGCCCAGTTCCTTAAACCGTTTCTTCGGATCGGAGCCTTTGACCTTTGACCACTCCAGATAGATTTTCGCTCTTGGATTCACAAACTTTGCTCCCATCGCAAATGCGTTGATGTTCGCCGTCGTTCCATAGATCGGATAATCAGCTACATAGCCGATCCTGCCATCCTCACAGAGTGAACCTGCGATAATACCGGTTATAAACTTCGCCTCATACATTCTCGCATAATACGTTCTGACATGGCTGGTCGATACATTTAACGAGCAGTTTAATATCTTCAATTCCGGATATTTAATCGCAGCCTTTAATGACTCCGGAAGCATCTCCGGGCCGGTTGTAAATACAACATCGAATTTGTCCTGTGCGATCTGCTCCAGGCATTCTGCAAGCTTCGTATTATCATCCATATTCGAAAAAGTATGTGTCTCAACCCGATCCTTGAATTTACCTTCTACGCCCATTCTTCCAAGATCATGGCTGTAAATCCATACAGAATTCTCAGGCTCTTTATCATAAACAAATGCAATCTTAAGCTTCTTCGGTACCGGCGTGATACTGAACAGCTTCTTCTTTGACTCTACCGGTTCCAGCTTCGGAACGATCGTCATGTTCTTCTTCTGTGCACTTAATACGATCTCGTCCCAGACCTTTTCCAGATTTTCCTTTACCTCATCATAAGACATATCCTGTAATGCCTTGTATCCATATACATTTAAAAATACAAGCATAGCATCATCTACCGTGATCGGAAGACTGTCACTGCCGTTTTTCTGCCTGTATGCTGTATCAAATGCCAGATGTGCCGAATTCAGGTTCATACGATCATCATCCGTAAATCCACCATCCGGTGTCAATCCTATATATTCTCTTAATTTGTCATATCCGCCAAGCTGTGTGAACCATATATAGTTGATTCCTGTCTGCTTATGGAAATCTACAAATTCATAATAAATCTTGTTTTCCAGCTCATCTGTCCGCTTCGGCAGCTTTCTGATTACCATCGCAGGGACAGAATCCGCACCGAAATATTTCAGTACGCTGACACGCTTATTTCCCTCTATGACATAGAATTTATTCATATATTCATATACTTTGATCGGGTCATGGATTCCTTCTTCTATATGAGAGTCACAGAGAGATGACCATTTATTTCCGAATTCAGAATTCGCATCTAATATAGGCATGAAGTTACTTGCAAATGCTGTAGTACGGCCTTTTGTCGCTGTACCTACAACCCGATCGAGAGAAATATGCTGTAAACCAAGATTTACTTCGCCTGCAATATCGGAATTCGTGATCAGTTCATCCAGTACCGGCAGATATGGATATTCATTTTTAGAAAGTGCAGCCTGATATCTCTTTTCACCAAGCTTCTGCGCTTTTACATAATCATTTAATGACATGTTAAAAACCTCCTATCTGTGTCTAAATCAACCTGTTTAACTCATTGTTCCATCATTTTTTCCGTTCACTATATATATACAACAAAAACCGAAAATTACCAGTGGCAAATCGTATTTTCATCTTTTTCACGCCTTAAAATTTCTTATTCCGGTAAAGTTTTGTATATTTTTAATAAAATTAATTGTGCATTTCTTACATTTTTACCTTGAAATTTAAAATAGCGTGTGTTAATATAATATCAGAATAGTAAATAACATACAATCTTGAATTTTAAATCGGTGTGTGTGAATACTTATAAATCAAAGGAGCCTGTTTCCTAACTTCTTACAGGCTCCTTTTCCTTATCTTTTTATCTGCTCTGAAAGGTAATCGTTATCTCTGTTCCCACATTCGGTTCACTTGTTATATCAAGCTTCGCATCATGCTGCGCTACGATGTGTTTTACGATCGCAAGTCCAAGACCGGTTCCTCCGGTTGACTTCGACCGACTCTTATCGACCCGATAGAATCTCTGGAACACCAGTCCCAGATGCTCCTCAGGTATTCCGATACCGGTATCCTTCACCTTCATGACAACTGAATGATCTTTCTCATAAGAATACACAGTTACTTCTACAGTTCCATCCGGTTTATTATATCGGATCGCATTATCGGTCAGATTATATACCAGTTCTTCCATCATCATCTTATTACCCATAATATAGCTTGGCTGACCGGAGAACTTCAATGTAACATTATGTTTTTCTGCCGATAGCATCAGCATATCCACATTCGATCTTGCAACCGCACACAGGTCGATTCGTTCCATAGATGGTGCATTCTCTGTTACATCAAGCTCTGACAGACGAATAATGTCATTGATGAGGGTAAGCAACCGATTTGAATTACGATGGATCTCTGTAGCAAATCGTCTGACATCACCATCTGCCGCCATTCCGTTTTCAATCAGCTCAGAATAACCGGAGATTGCTGTCAGAGGTGTCTTTAACTCATGAGATACATTTGCCGTAAATTCCTGTCGCATCTGTGCATTCTCCATAATATCATTATGCTGTTCCCTGATTGTATCAATCAATGGACGAATCTCCTTATAGGCGTTAATATCGTCAACATGATCCAGATCCTTTGCCATCTGTCCGATCGGACAGACGATACTCTTTGTCAGATATCGGGATATCAGAACCACGATAATTACAAGCACCAGCATAATAACCGTCATACTTGGAAGTCCCTTCAAAAAAACACTGACAATGCTGCTTGTCTCCTTTGATACACGAAGTACACAACCATTTGAAAGCCGGATCGCATAGTAGAAAGTACTCATATTGAGCGTCTGGGAAAGACGGGTATCCTCGCCTTCTCCTTTCTCAAATGCCTCCTCAATCTCCGGTCTGTCGTTGTGTTTTCCCATGGTCTCCGGATCTGCCATATTATCATACTTAACCGTTCCATCCGGTGCAACTAATGTAATACGCAATTCTGTATTCTTAATCCTTACATTGCGGAGCTCACTGATATCATCAAATAATCCTGCACTCTTCAAGGTCTGTGTGTAATTTTCCAGATCGCGCATGATCTCCTTTTTAAACAGATCATAATAAACCGTTGTCGAAAGTATCATCGTACACAATATCGCAATCAGCGTCAATGCTATAAAGCGACTGTTGATCTTGCTGGATAATCGTTTGTCTTTTCTGACCTTCTTATCCTTTTTATCTTTCTGTTCTTCCATAAAAACCTGTTCTTTCTGTTATAAGATTCTTCTGTTATAAAATTTTCCTGCTTCTTCTTATTCCATCTTATATCCGACATTACGAACTGTCTTGATCATATTCCCTGCATCTCCCAGTTTCTGGCGCAGAGTCTTGATGTGCATATCAAGAGTCCTGGATTCACCTTCGTAATCCGTTCCCCACACATCCATCATGATCACTTCTCTCCGAAGTACAATTCCGGCGTTGATCATTAACAACTTTAACAATTCAAATTCCTTAAAGGTCAACTCACACGGAATATCATTCACATGCACGATACGCTTCTCGGAATCAAGGGTTACGTTCTTCAGTCGAAGAATCTGATCCTCCTGAATACTCTTGCTTCTGCGAAGCAATGCTTTAACTCTGGATATAAGCTCCATTACGCCGAATGGCTTTGTCAGATAATCATCTGCTCCGATATCCAACCCCTTTACCTTATCAAGTTCTGTTGTCTTTGCCGTCACAAGAATGATCGGCACACGCACAGTCTCCGGACGTTCTCTTAATTTTCTGACAATCTCCAGTCCATCCTGATCCGGTAACATGATATCCAGTAGGATCAGATCCGGAATCTTCTCTGTCATTCTGGAAAAGAAGCTCTTTGCATTTGCAAATCCTTCTGTTACATATCCCGTGTTCTTTAAGGCAAACATTTCTATTTCCTGAATGTTCATATCATCTTCTACAATATAAATCAATGCCTGCATCTGCCGTTCCTCCTGTCTCTGTTCTTTCTTATCTATAATAATATATTTCTAATATATGGTCAAAGTAATTTACGCTTTATGATATCGTATACTTTACTATAAACTGTACTTTTCCTTATACATGCTGTACATTGCCTGAAACTCTACATTTGATTCCTGTTTGACCCGGTTCAGATACTCATGCGTATCAAAGCTGTCTGTCTTAACCTGAAGCAGTGATGCTGCCACATTTGAACAGTGATCTGCCACACGTTCATAATTATTCAGAAGATTTTCAAGAGCGATACCAAGCTCGATCGTACATTTTCCCTTCTGCAGACGTTTGATATGCTGCTTTTTGATCGTAGCATTCAGCCCATTAATTACTTCCTCCAATGGTTCAATCCTCTTTGCTATTTTCATATCATCTTCATTCAGTGCTTTACAGGTCATGCTCATAATCTCATAAACTGCATTTGAATACAGATTTAATTCTGCCATTGCTTTATCTGAGAATACCATTTCTTCCTTGTGCATCTTAGCATAAATTTCTGCGATCGCTAATGCATGGTCGGAGATACGCTCCAGATCTCCGATACAATGAAGCCCATTGGATACACGTTTGCTGTCTTCCTCTGCCAGTTCTTTTCCGCTGACCTTCGCCAGATACGTTCCGAGTTCATCTTCGTATTTGTCTACGATATCTTCCAAAGCCTCAACACGTTGCCACTTCTCATCCGAATAATCCTTCATCAACTCTAATGAATCGTATAACGCTTCAGCTGAATACCCTGCCATCTGATTCATAACATCCATGCTCTGTGTAACGGCAAACGCCGGTTGCTCCAGGAATCTGGCATCCAGATGCTTTAACGGTACAAGCTCCGCAATCTCCTCAACAGGTTCTTCTTTCTCACGGATCGTAAGAGTTGCCAGCTTCTCAAGACCCTTTCCAAACGGAAGTAATACAATTGTTGTCAGAATATTAAATATACTGTGGATCACTGCAATGCCAGCCGGAGTTGCCATATCCTGTAATACACCGAAATTTACAAATGCATTGATTGAATAGAATACGATCATAAAGAGAATGGTTCCGATCAGATTAAAGTAAAGATGTACAAAAGCTGCACGTTTCGCATTTTTCTTTGCTCCGATACTGGATAATAATGCCGTTACACAAGTACCGATATTCTGTCCCATTATAATAGGAAGTGCCGTTCCATATGTAACTGCTCCTGTCATGCAAAGTGCCTGTAAGATACCAACCGATGCCGATGAGCTCTGGATGATTGCTGTAAATAATGTTCCTACGATCATTCCGAGTACAGGATTTGAGAACATTAAAAGCACATTTGCAAATTCAGGAACATCTGCAAGAGGAGCAACCGCACCGCTCATTGCATCCATTCCGTACATAAGGATCGTAAATCCCAAAAAGATCATGCCAATATCATGTTTTTTCTCATTCTTGGAAAACATCAGAAATGCAATACCGATAACCGCTAGGATCGGAGAAAATGAGGATGGCTTTAACATCTGGATCCAGATACTGTCTCCCTGAATTCCTGACAAACTTAAGATCCAGGAAGTAACTGTCGTACCGATATTGGCACCCATGATAATGCCGACCGCCTGACGCAGTTTCATAATCCCGGAATTTACAAAGCCAACAACCATAACGGTTGTAGCCGATGATGACTGAATAACCGCTGTTACAGCCGCTCCAAGCAGCACCCCTTTGATCGGCGTTGAAGTCAGCTTTTCAAGGATACGTTCCATCTTACCGCCCGCCGCACGGGTCAGGCCGTCTCCCATTACGTTCATACCAAATAAAAACAATGCAAGTCCGCCAAACAGTGCAAGTACATCAAAAATACTCATAAAAAAATTCCTTCCTTTTTACATAAATTAGACATTTGTACCTTCGCACATCATCGTATAACAGGTATGTAAAAAGGAAAGGATTCCTACGTAAAGTCTGTGTAAAATTTTAAAATTTATTTTACATTTTACGCTGAATGCGTTTAATATTCTTCCTGGCTCTGTTCAAGATACGTTCTGTCAGGACCATCGTTTTGTAAAATACATACGGTACCGCCAATCAGTCCTACCAGACAAATACCATATCCTGCCGATACCAAAATGCTCTCTGCCATACTCCATGATGACATAAGCCCGATTTCTTTCAACGTGACAGCTACAACCACAGCGATCACGCCCCAGACGATACTGTTCAATAACAAAAACATTTTTATCAGGTGCTGTTTACTTTTTCCTTTACCGGCATCTGCTGTCATATTCCATATACGTCTCATGACAATCACCTCCTGATCCTGTATCCTATAAGACTCTTAATTTCCGGAAATATGTTCTCCTGTTATATAATATATGACCCATTCTGAAATATTCGTTGCATGATCGCCAATCCGCTCCAGATATTTTGCAACCATCAAAAGATCGGTTTCCTGTTCCCCTGCATCTGCATTCCTGTGGATCAGATTGATCAATTCACTCTTCACTTTTATAAACAGATCATCTACCACATCATCCTGGGCAATAACTTTTCTTGCTTTTGTAAGATCAAGATTCACATATGCTTCTATACTGTCAACCAACATGACCATGCTTTCTTTTGCCATTGCCTTAATATGTTCCAATTCTTTTACATAAGGTTTGCCTGCCATCTGGATCGTCAGTTCAGAAATATCTGCTGCATGATCACCGATACGTTCCATATCCGTTACCATTTTGAGCGCAGATGAAACCTGACGAAGATCTGTTGCAACCGGCTGCTCCATTAAAAGAAGTTTAAAACACAGACTCTCAATATCCTTTTCCTGCTGATCGATCTGATCATCCCTGTGGATAACCTCCTGTGCCAGATCAACATCCTGATTTACAAGTGCTTTGATCGCCTTTTCGATCACACCCTCGATCATGGATCCCATCTCAACCATTTCATCATTGAGTTTTTTCAACTGTCTGTCATAATTTGTCCTCATTATCTTTACTCCTTTTAACCAAATCTTCCTGTGATATAATCCTCAGTTCTCTTATCCTGTGGTTTCGAGAACATCTTCTCGGTATCATCAAATTCGATCACCTGACCCAGTAAGAAGAATGCTGTCTTGTCTGCAATACGGGTTGCCTGCTGCATATTATGTGTAACCATGATAATCGTATAATCATGTTTCAGCTCCATAGCAAGATCTTCGATCTTTGACGTAGAAATCGGATCAAGCGCTGATGTCGGTTCATCCATCAGTAAGACCTCCGGTTCAACCGCAAGTGCTCTGGCGATACAAAGTCTCTGCTGCT
Source organism: Coprococcus ammoniilyticus (assembly GCF_025567345.1). Classification (NCBI taxonomy): domain Bacteria; kingdom Bacillati; phylum Bacillota; class Clostridia; order Lachnospirales; family Lachnospiraceae; genus Coprococcus; species Coprococcus ammoniilyticus. The sequence goes on from NZ_JAOQJS010000005.1 coordinate 174,562, forward strand.
GTCCGCCGGAAAGACCCAGTGCCGATTTCTTCAGTCTGTCTTTTAATTCATCCCATATTGCCGCCTGTTTGAGAGATCGTTCTACGATCTCATCCAGTTTTTCTTTACTATGAATACCATGTGTCCTTGGACCATATGCTATATTGTCATATACACTCATTGGGAAAGGATTCGGATTCTGAAACACCATTCCAACCCGTTTTCTTAACAGATTTACATCCATTCCGTCAAATATATCTTCACCATCTAACTTCACATCACCCGTGATGTTACAACCTTCCACCAGATCATTCATACGGTTTAAACATTTTAAAAATGTTGATTTACCGCATCCGGAAGGTCCGATAAATGCTGTAATCTGTTTTTCCGGTATTTCCATATTTACATCTTTCAACGCATGAAATTTACCATAGTGAAGATTCAGATTTTTTACATCAAATTTTATATTGCTCATCGATTTATCTCCGTTTATATCTATCTGTTATCTGTCTTTTTCTGTTTTCGCCGACATTTTCTTTGCAATTGCATCGGATGCGAAATTAATCAATACTACGAATACAAGAAGAACAACGGCTGTTGCATATGCCTGATCCGTATGAAGTCCCTCTTTGGAAAGAAGATACATATGTACGGACAAGGTTCGTGTGGAAGAAAATAAATTCTTCGCTATTCTCGGCACACTGCCTGCCGTATAGATCAACGCTGCTGTCTCCCCGACAATTCGCCCGGTTGCAAGGATAACACCGGATAAAATACCCGGAACAGCACTCGGTAAAACAACCTTAAATACTGTACGAAGTTTTCCTGCACCAAGTCCAAAGCTTCCTTCTCTGTATGACTTTGGAACAGCCAGCAAGGCTTCTTCTGTTGTTCTCATGATAACCGGAAGCACCATGATCGCCAGTGTAAACGCACCGGACAGCAGGGACAATCCCCATCCAAGCTTTGTCATAAATAAGATCATTCCGAACAAACCATATACAATAGATGGAATACCTGTCAGTGTCTCTGCAGTGATACGTACAATTCCAACCAGCTTATTTCCTGATTTTGCATACTCCACCAGATAAATAGCTGCGAAGATACCGATCGGTCCCGCAATCAGCAGTGACAGTAATGTCATAAACAACGTATTAACCAATGCCGGAAGCATCGAGCAATTATCCGATGTATATTCCAGCTTGAACAGATCCGGTGTCAGATTCGGAATTCCTTTTGCAAGAATATAGATCAAAATAAAAGCAATACAAACCAACGTCAAAGCTGCTGCCAGATAAACAAGTATCCGAAGGATCAGTGAGCCGGGACGTCTTTTATATTCCGCAAGTAAATTTCTTTTTCCCATTTAGTTCACCGTCTTTCTTTTTAAAATTGAAAACAGCAGGTTAATGATCAGAATGAATACAAACAATACAACACCTGTTGCGATCAGAGCCTCTCTGTGAAGATCCTGGGCATAACCCATTTCCATTACGATATTTGCAGTCATGGTTCTAACACCCTTCATCAATCCTTTCGGCATATGGACCTGATTTCCCGCCACCATGATAACAGCCATTGTCTCACCGATCGCACGACCAACGCCCAAGATGATCGCTGCCATGATACCGGATCTTGCAGCCGGTACTACGGTAAGAAATACACTTCTTTCATGTGTCGCTCCAAGTGCTAATGCACCCTGATAATATTTATCCGGGACTGCACTGATCGAAGTTTCAGATACACTGATGATCGTCGGAAGTATCATGATGCCAAGCAGTACAGATGCGGTAAGCATTGTATTTCCGTTCACTCCGAAAATCTGTCTGACTGCCGGAACAAGTACACACATTCCAAAAAATCCGTATACAACCGATGGGATTCCTGCCATCAGATTGATAAATGGTTTAATGACCTTATATGCTTTTGGTGGGCAGAACTTTGATAAAAATATCGCTGTCAGAAGTCCGATCGGAACGCCGATCACGATTGCCCCGGCCGTAACGTAGATACTACCAAGAATAAACGGAAGGATTCCAAAATAATCATTGGTCGGTCTCCAGACTTTGCCAAAGAGGAAATCTGTCAGACCGATTTCCTTCATGGCAGGAATACCACTTGCAAATAAGAACACACAGATCAATAAAACCGCTGCTATCGATACAAATGCCGCTAACAGGAATACGATATGCATGAATATTTCTTTAAACTTTTGCATAGAGGACACTCCTTACTATTTGACATCTGCCCAGGTTGCTGCTTCTCCTGTAAAGATTGATTTTACCTGATCGGTAGTTAAATCAGTTGCAGGGTTATTCTTATTTACAATAACTGCGATACCATCCATTGCGATTACAGTAGCTGTAAGTCCTTCACCTGTCTCGCTATCCTTCAGTTCTCTGGATGCCATACCGATATCACATGTACCATCTGCCGCTGCTGTAATACCTGTTGTTGAATCAGATTCCTGAAGCTCGATATCCGCACCACTGTTCACTGCCTTATATGCCTCTGTTAATTTCTCCATAACAGGAGTTACAGATGATGATCCGGCAATTACGATTTTACCGGTTGCTCCTGAAGACTTAAATGCTCCTGAATTTGCAATCTCGATGTAACCATTGCTTGATACGATCTTCTGTCCATCTTCACTCATAATATAGTTGATAAAATCCTGTGCTACATCACTTACCTGACCCTTTGTTACAATGTTGAATGGTCTTGATAATGTGTATGTACCGTTGTTGATATTATCTGCTGTTGCTTCAACGCCGCCGATCTTAACTGCCTTTACGGTATCATTTAATGCTCCAAGTGAGATATAACCAATCGAATAATCGTCTCCTGCAACTGTTGTGAGAACTACTTCTGTACTGTTTGCTGTAATCGCGCTCGTAGTTGTCTTATCAACTTTATTTCCATCTGCGTCCTTTTCTTCTACACCGGTCAGTTCCACAAATGCTCCTCTTGTACCTGAGCCTTCCTCTCTGGATACAACTGAGATCTCCTGTGATGTATCAAAACTTCCGCTCTTGGAATCTGAACCACCTTTACTTCCACATCCTGCAAGGCATCCTGCCGCAAGTGCTGCACTTAATGTTAACGCTAAAATCTTATTTCCTTTTTTCATTTTAATTTTCCTCCAATTGACTCTTTGGACTCAGAATCGTTCATCTTTCTGATCCATTCAAAATTATGTAAATTGCGAAACCGGATCGCGCGCCCTTTTCCGGATCGCAGAATTATCATACGGCATCTATGTAAAATACATCACCATCTCAAAGTAAAGTGAAAGTAAAAACTTTGTGTAAACGGGAGAAATGTAAAATTATGAAGAAACGCACTTTATGAGTTTCTATGGAAAATAAAAAATATTCATGTTACTATGAACAGCAGATACAATTTCGTTTTACGAAAGGATAAAGAAAAGAACGATATGAATATCATCGGACATGTATATACAGATTTTCAGGAAAAATTTGGAATTCCCAGACAGAGCGGTCTGGTGGATGAACTGACCGGAACGGTCGTTTTTCTGCCGGAATACAGGCAGCCGGAAGCCTTCCGGGGGCTGGAGGATTTCTCCCACATCTGGATCCTGTGGGAATTCCATAAAGCCAAACGGGAGAACTGGAGTGCAACAGTAAAGCCGCCAAAACTTGGCGGCAATAAAAGAATGGGCGTATTCGCGACCAGATCGCCGTTCCGCCCAAATAATATAGGTCTGTCTTCTGTAAAATTGACAGGAATTGAATATACCGATGACTATGGTCCGATCCTGCATATCTCCGGTGTCGATCTGTTAAACGGTACTCCTGTATATGATATCAAACCTTATATTCCATATACAGACTGCCACCCGGATGCCACCAGTGGTTTTACCGAACACATTCATACGGAAAAGCTGGATGTCATCTTTCCGCCGGAGCTTCTTGCAATGATTCCGGAAGCCAAGCGTCCTGCCCTGATTGGCATTCTTGCAGAAGATCCGCGTCCCGGCTACCAGCACGATCCCGACCGCAGATATGGCGTCGCCTTCGCAGGCTTCGACGTGCGCTTCCACATCAACGGCAACGTCCTCACAGTGTGTGAGGTGGTGGCTGTATGATAACCGAACGATAAGAGACAGGGGCAGAGGATATATATCTTTATTCCGCAGAACACTTTCGTTCTATTCTCACGTAGCGGTACTAGGCTCACTGCTTATGCAGTTCACCAAGGACCGACGTTCGAACAGGTCTGCTTCATAAAATATATATCCTCTGCCCCTGTCTCTTATCTGTTTATATACTAACATTAGCAATCATATAAACCTTAGGAGTATGTTTGACGCTCAGTGCTCGTGTTCAGGTACAACGGCGAAGAATATAAGGTCTTCGGTGCCTTCATTTGACAGGCTGTGGGTTGCTCCCTGCGGACAATAATGGCAGTCGCCCGGATACAGCTTCTCTTTGGTGTCCTCATACTCCATCGTTCCGACACCGGAAAGTACATAAATAATTTCACTGTTTCCCTCATGTGTATGTGTTCCGATCGATGAACCAGGCACAAGTCTGCCCTTCATGATCTTGTTATTCATATCCTGAAACATATGCACATGGAATGTTCCTTCTCCCCCTTTAAAATTCTCGATCGCTGATTCTGCGATTGTATCAAACGATATCTTCATATGATTCCTCCTTATATGGTTCCTTATATTAACATCCGCACACTCTTTATTCGATACTTTCAATCAATCTTCTGACTGCTTCTTCTATATGCTCCGGCATGATACCGGAATAATTAATAACCAGTGTATGATATCTGGCATTTTCGGTATTTCTATAATACTGGCTGAGAAATGAAATGTGAATATCTCTTGCTTCGGCATTATTCCGCAACCGCTCATCACTGTAATTCGTATCAATCTCCAACAGGAAATGCAGCCCTGAATTCTCTTCGCGAATACGAATCTTGTCCGGATTCATATATTTTTTAATGCAGGCAAGCACCAGATCCCGCTGTTCTCTGTAATAATTACGCATGCGGTTGATGTGTTTTTCCAGACAACCATCGGTGATAAATCTTGCAAGTGTATATTGCTCGATATTTGACACCGTACATGCATAAAAGCTGAGCATCTCATCATATCGCCGCATCAAACTCTCCGGGAGAACCATATAACTGATACGGATCGTAGAGGAAAGGCTCTTGGAAAATGTGTTGATATAGATGACCTTTTCGCCCACATCGATACTTTCAAGTGTAGGTACCGGCTTGCCAACCAGTCGAAATTCACTGTCATATTCATCTTCGATGATATAGCGGTTGTCCTTTCTGGATGCCCAAGATAACAATTCATATCTCCTGCTGACAGGTGTTACCAGTCCGGTCGGAAAATGATGCGCCGGCGAAATATGAAGTACATCTGCGCCAGATTCTTCCAGAGCCTCCATATTGATCCCATTTTCATCCATTGCCACAAATTTGCAGCATACATTCTGCGCCTGATAGATCCTCGATATCTTCTGATACCCCGGATCTTCGACCGCATAACATTTGTCATAGCCAAGCAGCTGAATGATAAGACCATAGAGATATTCTGTTCCGGCTCCTATGATGACCTGCTCCGGCTTCACATCCATACCACGGAACTGATACAGATAGCCTGCTACCGCGCTTCGCAGCTCATAGACACCCTTGGACGGTGATCGGGACATCAGCTCTTTGCTGTTTTCCGCCATCACTTCTTTTAAAAGCTTTGACCAGATGCTAAATGGAAACGCATCCTCTACCGTTGAGTTACTGGCAAAATCCGCAAAATATGTTTTCTTTTCTTTCGGCTTTTCAAATTGCTTCGCCGGTCGCTCCGGCAACGGCTTCATCAGATCTGCCGAAATGTCCGTAACATAATAACCGCTTTTCGGAATCGAATATATATATCCTTCGGCAACCAACTGACTGTATGCATTTTCCACGGTGATCGTGCTGACATTCAGATTTTTTGCAAGCAGACGCTTCGATGGCAAACGTTCCCCTGCTACAAGCTTCTTAGACAAAATATCTGTTTTGATCTGCTTGTACAGATATTCATATAACGTATCTGTTCCTCGATTTTCCAGTGCATATGTCAGCATAGTAAGCCGCCCTTCACATTATTCCTGCCGGCATCCCAACCCACCTTGCGATACCATAGTTATAAAATATTATATGTGGGAAGAAAGCATTATGCAAGTTTTTTACACTCTATAGATAAACAAAAACTCTATGGCATCCCGCCCTGTGCCTGTCCTTATAGAAATGCCGTGCTGCGTTTTCTACTCACTGCACATGTTAAATTCGTAAATACTCCTGTGCTAACTCGCCTTCGGCTCAAACAAGCACCCGTATTTACTAACAATGTGCAGTTCATAACGAAATCCTCGCAATGGCATTTCTATAAGGACAGGCGCAGGGCGGGATATCACATAGTTCTTATATATGAACAATAAAAAACGGTATTTATTATCGTACAGTCAACCTGCTCAATAATAAATACCGTTATCTTATTGTTTGCTTTTACAGTCTTTATTTGATCATGTCTAAGAACATCTGATGGATACGGGTATCATCGGAAAGCTCCGGATGGAATGCCAGTGCGATCTGGTTCTGATATTTTACCGCTACAATGTGACCATCTACCTCGGCTAATACCTCAACACCCGGCTTTACACTCTCGATATATGGTGCACGGATAAATTCCATCGGATATACTCCAAGACCTTTGATCTCGCCATCATAATGAAAGCTTCCAAGCTGTCTGCCATATGCATTTCTCTTTACGCAGACCGGAAGGGTCGCAAAATGACGTTTATCATCATTGGACAGTTCTTCTGCAAGAAGGATCAGTCCCGCACAGGTTGCAAGAACCGGCATGCCCTGTTCGATCTTTTCTTTTAATGCATCATACATATCAAGCTCTTTTAACAGCTTACCCTGAACAGTGCTTTCGCCACCCGGCAAAACGATACCGGCAAAATCCTGTTCCAGATCACTTTTCTGTCTGAGTTCTATTGTTTCTGCTCCAAGGCTCTCTAACATTTTCTCGTGTTCGATAAATGCGCCCTGAACCGCTAATACTGCTATCTTCATCGTGTCTGTTCATCCTTTCGCTTATGTCGATCATCCATCATTACGATATCCGCATCTATTTGTCTGTCTGATATTTTACTTACCACGCTCAGCCATAAGGAGTTCGATCTCGCTCTCATTGATACCAACCATAGCTTCACCAAGATCCTCTGATAATTCAGCGATCAGTTTTGCATCTGTGAAGTTTGTAACAGCCTTAACGATGGCATTTGCACGCTTCTCCGGATTTCCTGACTTGAAGATACCGGATCCAACGAATACGCCTTCAGCACCAAGCTGCATCATAAGAGCTGCGTCTGCCGGTGTAGCAACACCGCCTGCTGCGAAGTTTACAACCGGAAGGCGCTTGTGCTCATGTACATATAATACAAGGTCATATGGAACCTGAAGAACCTTTGCTGCATCATATAATTCATCTTCACGCATAGAAGAAATACGTGCGATCTCGCTGTTCATCATTCTCATATGTCTTACAGCCTGAACAACATCACCTGTACCGGGTTCACCCTTTGTACGGATCATGGATGCACCTTCATTGATTCTACGAAGTGCCTCGCCGAGATCCTTAGCACCACATACAAATGGTACTTTGAACTTTGTCTTGTCGATGTGATATACATCATCAGCAGGTGAAAGAACTTCACTCTCATCAATGTAATCGATCTCGATTGCTTCAAGAAGCTGAGCTTCTACAAAATGTCCGATACGGCACTTTGCCATAACAGGGATAGATACTGCATCCTGAATACCTTTGATCATCTTAGGATCACTCATTCTTGATACACCACCTGCTGCTCTGATGTCAGCAGGAATACGCTCCAGTGCCATAACTGCACAAGCACCTGCTGCCTCTGCGATCTTTGCCTGCTCCGGTGTTGTTACATCCATGATAACGCCACCCTTTAACATCTGTGCCAATTCTTTGTTTAATTCATACTGTCTGTTTGCCATAATCGTAACTCCTTTTTTCATTTGATGTGTGTATTTATCTGTAACATATTCATCCTTGAATATCACTACTCAAAATCACGAACAGATTCACTACAAACCTGCTAGGATTTATTATAAAATTATCTGACCATGTTGAAATATTCAATTTCAAACTTTTTCTTATATCCAAACTGACCATATCAATATGTCACATATGCAAATACCAGATATCAGATTATGTAAACTGACCTCTCGGACAGATCACCGTATTGTATAATAAACAAAATAGCAGGAAAATGTTGCGAAAACGCCTGCGTTTCGATGATTTTGTGCCGGGATGGAGGACACAACGATTTTATCGTGTCCGAAATCCCGTGCATATAAAAACCAATCGAAGCAAAGTAAGTTTCGCATTTTTCCTGCTATTTCTGTTTATATGAAATACAGTGATCGTCCGGCTTCTAGCCAAGGCGCAGCATCGCATCGATGCTCTTTCTGGCTTTCTGCATTGTCTCCTCTGTAAGGGTAATGCTCTCGCCCTCACCATTTACCACGCAGTTATAGACATCACCAAGTGTCGTCATCTTCATGTTGTGGCATACACAATCCTTAGACAATGCATAGAAACGCTTCTCCGGGTGTGCAAGCTGAAGGTGTGACACGATACTATTCTCCGTACCGATAATGAATTCTTTTGCATCACTCTTTGCTGCATAATCCATAATTCCGGTTGTACTTCCGGCATAGTCTGCAAGCTCCGTTACTTCCTTTAAACATTCCGGATGTACCAGAAGTAATGCATTTGGATGAGCTGTTTTTGCTTTCTCTACATCTTTTACGGTTACTCTGACATGTGTCGGACAGCCGCCCGATACCAGCTTAATATTCTTTTCCGGTACCTGCTTCTTTACCCATGAACCGAGATTACAGTCAGGAATAAATAAAATATCCTTTTCCGGCATATTCTTCACGATCTTTACTGCGGAAGAAGAAGTAACACAGACATCACTTAATGTCTTTACTTCCGTTGTAGTATTCACATATGCTACAACTGTATAACCCGGATTCTTCTCTCGAAGTGCTGCCAGCAGATCATAGTCGATCTGGTCTGCCATCGGGCATCCGGCATCCGGCTCCGGCAGATATACGGTCTTTTCCGGTGATAACAGTTTTACAGTCTCTGCCATAAAACGCACGCCACACATGATCATAGTCTTTTGAGGTGCTTCTGCTGCTCTCTGTGCAAGACCGAAGGAATCTCCTACATAGTCAGCCACTTCCCAGATATCGTGGCTCTGGTAGGCATGTGCAAGGATACAAATATCCTTTTCCTTCTTTATTCTCATTATTTCATCCTGCATCTCTTTTATATTCATGACAATTTTCTCCTTTGTCTGTTATGTTTTCATTTTTTGTTAAAGAATGCACAGTAAGTATACCGCATATTGAGAAAGATTACCATCTATTCTGTTAAATATGCATATCCACCAACATTCTGACACGGTTATAAACATTCAACTTTGAAGAACCGGAATCTACATCAGCACTCACAATACGCCCTTCCGGAAGCTTTTGCTGAATGGAAGGATACAATCCCCTCCCACAGATATGATTTGGCATACATCCAAACGGTTGAACTGCCAATACCTTTTTGCAGTCATGCAGAATATGTCCTACCATCTCTGCACCGATCAGCCAGCCATCACCGGTTCTATATGTCCAGTTTACATAACCATCAGCCTCTTTTTTCATTATTTGAAATTCTTCCATCGAATAAAATCCATACTGCCGCATTGCTGCAATCATGGATCTCTGAAGACTTCCGAACAGTTTTAACCCAATACGATAAGCCACCTGTTCTATTTTGCTTACATCCGATAAATGCGAATCTATATAATACATCGCGTACCAGGATAATCCATTTGTATGGGATTCGCAATTATTCTTTTCGAGAAAACGGATCATATCCCAGTTTCCCAAATGACAATACTTTATATAAATCTCTCCGACGATCCCTATTCGTTGCTTTCTTGGCTTCACCAGTTCAATTTTTGAAAAATCCGCCGCAATCCTTATAAAATTCTGTTTCATTCTTGAAATTGTCAGATGTTTTCCTTCCCGAAGATCGCATGCAAGAATCCTGACCCATTTCTTCCATTTCTTTTGTGCCTCACCTTTATGCACTTCATTTGGTCTGACCTGATTTAGTAAAAGCATCAGAATATCACCATAAAACAATCCAAATAACGCACGCCAGACCATATCAGGTTCCAGCTTCATCTGCTCCCCCTTCTCCAATCCCTGAATGTTTAACGACAATACCTGAGCCTGCGGAAATCCTGCTTTCCGAACAGCCGCCTTTAACACATGCAGATAATTTGAACCACGACATGCATCTCCGGCAGTCGGCATTAATAATTTTGTACGGTTCAGATCATATTTCCCTGATTGAAGAGCTGCTATCATCTGTCCTGCATTTAAGATGATCGGATAACACATATCGTTATTGACATATTTTAATCCAATATCCGTTATATCTTTTTCATTTTTTAAAATCACCGGATGATAATTTTTTGAATAAAACGCATATTTTAACAATGGAAAATGTGCATCTAACATTGCTGGAATCAACAGGATACATTTCTCCCGATCCGCATTTTCTCTGACCTTATACATATCTCCCTATCCCCCATTTTCTAAAATGCAGATATAAGCTTTCTCACTATCTGCAATGCCTCATATACCTGATCTGAGAGTACCACATTTTGCCATACTTTTTCAATACAAACAACTTGAGAAAGCATTTAATTTATTGACTTTATGACCGCGATATGTCACAATTTGTATCAATGAAAAAAAGAGTCATAATTCTATGGAAAAATATAAATCAGAAAGGTTGAAATATTATGAATAAAGCTCTTGTATTATTGTTTTTATTTTTTATCGGAAGTCTGATCGGATGGGTGATTGAATTGTTCTTCCGCAGATTCTGTTCTCCAAATGGTCGAACAACAAAGAAATGGGTAAATCCCGGCTTTCTGGTCGGTCCTTACCTTCCGCTATATGGATCAGGACTATGCGTCTTGTATATGTTAGCATCTATTAACCTGTCATTTCTGGATGAACATCCAATCATTGAGAAGATTGTTTTATTTGTATTTATGGCGATCGCTATGACCGTGATCGAATACATCACCGGATTGATCTTCATTAAGGGAATGAATGTAAAACTCTGGGACTACACAGACCGATGGGGCAATATTCAGGGAATCATCTGTCCACTGTTTTCATTCTTCTGGGCAGTTCTCGGCGCGATCTACTACCTGCTGATCCATCCACATGTTTTATCAGCACTTGACTGGTTATCCAGAAATCTTGCATTTTCATTCTTTATCGGATTCTTCTACGGCGTGTTCCTGATTGATATCGTTTACTCCTTCAACCTGATCGTAAAGATCCGTCAGTTGGCTACTGAATACGAGATCGTCGTTAAAATCGATGAACTCAAACAGCATCTGCTGGAAGAAGCCGAGCTCCGCAAGGAAAAATCTCATTTCTTCCTTGCTATGAAAAATGCACGACCGCTCCGTGAGATATTTGAGGATTCGTTAGAGAAATATTCCATTAAGAAGATTCTGAAAGAAAAGAAGAAGAAATAATATATTGATTTTATCTAAAAAATATGTGCGCTGGCTTATCACTATATCTTTATTGCGCAGAACACTCTCGTTCTATTTTCACGTGGCGGTACTAAACTCGTCACCTATTGGTGACTCGTTAAGGACCGACGTTCAAATAGGTCTGCTCCATAAAATATAGTGATAAGTTGGCGCGCATATTTTTAATGCTACTAAAATTGTTTTATGCTTCTTTCTTCGCCCCCACAGGAATCTGTGCGAAGATAATCGCAATAAAGATCAACAGGCAGCCAAGGAGCTGGCGGGCGGTCAACACCTCACCAAGGATCACCCAGCCGGCAAGTACTGAAAATACAGATTCCAGACTCATGATCATAGATGCCAGCGTCGGATTCAGTCCATTCTGTGCAATAATCTGCAAGGTATAAGCAACACCGCTCGACATCACACCGGCATACAGAATTGCAACCCATGCATCCCATGACTGTAACTGTGGAAGCCATGCTGCTATTCCTGCTGCCGAATGTCCCATCTCTGAAAAGAACATCGGGAACGCACTGAGTACCCCAGCAACCAGGAACTGGATACAGGACATCCGTACACCATCAACCAATGGTGAAAAATGATCGATCACCAGAATATGTATAGCAAACAAAAATGCACAGAGCAATACAAAGAGATCACTGTTCTGAAATGATAGCGAACCCGCTGTCATACATAAAAGATAAAGTCCTACAATCGTGATCACCATTCCAAGCCAGATATTCCAACCACATTTTTTCTTTAAAAACAAACCAAGGATCGGAACCAGCAGAATATAGCAAGCCGTCAGAAAACCGGCCTTGCCTGCCGGAGTGCCATAATACAGACCAAGCTGCTGTGCAGAGCTTGCAAAGAACAATGCCATTCCGCAGCACAGTCCACCGATCCATAACTTTCTCCGTTCTGCGACTGTCTTTGGCTTTTTATTATTTGGATTAATTTTATCAAGCAACCTGATCACCGGAAACAACACTACACTTCCAACCAGACTTCGTATACAATTAAAAGAAAACGGTCCCAGTGCCTGTCCGCCTTTACTCTGTGCCACAAAGGCGGTCCCCCAGATAAATGCCGTAAGAACTAACAGGAATGAATTTCTGATTTGTCTGCTTTTCATTTGTATTCCCTCTTCCTATCTTGTTTATTGTCAAATAGTTACATTATTCCTTTGCTTCATTTTCTGTACAGATATTTTCCCTGTCATATGCATCCAGAAAATGATGCTTCTCTCCATGCTGCTTCCATGCAACAACCGTGTCCAGATTTACATTTTCCACACTCTTGAAAATATTACCTTCCACATAAGGATTTACCTGCTTCAAGGTCTGTATCAGCTCCTTGATCTCAACACGCTTCGAACGATTCTCGTTATTACAAGTCGTACAGGTATCCGTGAATTTGCATGCACACTGGATAAAATGCAGACCATTATAGTCCCTCCATGCCTTGATATCATCCTCACGCACCAGATATAACGGTCGGATCAGTTCCATCCCTTCAAAATTCGTGCTGTGAAGCTTCGGCATCATCGTCTGTACCTGTGCACCATACAGCATACCCATCAATATGGTTTCAATTACATCATCATAGTGATGACCAAGTGCAATCTTATTACAGCCAAGCTCCTGTGCAAAATGATACAGATGTCCTCGTCTCATTCGTGCACACAGATAACATGGCGACTTCTCAACCGTAAACACAGATTCAAATATATCCGATTCAAATATCGTAATCGGGATATTCAGACTTTTTGCATTTTCTTCTATAACCTTCCGGTTCGCCTCACTGTAACCGGGATCCATAACCAGAAACTTAACTTCAAATTCAAATTTGTTATGCAGCTTCAATTCCTGAAAACATTTCGCCATCAGCATAGAATCCTTACCACCGGAAATGCAGACCGCGATCTTATCTCCCGGCTTCACCAGCTCATATGTGTTGATCGCCTTGGTGAACTTTGACCAAATGCTTTTCTTGAATTTCTTCCTCAGACTCAGTTCTACATCCTTTGCTTTATTCTGCTCCTCCGGTTTGCTCATAACATCCAACAGCCATGCAGCATAACCGCCTTCCAGACTCTCCGCCTGATATCCTTTTTCTTTCAAATGCTCCGCTACATCGATGCTAACTACGCCTCTCGCACAGAAAATAACAAGCAGCTTGTCCTTATCCACCTCGCTGCTTGTCTCTATTTCTTCCGCAGGAACCGCAATCGCATCCGGCACTGCCCCATGAGAAATCTCAATGGCATCCCGGATATCGATCAACCGATAACTGTCTTTATCTCGATTCTTTAATTCCGCTATTGTAATGCTCATATGCACGCTGCCTTTCTTCCTAGTGCACCAATAATCTTTCATATATATTTAACCTACACTAAAATACCAAGCAATTATATGACCTAAAAAGTTACTTTGTCAATGCAATTATGGAAAACAGCTACTCTTGAAGAATATAAACGAAAACAGCTCTGTTTTAGATAGTCAATATATTCTCCTGTTTCAGCGTCAATTACCAGCAGCGAATCAGGAAGATAAAAATAATCATATGTATAACAGGTATCCAAATCCTCATAATACGCCACGAGCCAAACAGGTTTGTACTCAAACGTCCCTAATTTTTCCCCCTCCACAAGCATATAATCAAGCTCCATAAAATTAAATGCCGCTGGTTTATCAATTCCTGGATATGCTGCATAAAATGCCTCATATTGTTCTGCGAATTTCGGTTCTATATCTTCAAAATCCATTAATGTTACTGCTTTTTCTCCTGCCTGCACCCCTGCAATATAAAGTTCCGCATTCATCACACCATTATCGTCAACACAAACAGTAAATAATTCAGATGTGCAGAACGGATATGGCGCAAACAACTCCGTTTCAGCTATATATGCCCCTCTATTGCCTGCAGCTCTGGTAAACTGAAAACAATAGCCATTAAAATCAATTGGTCTTGCACTTTCAAACGTACTATAACCAAGCGGTCCTTCTTCTAAAATCTCTACATCCGTAATTCCACATGCTTCCAAAAACAACAAGGCTTCATCACGCGCACAATCCATATCTTTTGCACATCTGTTTTCCACTGTATTCTCTAAGTCAACAATACATTCTGTTACATCTCCCAGATGATTTTCCAATGTGATCGTATCATCCGTCTTCATTCCGTAATATGTATATAAACCCGCAGTTCCCAGATAATTCTCCAGTGTAATTCCTGTAATACAATCATTTTCTTCTTTAAATGTCAAAAGGAATAAATTATCTCCGATATATCCAACATATTTCTGTCCCTCATAATTCTGTATCAATGCTCGTTTATCTGATGCACCTGCCTCACAGGCAATAATATTTTCTATTTCTTGATCGCAGGAAACTGCCTGTGATGTTTGTCCCTGATCCAAATAATATTCTCGAATTTTCTCCTGATATATATGTATGGTTTCCAGATCCTCTCTGCACAGATTCTTATAATCATTTTCCAAACGGTTCTCAAAAATTCCTTTCTCTTCCTCAAACACAGCTTCAACAATCTCCTGTTTTTGTTTTGCAGCATTCGGAATCTGCTTATATTCATATATTCTAAAATCAGAATCTGGTATATATTCAACGCCCTCTACCGCAAGCTTAACTGTATTCTTATTTACTTTCCATTCTTCCATATAACTATCCGGAATATGCAGACTATTTGCCGTATCCCCTACATATGATATATTCTTCTCTTTTGCACTTTCACAAGCAGTTAATCCCCCAAAGCACAATAATATAGATATCATGAGCGTGACTTTCCCAAAATTTTTTCTCACTTTGCTTCCTCCAATATTTGTCCATCTGCAAGACGTATCATACGATCCGCCCGACTTCCTATCTCTTGATCATGTGTTATCACAATCAATGTCTTTCCTCGTTTATTCAACATTTCTAACAACTCCATAATCGCGATTCCCATTTCATGATCTAATGCGCCTGTCGGTTCATCTGCAAGGATCAAATCTCCCCCTGCCACCATCAATCTTGCAATCGCACAACGCTGCTGTTCCCCACCTGAAATCCTGGTTACCTTTTTGTCTGCTAAATCCCTGATTCCTGTAAATTCTAACATTTCATTCACCAGTTTTTTTCTTTCCCTACCGGAATATCTGCCTGCCAGTAATGGCAGTTCTACATTTTCAAATACCGTATAAGATTTCATTAAGGCATAATTCTGAAATACAAATCCCACATGTTTACGACGAAATTCGTGAAGCTTATCTCCCTTCATCTCATGAACAGCAATATCATTATAATAGTATTCACCGCTTGTCAGATAATCCATAGTCCCAATAATATTTAATAATGTACTTTTCCCTGATCCGGATTGTCCCATGATCGATATGTATTCCCCATCCTGGACATCCAGTGATACATCCTTAAGCGCCGGAAGCTCCCGATGCTCATATATTTTTGTAACATTTCGAAGTTTTATCATCACTATTCTCCTTCTTTTCCTAACAAATCAATCGGTGAACACTTATAAATCATAAATACCGGGCAAATTGTTGATAATGCAACAAATAGTATGCTTATCTCTCCAAGGATAGGAACCACTCGCTTCCAGTATATACTTCTGTAAGAAAATACCATTAACTGATCAGGCTCTATTATATGAATAAACAACCACCATACAAGAAATAATGAACAGCCATAGGCTAGAAGAAACTTAAGAATATTCTCCCATAGGATCATCCAGGTTATATTTTTCATTGAAAATCCCGCCGTCAGCATAATTCCATACTCTCTTCGTCTCCGCAAAAAATCAAGTATCTGTATACATAAAAGTACAATACAAAATGTGAGTCCCACCAGAATTAACATCTGAATAATATTATAATTAATCTTCCGACTCATTTCTTCTCCATTTTCTATTGCTTTACCAATATCAATCACTTTTATATCTTTATATCCAGCCTTTGCCAGCTTTTGCATAAGACTTCTCTTTATCTTTACATAAGAGTGTCCTTGTTTTATAGAAAAATAGAAATCCGAATGATTACAAAATATCTCTCCCGGGCAGGCTAACACTTCATAATCCAACGGAATTGTTCCTGTAACATCTGAAAAATCCAGCATTTCCATTTGTGAAACCGGAAAACTTTGTCCCTTTTCTAATATCCCGGCAACTACATATGTATATGACTGATCTCCCACTTCGCCAATATATTTTGTTCCAACTTCTATCTTGTCCTTATATGCAGATCCCAGATATAAATACATGCCATCTTCCATCGGTTTTAATTCTTCGATTAGGATTCCTTCGTCTAATTTCATCTTCCATATATTCTGAATGGTTGCATCTATTTCAATATAATATAAGCCATCTTTTCCATCTTCATCATCGATTGCCTGAAAACTATGGCCTATCTGAATATTTTTCAATTTCTCCAATGCCGGATCGGTATTTATATATCCTGTTTGCCACGCACAGGTTACAGCTTCCACTCCATCCACTGATTTTATTATATCCATTGCCGGGTCAGACTGTAATTCACTATCCAGTTCATCCAAAAAACGGATTTCACACAAGGTATCTATATTCCTGATTCCTGATTCTTGCAAAGAACGTCTGATATTGGTTGACATACTATAAACACTGATCAGCACAGCAATCAAAAGCAATAACACCATTGCCAACACAATATTACCACCCAGTTGCAAAACATGAGACATAACATTATCTGCTGCTAATCGTATTATATTTCGTTTTCTCATACTTAATTCCTAACCTCCTTTGCAGGCACCAGGTGTCTTAACAGCTTGCAGATTGGAAAAAGTAATACCAGCAACAAAATACCAATCATAAATATAAAATACCACAAAATATATGTATTCCAGACAAACGTCATCTTCTTTTCCATTGCAAGACAATAGAAAATCTGTAAACATCCTGCAACAATAATAGAAATTCCCATTAATATCCCGATTCGTACCAACTGCCACTCTATGATTCGTCTATCTGTTATTCCAACCGTTTTCATGATTGCAAAATCTCTTTTCTGTCGTGCATACCATACTCTTGCAATCATTATGCAATTTATAATACCCACTATGTACAGTAATATCAGAATAGCTGCTTTTAATTTATAAACGATATACACATCTGTCTGACTCTCATAATGATCCAGCAGCTGTGCATAATAATTATCTGATTGTCCAAATATCTCTATCAATTCATCAGCCTGCTCTGCAACCGGAACACTCTTATCCATAAGCTGGATTGTCATTCCCGGATAAGAAGATGAAGTATAGGTCATTCCATCGGCTATCCGGTTCAAAAATACATCTGATTCCGATGTCCAGTTTTCTAACGAGCCAAACGCAATAATCATTTTATCTGAATCATTTCCAAATGATTCCAGATACCCAGTCACCTGACAATCAATTCCATCTAATGACAAGCATTCCGTTCCATCTTTTGAAACTGTTACTGAATCCTTCCATCCATGTCCTACTACAAGATAAATGTTATCCGAATTCCATTCCTCCATTGTTGGATATCTGCCACTTTCAAGCAATCTGTTCCAGTTTCCATGATATGCCACTGCAATCTGCACTTCATCCGCATCTTCCTCACAACTGCCAATCGAAAACTCATCTCCTCTGATTACAGCATCACAACTAACATCGCTTATACGCTCCAGAATTGCTTTTGTACTTCGAACCGCCATCTCCTGTATTTGTCGATATTCTTCTATATCATTCAATTTATATTCCGTTGCTCCTGTGGTAGAGTAGATATTAATATAAGCGTTATACTTTGAAATACCATCCTGACTTTCATATTTTTGAATCCAATTACTCATAATCTGATATCCATTCAAAATTGTACTCAAGGACAGACTCATACCTACTAAAAAAAGTATAAATGTCAGCTTATCTTTTGTAATTTTATACATATCATCTTCTCCTGTAATCTGTGTTTCATTCATATCACTATAAAACAAAAACAAGCAACTTGTCCTTATCCACCTCGCTGCTTGTCTCTATGTCTTCTGCCGAAACCATGACCGCATCCGGCACTGCCCCATGAGAAATCTCAATGGCATCCCGGATATCGATCAACCGATAACTGTCTTTATCTCGATTCTTTAATTCCGCTATTGTAATGCTCATATGCACGCTGCCTTTCTTCTTTGCACAAATCTTTTACCACTTCACCTGCAATGATCAGTCCTGCTACAGATGGTACAAACGCCACACTGCCCGGAATATCTCTCCGCTCTGTACATTTGTGCTGTGCTCCCGGAGGGCAGATACACTGTGTTCTGCAGCTGATCGACATATCCTCAAGTGGTCTTACCGGCTGTTCTTCCGAATATACAACCTTTAACTTTTTCACGCCACGCTTCTTAAGTTCCCGACGCATAACCTTTGCAAGCGGACATACCTTTGTCTTATAAATATCTGCTACCTGAAACATACTGCCATCCAGCTTGTTTCCTGCGCCCATACTGCTAATGATCGGCACTCCTTTTTTCTGTGACTGGAGCACCAGCTCAATCTTAGCCGTAACCGTATCTACTGCATCTACAACATAATCATAGGAGTCAAATGGAAATTCATCTGCATTTCCCGGCAGGAAAAAGCATTTGTGCATTTCGACCTTAGCATCCGGATTTATGTCTAGAATCCGTTCTTTCATAACATCTGTTTTATATTTCCCCACAGACTTTCTGGTGGCAATAATCTGGCGGTTCAGATTTGTCAGGCATACCTTGTCATCGTCGATCAGATCAAAGGAACCGACACCGCTTCGTGCCAATGCTTCACATACATATCCGCCAACGCCTCCAACGCCGAATACCGCTACTTTTGAATTTGCCAATTTGTCCATTGCTTCTTTACCAAGCAATAATTCTGTCCGGGAAAACTGTGTTAACATGTCTATCTCTCCTAAATAACCTACTAAAATGCTAGGCAAAATTATAGGACCTGAAAAGGTTCTTTGTCAATGATTTTCTGGCAAAAAGGACCGGTATTATACCACTCTGCATAATACCGGTCCTGCTTACATTAACTATTTTCTAATTATTTAATCTTCCACGTCTTTACGTATCCGACGGATTTCTTTTTCAGCTGTTTCTTTAAAGCTGTCTTTGCTTTCTTTGTGCCTTTCACAGTAATGGTTGCTTTCTTATTAATGCCCTTGAACGCACTCTTACGGATAGTCGTAAGATTTCCTGCTGTGACTGTGATCTTTTTCAGATTCTTGCAACCGGCGAATGCTTCATTGCCTATCTTCGTTATACCCCTTCCGATCGTGATATTTGTCAGATTTTTGTTACCCTTGAATGCTTGGCTCGCAACCGCTGTTACTTTATAGGTAACACCACCCACCTTTACAGTAGATGGTATGGTAAGTTTTTTCGCTTTCTTGTTTGTGATCTTCATAACAGCAACAGTTGGATTCTTCTTTGAAGATGAAGTTACCTTTACTTTAATCTTCTTAGAAGGAACTGTAAGAATTGTACCTTTCTTAGCAGGCTTTGGCATTAATTTAACTGGTATATTATTCTCCTTTGCATATTTATATGCTGCGGAATTTTTATTGCAAATAACTGTAGTATTTTGGTTAAAAACTGTCCACCAATATCCACTCTCATTCTCACCCTTTTTAAATACGTCAATTTCAATAACACTATCTGGTATAACAACCGATTTTAATTTCGGACAGCTAAAAAAAACTCCCTTACCGATACTTGTTACACTATCCGGTACCGTTATGCTGGTTAAATTGCTGCACATAGCAAATGTTTTACTGGAGATTCTTGTTATCCCCTCCGGCAATACTACTTTTTTTAATTTATCACATGAAAAAAAAGCCTCGCATCCTATACTTCTTACATTTTCAGGTATGGTGATACTCGTTAGATCAGTAGTTGCAAATCCATAGCTTCCTATACACGTTAAGCTATTTGGTAACGTTATACTGGTCAGATTTAAGCAAAGATCAAATGCAAAATCTCCTATACTTGTTACTCCCTCCGGTATTGTTATGCTGGTTAAACTGCTACAATTCCAAAATGCAGAATCTCCTATACTTATTACCTCTGTCCCATTAATCTTATCCGGGATTACAACCTTTTTCTTATCACCTTTATACTTGGTAATAGTAATTCCATCCTTAGCTTCTTCATATGTAAAATCACCATATGTCTTTGACTCTTCCGCCTGTGCTGTCATACCGCCCCCGCCACACAGCAACACACATAAAATCAATCCCAAGCCCGCATAGATCAGGCTTCTTATCTTCTTTTGCATCATTTTCATTCATCTCTCCTTTTCTCTTACGCTCCTTGTTTTTATAAGTTACATTGCTTTTTCCCATTTTTAGAAACAGTGCTAGGTACAAATAAACACAATTTTATCTGTATCTGACACTTTTTGTTTGATGTCTCTAAAAAAGCATAAACATTATAAAAAAAAAAAATAACTGTCAATAGTTCACAAAATATTTCTTAATTATTTAAATTTCGACAAAAAAATCCAGATACAACATCTCTGCCATATCCGGACTTCTACTAAAATATACATGTTATCTGTTCTGCTTATGTCTTTATCCTATAATTGCCTTAATTTCCGCTTTGCTCATATCGGTTACATCCATGATCTGCTCTAAGGAATAGCCTTTCTTATGCATTTTCAGGATAATCTCCGATTTTCCTCGGGCTTCGCCTATTATTTCACCTTTGACTATGCCCGCGGCTTCGCCCCTTACATATCCCATCTCTTCTACGCCTTCACTCAGATTACACATGACTTTCACCTCGTCTCTGATACCGTGTCTGTCTACCGGTATGTCATACTCCTGTTTCATCAGCTTCAATTTCTGTTCTGCCGTCATTGTCTGCGACAATAGCGTTCCAAGTAATCGATGCAGTTCATATTGTTCTTCCTTAGGCGGAATCTCCTTTGCCAATCCGATCATTACGATGTTTAAAATATCCAGATTGCCTTTCCAGTCCTGTTCCTCCACCAGATCATCTTTCACCATATGGATATGACTCAGACTGTTCCTCTCCATATTCATACAGATCCAGATCGAATATACCTGTTTGATCTCGTTATAGTCAGAACCGATAAATTCCCGCTCTTTCTGGGATGACACCAGCCTTGCCGTATAGAAGATTGCCCGATTTAAGATATGATACTTTGTCGGTTCATTTTTCTGTGCTTCCAGATTGATGATCATTTTCGCCAGTCCATCCCGCATCCGTACATAGAAGATAATATCAAAATATATCTTTCCCTCATCAATCTCTGAATTCTCAGTATTCAACCCGACAATCCGTTCACCGGTTCTGGCATCCACCGTTTCTTTGTTCGTTAGTCCCGGTTCAACCGGAACCTGGCTGATATATGGTTCACCTTCAATCAAAGAAGCGACCGTATCTGCATCCATACCTTTAAATTCATCGACTACCCTGATCAGTATATGCGCCAGTATGATCTTCTGTCCAAGCAGGCGCTTGGCGCTGGCATCATACTGTGCTTTCTGATCAGTAGCCTTGGAGGAATATACAATTTCGTTATCCATGTCCCATCTCCTTTCCCGATAGAACAGAATAACATGCATATTTTAGCTTTGTATATTGCCTCCGTCTCTCCAAGTTTGATTGTAATGGATATCCGAACGGAAAACAAGTTTATCCATAAAAAAATCCGGATACAGCATTTCTGCCATATCCGGACTTCTACTAAAATATACACCTTATCTGTGCCGTCTGCGCTCTTATCTTAATCTATTTATAACACCATCATCAAAGTTCCCAGTCCGATCAGTACACAGCCAATGATCGACTTCATCGTGAATTCTTCGTGCAGGAATACAAATGCAAGAATCAATGTAATAACGACACTTAATTTATCGATTGGTACTACCTTGGATGCATTTCCCATCTGAAGTGCTTTATAATAACACAACCACGATGCTCCGGTTGCAAGTCCTGATAAAATCAGGAACAACCAGCTTTTCTTCCCGATCGCGCCGATTCCGGACTGTGTATGTGTCAGAAACACCATACCCCATGACATCACAAGCACAACTGCTGTTCGGATCGCTGTTGCAAGATTCGAATTTACTCCGTCAATACCTACCTTTGCAAGAATTGATGTCAATGCCGCAAATACAGACGACAACAATGCAAATACAAACCACATATAAATCCTTCTTTCTTCTTTTATTATCTTCTTTTTCATGCAACTGTGCAATCTATGAAATCTTAACTTTTTCTCTTAACTGCCTGTCGGTAAATGAAAAGTGCGGCAACTGCTGTTATCAGTTCTGCTACCCAGAACGCATTCCAGACACCGACAACACCAAAGATACGACTGAGTACAAATGCAGCCGGAATGATGACAACCACATAGCGAAGCAGGGAGATCATCAATGATGGCGTACCCTTGCCAAGTCCCTCTAATGCACCGGATGAAGTCACGGATACCGAAGAAACAATAAATCCGGCACAGATGATCCGAAGTGCCGTCACGCCCTCCGTGATCGTTACCTGATTATCCGAGAACATTCCGATCAATTTAGCCGGGAAGATCAGACAGATCACTGTTCCAAATACCATGATCAGACCAATGATCGTAAGTGTAATATTATAAATGCTACGGACACGCTTATGCTCTCCCGCTCCGTAATTATAGCTAATTACCGGACGCATACCCTGGATCATGCCGTTTGCAGGAAGATATAAAAATGTCTGCAATTTATAATAGATTCCAAGGATCACAACATAGATCTGTGAATAGGTGCTTAATATCGCATTCAGTGCAGTCGTAAGCAGGGACGGAAGTGCCATATTAAGAATAGCCGGAATACCAATCGCATACAACTTCCCTGTCAGATAATCCTCCGTATGCAGATATCGTCTGCCGATCTTTACGGATATTGGACGGAACACATAGACAAACAGATAGATCAACAGGGTAAACACCTGTCCAAGTCCGGTTGCAAGTGCAGCACCCCGGATTCCCATTTTCGGAAATGGTCCGATACCGAAGATCAATAGGGGATCTAATACAATGTTCATCAGGCATCCACCGCCAAGTCCGACCATTGTAACAACCATTCTTCCAACTGCCTGATAGATCTTCTCAAATGACAGATCAATGGAAATAATAACAGAAAATGCAAATACGATCATCGAATACTGAATTCCCATCTGAACAACTGTCTCATTCGATGTGAACATCCGCAGAAATCCCGGCATGATCCGAATACAGACTACTGTCATGATCACACCATGAACAACAGAAAGAAGAGTACCCTTTGACGCTGCTGCATTTGCCTTGTCCGGTTCCTTTGCGCCGAGATAGAACGCGATCACCGCATTGATTCCCACGCCAAAACCGATGGCTACCGCATTTACAAAATTCTGGATCGGAAAGACAAGCGACAGAGCTGTCATCGCATCCTCGCTGATCTTCGCTACAAAAAAGCTGTCCACAATGTTGTACAGAGAATTGACCAACATCGATAATATCATCGGAAGTGCCATTGACAAAAGCAGCGGCAGCACCGGTCGTTCTTTCATAAATTCTTCGTTCATACATTTCTCCCTCTCTACATAAAAACGCCACACAGTTATAAATGGTTTCACTTATAGCTGTGTGGCGAAAAGATGACTTATTTATTATCCGGAAAAATCCACTCCATTCGTTTTCGTGGGTATTCTACCATATTTTTTCAGAATGTCAATAACTGCTTAGCGAATATAGTATACTCTGTTATCCTTTCTTGGAATAACATCAGGATACGCTCCATCCGTAAATCCAAGTGCGCAATGTCCGACACCGATATAGTCGCCGGTAATTCCAAGGCCTTCAAGGATCTGCTTTCCTTCTTCGCTTTCGAATTCTTCTTTTGCACGGTGGATCCAGCAGCTTCCGATTCCAAGATCATGTGCGGCAAGCATCAGATTTCCCATCGTCAGGCTTCCGTCATAGACAGCAGTCGGACAGGATGCATCTGCCAGTACGATCAATATAACAGGTGCTCCGTAAAATGGATCAAAGCCTTCCTCCCAGCCACCGATCATACGGTTCATCTCCATGATCTTATCCCGCATCTCTTTATTTGTTACCGCAATAATGATCGGAGACTGCAAGCCTCTGCCGTTTGCAGCAAATGTTCCTGCTTCAATGATCTGATCCAGAACATCCGCCGGAACCATATCCGGTTTGAATTTCCGGATGCTTCTTCTCGTCTTCATCTCATCCAAAACAACGCTCATCTTAAAATCCTCCTTATTACAAGTACTGGCACAATTCATAAGATGGTGTCAAGCATGTTGCCTTTACCAATCAGGGAACGCTTCCGCTCGTTTCGTCCTGCAACGGTACTAAGATGCCGCCTTTGCGCCATCAAGTACCGGCGGACTCAAATGCCCCTGTATTGGTAAATCAACATGCTTATACACCATCTAATAAATTATGCAATTACAACAAGCTCTTGCGGAGTTCTGCTCCGTCTTTTGCGCTCAGGTACGCCGGTGCTATATCGAACACGGTCTTACATCCGCTCTGTCCTTCTTTGTACAGACGGTATGCTGCTCTTGCATAAGCCACGATGACACAGGATGTGAATTCCGGGTTGGAATCCAGCTTCAGGCTGTATTCGATCACATGATTATTTTCCAGATTCCAGCCGGTCTTACCGGAACGGATCACAAATCCACCATGAGGAATTCCACTGTGGTTTGCCTTTAATTCTTCTTCACTGATAAAGTGAACCGTCGTATCATAATCGGCAAAATAGTTTGGCATGTTCTTGATCGTTTCTTCAACTTTTACAGGATCGGCACCGTCCTCTAATACAACAAAGCACTCTCTTGTGTGCTTTTGTCTGGTTGTAAGTTCTGGATTCTCACCATTTCTGACTGCTTCCAGTGCTGCTTCTACAGGGATCGTATACTGCTTGCCATCCTTAACACCCTCTACACGACGGATCGCATCGGAATGTCCCTGGCTGACACCTTTTCCCCAGAATGTATAATCACGGCCTTCCGGTAAGATCGCATTTGCATACATACGGTTTAAAGAGAACATACCCGGATCCCAGCCTACTGAGATGATGCCGACATGACCATTCTTCTTTGCGGCAGCATCTACATTTGCAAAATGCTCCGGAATTCTTGCATGTGTATCGAAGCTGTCTATAACATTGAACATCTCTGCATACTTTGGTGTCTGCTCCGGCAGATCGGTAGCACTGCCGCCGCAGAGGATCATGACATCGATCTTATCCTTCCACTGCTCCACATCATTTACAGAACAAACAGTTGCTCCCTCTGTTAATATCGATACTGTCTCCGGTGCACGTCTGGTAAATACCGCTGCTAGCTCCATATCCGGATTCTGCTTGATCGCACACTCAACACCCCGTCCAAGATTTCCATATCCTAAAATACCTATTTTCATGTTTCATACTCCTTTGCAAAATTACTTTTCTTTCAGTTTAATGATTCAAAAAGAGCCTGTCAACTTTTTCATTGACAGACTCCCATTTCATTTTCTCAACAATATAATTCTACTTTAAACGGTCTTCCTCCGTGATCTCGCGAATGACTCTGCATGGATTTCCGGCAGCCAATACTCCCGATGGGATATCTCTCGTAACCACGCTACCGGCTCCGATCACAGAACCGCTGCCGATCGTTACACCGCCACATACTGTTACATTTCCTGCCAGCCAACAGTTATCTCCGATCGTGATCGGCTTCGCATATTCCCGGTCTGTATACACGCCGTCTTCCCTCTTATAAATGTTACGCTCCTGAAAACGAAACGGATGCATCGGTGTCAGCAGAGAAACATTCGGTCCCATAAATACATTGCAGCCGATCTTAACAGGTGCACAGTCCAGACAGGTAAAATTAAAGTTCGCATAACTGTTCTCGCCTATCTCGGTAAAGCAGCCGTAATCGAACTGAACCGGTCCCTGAAGATATACATTCTTACCCTTATTCGGAATCAGCTCTGCCAGGATCTTCTCGCGTTTCTCATCCGTCTCAAAGCAGTCATTATACTCTTTACTCAACCGATGCGCATTCTGTCTTAATCGTATTAATTCATCATCAGATGGATCATAAACGGATCCTGCTATCATTTTTTCTCTTTCTGTCATCTTAATATGCCTCCGTATAAAAACATCGGAAACTTCTTATTCTATCTCAGCCCGTACCTCTTTTGTGATCGTTTCACCGCCATTCTGATACCAGTTCTCGACAAAACGATCAAATTCATCGAGTGAACTCTCACCGGTTACAATCTTCAGATAAGTGTCACTTTCCAGATTCTCAAGGCTCCACCAGTCTGTAACCATCGTTTCCGTTTCTCCAAAATATAACGACTCTACTTTGTTCGTCCTTCCATCGTTTAAGATCTTACAGGCTGTGATACGGGAAGTATACGCCGCCCAATCTTCCGCACTGGCATTCTCCGCATCCTTCAGATAGGATTCGCATGCCTCATAATAGGAATATTCCAGTACGTTCAGATCATCTGCGGATTTGTCCCCCGCAAATACATGATTTAGTTCTCCATAGCAGATCTGCAAAGCATTGTTGTAATCTACATTGATCGCAAACGGTCTGGCGGTAGGGTCTACATTTTCTTTATAATAATCGACAATCTCCTGATTGTCTCTGTCATTATACCGCAAATAGTCAAATAATACACTAACAATCTTACATGCAATCTCCGGATATTCATAACCCTTACGCACTACAATATACTTACCGGAAGGATTCTGTGTATGATAACTGGTAAGTCCGGATTCCTCTGTTGCGATCAGATAAGGCTGCCACTCGGCATCTTTATTCTGTTCCACTGCCTGCATCAGCGGGTTATTCGGTGCCCACCAGGGGCCAAAGAAAGAACCGCATTGACCATCCACGATCAGCTCGATCAGGTTACTGCTCGTCCGCATCAGAAAATCCTGATCCAGAATTCCCTCTTTATACAACTCATGGATATGGGCAAGTGCCTCTTTCGCCTCCGGCTGAACCGAACCGTAGACAACATTGCCGTCCTCATCATAAATCCACTGTTTCGGAAATGCACCATATGCAGCAAATATAATATCTAATGTGTATTCGCTGCTATAACCACAACCGCCGCAGAGACTGGTATCACATACAAGCCCTACGGTATTTCCTGCCCCATTATGTCCGGGATCTTTTTCTTTAAATTGTCTTATGATCTCTTCTACATCCGAGAGTGTTCTCGGTGCGGACAGCCCAAGTGCATCCATCCAATCCTTACGAAGCCAGATCAGATTCGGTCCGTCTGAGATATTCGTTTCCGGTATCGCCATGATCTTCCCGCCAAAGGTTACAACATCAAGGATATCCCGACCATAGCTTCCATATATATTCTTGATCGTATCGCTCATACAGTTATTATAGCTGTCTGTCAGATCTGCGATCATATCATTATCCACCAGATACTGAAGCTCATCCAGATCCTCCACGATCATC
Organism: Coprococcus ammoniilyticus; assembly: GCF_025567345.1. Classification (NCBI taxonomy): domain Bacteria; kingdom Bacillati; phylum Bacillota; class Clostridia; order Lachnospirales; family Lachnospiraceae; genus Coprococcus; species Coprococcus ammoniilyticus. The sequence continues at coordinate 202,783 of NZ_JAOQJS010000005.1, forward strand.
ACATCCGGAAGATCATTCTGTGCGATCACCATGGTCACACTATCGGTATATTGCTCATCCATAGCCTCAAACACATCCTGATTTTGAACATTTAGCCTTTCATTCAACAGCCTTGTATAAGCATTATTTTCATACGTCTCGCCATCCGGGAGATTGGAATTATTTGCTCCGGACAGCTTACCCAGTGTGTAGGTAAGCTGTTCCGGATATTTTCCGTAAGGTGTCGTGCGGGCTGTATATAACGCAGCTTCATATTCTTCTTTTGTCTCTGTATTCTCCCGGGTGGAGGGGGTAGCCCCGGAATCACCGCATCCACATAAGATCAATAAATTTATAATCAGCACACATGAAATAATCTTTTTTAAATACGAACCTGTAATCATATACATTCCTCTGTTTCAACCAAACTATAAGCAAATAATCATATGATCCCTTAACCTTTTACACCACCGGAGAAGCTCTCACGATAACACTTCTGCATAAACATGAACAGAATGATGATCGGAACTGAGATCAGCACCGCACCGGCTGCAAAGGAATTGAACCACGGATACACATATTCTTTCTCTAACATATTCCAAAGTCCGATAGATACGGTATAGTAATCCTTATTTGCACGGCAGATAACCTTTGCAAATACGAAATCAATCCAAGGAGCAAGAAAGGAATTCAGAACCGTATATACAATGATCGGACGGCTTAACGGAATAATGATCTTAGTAAACGACTGCCATCTGGTTGCTCCGTCCAGATAAGCTGCTTCCTCGATTGACTTCGGAATCGTATCAAAGAAGCCTTTTGCAATATAGAACTGTAAGCCTGCACCACCGGAATAAACCAGGATAAGTGCAACACGGATCAAGGATCCTTCTGACAGTCCGATCGCCTTTAAGATATAATAAACTGCGATCATAGCCATGAATCCCGGGAACATACCAAGGATCAATGCTACATTCATAAATGGGCGTCTCAGTCGGAAACGCATTCTCGACATACAGTATGACATCGCCAATACAAATACTGTAGATATTATACAGGAGAAAATCGCAATAATCAAAGTATTCATGAACATCTTCGGAAAATTCAGGATACCGGTATCTGTAAATAACTTTGTGTAATTGCCAAGAGTATACGCCTTTGGCAGCAATGTAGAAACATACTGTCCTTTTTCTCCACGGAAGCTGATCAGAACGATCCACAGAATCGGGATCACCCAGATCACAGAAAGAATTACCAGTATAATATGAACAACGATATCCGATGGTGTAAGCTTCTGTTTTCCATTTATTTTCTTACCTGTTTTAGTCATTACTGGAATCCCTCCTCGTCTTTATAAGATGTTGTATTATGATAGGTGATCAGAGATACGATCGCAAGAACGATAAATGTCATGATACCGATAACCGCACCCAGATTATAATACTGATTATCAACTGTCAGCTTGTAGAGCCAGGTAACCAGAAGATCGGTCTTTCCTGCTGTCTTTCCAACCGGAATCGGTGCTCCGTTTGACAGAAGATAGATTACATTAAAGTTATTAATATTACCTGCAAAAGTCGTGATCAGATACGGAGCTGTTACAAATAACATATATGGAAGTGTGATCTTAAAGAAGATCTTCACCGGTCCGGCTCCATCCACTTTTGCGGCCTCATAGATATCTTCCGGTATACTTTGTAAGATACCGGTCACCTGCATAATGGTAAACGGAATACCGATCCAGATATTGATCACGATAACCATGATACGGGCAATGGTTGCATTGCTCCAGAACGGAATTGCATTGTCGATGATATGATGATTCAGTAATAAGGTATTTACGATACCATTCTGACTGAAGATCGTACGCATCAAAAGCAGGGATACAAACTGTGGAACGGCTGCGGATAACATGAAGATCGACCTCCACACACTCTTACATCTTGTTCCCTTTCGATTGATGACCATTGCAAGGATCATACCGAAGATATAGTTGGTAAATGTCGCAGCAACCGCCCATACCAGCGTCCATCCGAGAACGGACCAGAATGTACTTCCGACTGCGTCATTAAAATTCAAAATCTTGGCAAAGTTTTTCAGTCCTACCCAGTTAAACAATACCGTATGGGAATCCAGCTTACTGTAATTTGTAAATGCCATACAGATCATGAATACGAGCGGCAGGATCGTAAAGACAACAATCCCGAGTACCGGAAGTGGAAGCAGAAACATATGAAGGTTTTTATCAAATAAACTCTTAATATCATCTGTAAATCCCGGAACTTTCTTCCCTGCATCATGCAGGCACTGTGCACGATATGCGCTCTCGACACTGACTACCCAGAGGCATACAAATGCAAATATGATAAATACCGTGGCTACTCCATATAATAACATCAAAAGGGAATTATCACCCTGTGTATATTCAAATATGCCTTTTGCATCATTCCACACCTTCTCCTGTTCTGCTCCTCCCAGATGGAAGAAATCGGTCAGAAGGGATGCACCGTTTTTTATCATGAAATAAATAAATATGCTTTCAAGTACCAGAAATGATAAACCTTTTACAAACTGTTTTCTGACAATGTTTCCGAATCCCATGATCAGGAACGATAATCTGGTGATCCAGTCACCATTTCTCATGGCCTTGAAAACAGTATATTGATAATCACTTCGTCTTATTTTTTTCTTTTTGCTTACTGTCGCTTCAGCCATCCTGACACCTCCGTCTCAAAGTAAATGTTGCGTTTTTACGTCTCTTTCATAAAATAAAGTGTTCCACCACCCCTGTGGAAATGGAACACTCTATCTTATGATCTGTTTATTTTTACTCTGCTACATCTGTGTTCAATGATGTATTGAATGCTTCTGTCTGCTCAGCAGCATTATCATGTGTAACTTCACCGTTTAAGAGTGCCTTACCAAAATTCTCTGCCGGTGTCCAGAAGTTACTCATCTTAGGTACAAATGGCTGGATCATAGATGTATTGTTGAAGGTATCGTTCTGAGCTGTTACTAATGCATCATTCTTTACCGTATCACTCTCTAAAAGATTTGTGTTACAAGGAACAATGCTTCTTGCTTCATAATGTGACTGCTGTGATTCTTCGTTACCAAGGTACAGGGCAAGTGCTACTGCTACCTGTGGATATTCACAGTTTGGATTTACACCGATTGCCTTTGAACCGGCAAATGAAAGTAACTGCTTATCAGATCCGCCGATCTTGGCTGTAGGCATAGCTGCGATTCCAAGATCATCACCAAGTGCATCATGTAATGCCTTATAATCCCATGAACCGGAAAACATAGCTGCGATAGATCCATCTGTCATACCGGAAATACCGACACCGGATTCATCATTTACAAAATTCTTATTCGCTACAAGATCTACAAGGTAATCTGTAACAGCCTTTCCATTGTCTCCGCCAAAGTTGATTCCTGCGTCGTTATCTGTACCATCACCGAATAATGTACATCCGTTTGCAAGATAGAATGCTGCATCATACCAGCTGTTTGTAAGAGGAAAAGCAACTTTTCCTTTTTCAAGCATTGTATCAAGGCTCTTTACATCGCTGTCTGAATATACTTTCTTGTTATAGTATAAAAACCATGTATTTGTTGTAAACGGAACACCATAGATTCCGCCATCTACTGTGATAGAATCCACAACTGCCTGTGAGTTTGTTGACTTTACATAGTCTGCTGTGCTTCCGCCTAACTCCGAGATTGCATTTGCATCGATCAGTGTCTGTAACTGGTCGTTTGCGAACATATATACATCTGCTGATGCGGATACATCCTGTGTTACGGTCTTTCCTGCATCTGCCTCGCTGCATGTACCGTATTCAAATGAAAGATCCCAGTTTGGATGTTCCTTATTAAATGCTTCACATCTTCCCTGAAGCCATTCACCATAATCCGGTGACTGATCCTCGGCAGGTCCCCATACTGTAATTGTTGCTTTAATGTTTTCCTCTTCTGCAGATGCATCAGTACTCTCTCCTGATGTTGCCTCTGCATTTGATGCTGTTGTGGAATCCTTGGATGTATCATCCTTCTTATCTCCACATCCTGCGAGTAATGACATGCACATAGCTCCTGCCAGTGCAATCGCTGCATACTTTCTTAACTTCATAACCGTTCCTCCTTTAAATAAGTCATGTTTTTTGTTTGTTTTTTAATACTTTTGCAGTACCTTTACCTTATGACATTATTATAAAAAGGAACCGTTTCATCGTATATATCAATAATTTCAGAAACATGTTGGTTTTTTATGAATGTTTGATTTCTGCATGCAGTTCTTTTGGAAAATGGATCGTGACGGTCGTTCCCCTGCCAACTTCACTGTCGATACAAACCGCATATTCCGCGCCATAATACAGTTTGATACGTTCATTGACATTTCGCACACCATAGCCCTTTGAATCGGCAGTCAGTATCAGCTCCGCCTGTTCTTTGGTCATACCGACACCATTATCGGATACCGCAAACCGGATATCTTTATCGTCCTCTTTTCCACTGATGCGGATCTCTCCTCTGCCATCCTGTTTCAGATCTATGCCATGATGGATCGCATTCTCAAGAATCGGCTGCAAGATCAGATTTAAAGTCTCATATTTTAAAATAGAATCATCGATATCATAGATGACATCGAAGCTGTCATCATGCATCGTAAGCTGGATATCCAGATATGCTTTGATGTTCGCGATCTCATCCCGGACAAGCAGGATATTCTTTCCCTTATTTAACGCTGTCCGGTAAAAGGTGGACAACGACAACGTGATACGGCTGATATCCTCCTGGTCTGCCTCTAATGCTTTCCAGTTAATGATAGACAGTGAATTATACAGGAAATGCGGATTGATCTGCGCCTGTAACGCCCGCATCTCATATTCCTTTTCTTTGATCTTGCTTCGGTATACTTCATTGATCGTTGCATCCAGACGCTTCGTCATACTGTTATAACCATTGATCAGATCACCGATCTCATCCGTACTGTCATTCTCAATCTCCATACCAAGATTTCCGGTTTCCAGATTGCGCATTTTCTTCTGAAGCTTACTGATACGTTTCGTTATGAACTCGGAAATTATACGGATACATGCGATTGCTGCCATCAGACTGACCAGGATTGCGGCAGCAGCAATTATTAAGATTGGCTGAACCGAAGAAATGATCAGCCGATCCGGCTTATAGATCCAGATCTTCCAACCGGATGCCTTCGACTCCCGCTTAATAAACTGATAACCGGAATTCTTCTGCCCTACTGTTGCAAAGAACTGTTCCTCTGATAATTCATACGGCTGTTTTTCTACTGTAAATACACTCTTTTTAAAGATGCAGTTACCTTCTGCATCCTCTATCACAACGCCATAATTATCAAATACTGTTTCGTTATTAAACGGCTGGAATACGCTGTCATAATCTACCCCTACATAGAGCAGACCTTTTGCCTTTTTCTGCTCCAGCATGGCCATGCGGTTTAACGAATAAGCAGTCTTATCCTTCGCATTCACGATCCAGTGGATCTGGTTATCACCGACCATCCCATAATTTTCTTCTTCATTTTCAAGTGTCGTAATAGGGGCGATCGTACTGCCGTGCTTCACCTGACAGGCATCCGTGTAGATCGTTACCTGCTTTACATCATCATGAAAATACATAATAGAAGAAAGCAGGGGATCTATGACACTTGCCACCTGCTCATAATTCTGATATGTACTCTGATCTGAGCTTAAGATCTTCGCGATCGACTGATTATAGGATATATAATTAGAAAGATTGTTATAAATCTCTAACTCATTATCAAGCGCATCCGTCGTCTGTGTCAGATACGATTCCAGGATCATTGTCTCACGATCCCACAGGATCTTCTTCATCTCATGGTAGGTGATCGTCAGCGTGATCATGATCGGCAAAAGCCCGGCAAGTATATAAATGACCAACAGCTTGCCGGATAATCGCAGATTCTGGAACCCTCTTTTTATCCTTTTATCCATCCGTTTTTTATGCATCCGCCTGTCCTCCGCTCTCTCTGAATTTCTGCGGACTCACGCCAAAGAACTCGCGGAAGCTGGAACAGAAATAAGACACGTTCGGATATCCGCATGCCACACTGATATCTACGATCTTCGTCATGCTGTTCTCTAACATATCCTTTGCCTGTTCCATCCGGTATGCCTTGATGAATTTGCTTAGATTCTGTCCGGTCTCTTTCTTAAATACCGTACTTAGATAGCTCGGTGCAAGATGTACCATATCTGCCAGCATATCGATTCCAAGCTCACTTCCATAGTTCCGGTAAATATACTGCTTCACCAGTTCTACTTCCCGATGTGCTGTCTGTGTCTTCCCTGCAAAACAGGTTTCCAGTCTCCGGATCGCTTCTTCGACAAGCTCCGTCAACACCTGAAAATCTGTCGCCATATATAATTTCTCAATGTCTTTATTTAACTCTGCTTCATCTGTCTCATCGATGCTTCCGTAGATATCCTTCATCAGATTCGAGAACAGGAACTTGATATAGATCTGGGAGTACTCTGTCTTATGTCTGTACTTCTCACAGAATCTCTGAAAATGCTCCCGGAGTGCTTCCACATCCTTCATCTTGATATCCTGTTTCATCTGCTTCATAAAGGTGTCGTCATCGAACTGGATAATACCCGGAGTCTCGCCCTCCATGTTCGGATAAAATACATGGATCTCCGGATGGTAGAATTTGTTCTCCATCAGCACTTCGAGTTCTTCCATCTTATCTGCCACTTCAGACAGATCACCGATATCAGAGGATATCGCTATGTAACAGTCAGCATCATAATCGTCTTTGATGATCTTTACGATCTCATTTGCCTTACGGAGAATATTCATCTCATCCCCTAAGAATAAGATCTCCTGCTGCTGGTTCAGGTTCAGATATTGCAGGATCCCAATCGACTTTAAGTTCTCATTTTCTTTGAAATCCACTCCACGTCTGCCGAAGAAATCATGATTGAATTCCAGCAAAAGCATATTTCTGAATTTACCCAGATCAAGCGATAATCCGCTGTATTCCTGTCTGAGCTTCGTAACATCCGTTCCGTTCAACAGCATATAGAGCGCATGCTCATATAAGAATTCCATGCTCTTATTCTTCAGCTCGTCCGAAGCCTTTGCTTCTTCCAGCTCATTTACGACCTTATTCAGGGTATTCTTGAATTCATTTGGATCGACCGGCTTTAGGATATAATCAATAACACCCAGCCGGATCGCTTTCTTTGCATAGTCGAATTCATTGCATCCGCTGAATATGACTGTGCGCAGCTTTTTCTTTTCCTTCACAACATGGTCGATCAGTTCGATTCCATCCATGAAAGGCATCTTTACATCTGTAAGCAGGATATCAAAATCTTCTTTCTCCAGCTTCTCCAGTGCATCCACACCATTTACCGCTTCTGCAATCTCAAATTCCAGATTCAGTTTTTTTAAGAGAAACCGGATACCATTTCTTTCTATCTTCTCATCATCTACGATCAATATCTTGTACATATCTATCAACGCCTTTCTATGGTGGAAATATATATCTTATTTTAACACATTTTACAGCTTCCAGATATCTTTATTATATTCTGCGATCGTACGATCAGAGGAGAAGAAGCCTGCCTTACTGATATTTACCAGAGTCTTCTCTGCCCAACCCATACGATCTTCATAATCGGCAAGCACCTGTTCCTTTGTCTGAATGTAATCACAGACATCAAGAAGTGTCATAAACCAGTCTTTTACGATCAGCTCGTTATGAAGTCTGGTAAGAGCTTCCTTCTGACCGATCGCAAGCAGCTCATCACTCACGATGAAGTCTACCAGCTTCTTGATCTCCGGCTTCTCATAAAACTCTCTTGCCACATAGTCTGCCTTTGCATAGTGCTCGATCACTTCTTCACTGGATTCACCAAAGAAATAAATATTATCCTCGCCAACCAGCTCTCCGATCTCTACATTTGCACCATCACGGGTTCCCAGAGTAACCGCACCGTTTAACATGAACTTCATATTTCCTGTTCCGGATGCTTCCTTGGATGCCAGTGATATCTGCTCTGAGATATCGCATGCCGGAATAATCTTTGCTGCCTTTGATACATTATAATTCTCGATCATGACAACTTTCAAGTACGGACTTACCTCAGGATCATTATCGATCAGCTCCTGCAAGCAGAGGATCAGATGAATGATGTCCTTTGCGATCGTATAAGCAGGTGCAGCCTTCGCTCCAAATATAACTGTGACCGGAGTCTCAGGCAGGTGTCCCTTCTTGATCTCAAAATATTTGTAGATCACCCAGAGGGCGTTCATCTGCTGACGCTTGTATTCATGCAGTCTCTTGACCTGAATATCAAAGATCGAATTCTCGTTGATGTCGATTCCCTGTGTCTCTTTCAGGTAGTCCTTTAAGACTGCCTTATTGCTCTTCTTGATCGCAAGGATCTCTTCTAATACGTTCTTATCTTTGTAGTAAGAAGCCAGCTCCTGTAACTTATCGGCATCCTTCTTGTAGTCCGGTCCGATCAGCTCTGTGATGTAGGCTGCCAGCTTTTCATTGCAGTATAATAACCATCTTCTGAATGTGATACCATTTGTCTTATTGTTGAATTTCTCAGGATAAATCTCATAAAATGGATGCAGCTCTGAATTCTTCAGGATCTCGGTATGCAGATAAGCAACACCATTTACACTGTGGCTGTAATGCATATCGATATGTGCCATATGCACACGGGAATCTCTATCTATAATATAAACACGCTCATCCTTATAACGGTTTCTGACCTTTTTATCCAGCATACGGATCACAGGCATAAGCTGTGGAACGACCTTCTCCAGATAAGCAACCGGCCATTTCTCCAATGCTTCTGCAAGGATCGTATGATTCGTATAAGCACATACATCGGTTACGATCTCCGTTGCCTCATCAAAGGAGATACCTTCTTCCATCAACAAACGGATCAACTCAGGGATCACCATAGATGGATGTGTGTCATTGATCTGAACGGCAGCGTAATCTGCAAGGTCATGGAGATTCGAACCTTTCTCCTTTGCCTCTGCAAGGATCAGCTGTGCACCATTTGCAACCATGAAATACTGCTGATAGATACGAAGTAAGTTACCGGCTTCGTCACTGTCATCCGGATAAAGACAGAGTGTCAGGTTCTTCTTGATATCTGTCTTATCAAAGCTAATGCCATCCGGCTCCATGATACTCTCATCCACGCTCTCGATATCAAATAAATGCAGTTTATTTGTGCGGTTCTCATAACCTGTCACATCGATGTCATACATTCTGGACTGAACGGTACAGTTTCCGAACCGGATCGTGTTGCTTACATCGGTCTTTGTCAGCCAACTGTCTGCCTCGATCCATGGATTCGCAGTCTCCTTCTGATAGTTATTCTCAAATACCTGCTTGAACAGACCCATATGGTAATTTAATCCGATACCATCTCCCGGAAGTCCGAGTGTCGCCATCGAATCAAGGAAGCAGGCTGCCAATCGTCCGAGTCCGCCATTTCCAAGAGATGGTTCCGGCTCTACTTCTTCGATGTCATAGATGCTCTTACCGTTTTCTGCCAGCACCTGTTTTACTTCATCGAAGATTCCAAGATTGATCAGATTGTTGGATAACAGCTTACCGATCAGGAACTCTGCTGATATATAGTAAACCTTTTTCTTGCCATCCTCTGTAACCTTGTCCTCTGCTAATTCTTTTGTCATATCAAGCAGCGCAAAATAGATCTCCTCATTGCTGCATTCCTTGATCGTCTTATTATATTTTTTCTTACAAATCTCTGTTAACATCATATCCTCCTTACAAAAATATTGCTTCACAGCATTTCTTCCATATACTCTTGCTAATTCCCTTAATCTGTCTCTGATCTCGTCTGTAAATTCACCCTTCTTCATCCGCCAGCGCCAGTTTGTACCGATCGTAGACGGAAGATTCATCCGTGCTTCGTTATCCTTTCCAAGCAGATCCTGCATCTGAACGATAACGGTATCGGCAGGGCTCATATATAATACCTGCATCATCTTCTCCGGGATCTCCTGCTCATCTGCCGCTCCCAGATATTTCATCATAAATGTAAGATTGTCCTTTGATGCATTCTCGATATATCCTTTTAATGTGTCATTATCGTGTGTTCCGATATAGACAACGTAATTCTTTTCGTGATTATGCGGTGCATGTTCATTCTCCGCATTTCCGTCAAATCCAAACTGTAAGATCTTCATTCCCGGATAGCCGGATTCCTTCACCAGCTTCTGTACCTCCGGCACAATGACTCCCAGATCTTCTGCGATCACCTTTGCATTTCCTCTGGCACTGTCGATCGCATCTACCAGCTTCTTTCCCGGGCCCTCCAGATAGAATCCGTTCTTTGGTTCTCCGTCTGCCGGAATGTTGTAATACCGCACAACCCCGATGAAATGATCGATACGGATCACATCATAGAGACTGGCTGATTTACGGATCCGGTTCTTCCACCACGAGAACCCATCCTGCTCCATACGATCCCAGTCATACAAAGGATTGCCCCATTTCTGACCGTAATCGGAGAATGCATCCGGTGGACAACCGGCTACACACACAGGCTGTAGATCATGATCTAACTGAAATTGTTCTGTATTTGCCCATACATCTGCACTGTCCAGTGCTACATAGATTGGAATGTCGCCGATCAAACTGATACCATGACGGTTGGCGTAAGATTTGAGTGTCTTCCACTGCTCATCGAATTTGAACTGAAGGAACATATAGAATCCGATCTCATCGTGTAACTGTTCCCTACACTTACGAAGTGCTGTTTCTTCTCTCTTTAAAACCGGTTCTTCCCAGCTTAACCATTCTTTGTTCTCATGGTCTGCCTTGACCGCCATATAAAGGGCGTAATCCGGAAGCCAGTTTTCATTTTCCGTGAGAAATTCTGCATACTGCTTTGATGTCTCATGCTTCGATCTGCCATATGCTTTTCTCAATACCTCAAACCTTTGTCTGTACAGGCGGGCGTAATCGATGTCATCCAGCTGATCGTACCAGCTATATGCATCTACCTCCTCCTGTGTCAGTAAACCTTCATGAATCAGAATGTCGAAATCGATAAAATAAGGATTACCCGCAAATGCTGAAAATGACTGATACGGACTGTCACCAAAGCTGGTTGGTCCGATCGGAAGCACCTGCCAGTAACGCTGGCCTGCCTCCTTCAACCTGTCAACAAATTCATATGCCTCTTTCCCCAGAGATCCGATTCCATAAGGGGATGGAAGGCTGCTGATCGGCAGGAGGATTCCTGCGCCACGCTCTAACGCTTTCTTCATGTCTGATACCTCTTTATTAAATTTTCTATTGAACAGCTATCCATTCGCCTGCATTTAATAAAGGTAAAGGTAAGGTAAAGGTCGTATATTCGGAATGTCTGTTCTGGTTTGTATTCTAATATCTTTTTCGCGCGATTTCTTGCATAATAAGAGCATTTTATGATACTATTCTATCATTCACAACTTTGAGGTATTCTATCTTACCAAAACAGGTGGACGCGAGGAAAGGAGTATATATATGAACAGTTTAGAATATGAAAATTATATGGAGACCAAGGCGCACGCCGATCCGCTTTTCCCTTACAACACCTATCTGTGCTCGATCCCGCTCGACTTCAATGCCGTTCCACTCCACTGGCATCCATATATGGAGATCATCTATATTAAGAAAGGAAAAGGAAATGTAACGCTGGATTTCACGACGCACTATGTAGAAGAAGGAGATATCATTCTGATCCTGCCGGGAAGGATCCACGGCATCTCTCAGTATGCCTCCTATTCGATGGAATATGAAAATATCATTTTCTCTGTTGATCTGTTCCGATCCAGAAACCACGATACTCTGGACAGTGAGTTTTTCCTGCCTCTGCTCTCCGGTGAATTAAATATAAAGAGTATCTATGACCGTGACGATCCATTATATGAATCCTTGTCCTCCTGCCTGAACCGGATAGATACCCTCTGTGCATCGACTCCAAAGGGATATCAGCTTGCTCTGAAAAGCTGCTATTTTAAATTCTTCTATACCCTGTATACACATGCAGAGCAAAAGGCAGAAACCTCAGACCGAAAGAATCATGCAAAGAATCTGGATCGTACCAAAGCGATCTTGTCTTATATCGACCGAAACTACAAAGAAGCAATATCCATTGCGGACATTGCTTCTTACTGTGGATTCTCTGAATCCCATTTTATGCGTTTTTTTAAGAATACGATGGGTGTATCCTTTACCACCTATCTGTGTGATTTCCGGTTAAATATCGCAGCCAGACTTCTTGTCACAACCGATGACAGCATCCTGTCCATCGCAGAAAGCTGCGGTTTCTTTAACCTGTCCTACTTCAACCGAACCTTCAAGAAGAAATATGGTGTCACACCCGGAGAGTATCGGAAGCGGTAGTAACCCGCTTTCTTTATTCCCTGCCAAATACATCTTTTTTCCGGACAATGATATAGCCGATCACCCACAAAGCAATGATCCAAATGGTCAGATACAATAATCCAAACCTGACAGACAGTGCATCTGCTCCATCACTACTAAAAAAACGGGCGATCATAGCATATCCATGCGGAAGATAACGACTACCATAATAACTGCTTACGACCAACATCATAAATACAACAACCATACCTGCCGAACTGCTGTACTGTACTGTAAGTATCATCTGAAGAAGAGACTGTATGATGCCAACCATTAATGGCAAAACAAGCAGATTCACAAGCATATCTGATGCCCCAACTCCTATAAAATCTGTTCCATATATCATGTTAGCCAATGTTATATGATCCCTGAATGATATCTCTCCGTACCGTGCCCACGCATACGCAAGTGTTCCAAGCCATGCACATGTAAAATACAGCAGATTCACACAAATACACCAAGCACATTTCGAGCACCACCAGATTGAACGCTTCCTGCTCTTAACCATCATATACATACCAAATCCATGCATATCCTGCCGGATATAATCTCCAACACAGAACAGCAGACACAGATACAGCATAAACCACGTCATTGGAACTCCAAATGAACTATCTCCTGTAAACGAAAAAGGGCTTTGTCCCTGAAATAGATTCAACCCATATTCCCATATTGACAGGTTCTGTCCATACCACTGCCAGAAGTACTCGCCGGCCTGATCGACCATACCACAGGCAATCGCACCAATCAGCACAGCCAGAATATATCGTCCAATATATTTTACCAGCCCCTGCCGGATATCATGTTGAAAAAACTTAACGATCATTCTCCGTCTCCTTTATAATCCTTCCCTCTGACATATAGATTTTCTCATCCGCCAGATAATCCATTTCAGATTTATCATGACAGGCAACGATAATGATACGGTTTTCAGCCGAAAGCCCACGAATAATTGCACGGATCTCCTGCACTCCATCTGCATCGATCGCATTGATCGGTTCATCTAACAGGATCAGTTCCGGACTTCCCATGATCGCTGCCGCGATTCCAAGGCGCTGCCGCATACCAAGTGAATACTTGTAAAATTTTTTCTTATCATCCGGATCCAGTCCCACCTGTTCCAGAACCCGGCGTACTTCTGCCTTATCGACATTTTTCTGAAGACCAGCCAGCATCTCCAGATTCTGTTTTCCTGTATAATCATTTAGAAATGATGGATTCTCAATCAACATACCAACACTTTCCGGAAATGAAATATCTTTACCAAGTATCTTATCTTTGATCCGTATAGTTCCGAAACTTGGATAGATCAGGCCTGCCATTAAACGCATCAACATGGTCTTGCCACATCCATTCTTTCCGCATAAACCGTAGATCCTGCCACCGGTGAATGTATAATTAATATCATCCAGCACGGTAGCTCCCTTAATCACCTTTTTTAAATTTGTAATTTCTATTTTCATTCCATTGCTCCAGTTCTTAATACATCTTTTTTATAGTTACTTGCAGCAAACAGCACTATAAGGATCAGAAACGTTCCTGACATTGATAAGAACAGAGAATGCCAGGTAAGCTTCATGCCTTGTTGTGCGGGATTTGGGATCAGACTGATATTATATGCATTTATATCCGGGATCAGATTATGAACTCCATAATACATACAGCAGTTAAACATCAGTGGCAGGATCGTCAATACAAACCCGTTGTTGCAAAACTGTGTGATCGCCAGCGCCATCAGTGCAAATAAACCGCCATAGATAAAATCTATAAAAATATACCATGCTGCATACAACGCCGGTGCTTCATACACAAGATCCCCCAGAAGTGCCCGTCCCGGTACAACCGACTGCAATGCCATTGGGTCTGTTACAATAATCGGCATAAAACAAGCAATCGACAGAAAATTAACAAGCAATGGTATTGCTATCACACATCCTCCACTTACAAATGCAGCTATCCCTCTGGCTGTCAGATACCTGCGTCGTCCACATCGTATGATCATCTGACCGGCATACCCATTGTTCCATTCGGAAAACAACTGGCTTCCATATGGAAGCACTGCCAGAAATGGCAGCAACAGATAGAATAGCTGATTGCAGGGTGACTGCAGCTCTGTTCCTAACCATCCATCCAGAACACCAATCTCATACCAGTATCCATATTCCTTATCCATTTCCCCGGCTTCCGCAACCTCTTCATATTCAGCATTATTCGGAGCATAAGCATATCTGTAAATCCACACTGTATGGTACAGACTGATCAACAATCCAACCACCAGCGCAATATAAAATCCTTTTGTCCGGAACGCTTTCTTTAATTCCAAGCTTACAACCTGTCTCACTGTTCTCCCTCCATTTCTATATCTGTGATCTGTAATCTGTTTTTCACCGGATATGTTCCGAGAACCATCTCATATACCACCTGATTGTTCTCCACCTGCTCCCATTGTTCTTTTGTTAAGACTTCCTTATATATTTCATAAGGAATATAAAGGGTATCTCCCGATACAAATGTTCCATCCGATAATGCCGGATTCAGATCACTGAAAAAGAATGGATCAAATTGATTAAATACATGGAAATACTGAATTGAAGGCATCGTTTCCAACACATTCTGATCCTGAAGCTTCTTCACTGTATATGCCACCATCAATAACTTCGTATTTTCTCCTGTAAGCCACGATTCCTGATAACTCTGATATTCCGGATGTTCTTTGAAATAATCCTCATAATTCCATAGAACAGCGCCTTTGATCTGATAAGTTAATCCTCTGTATGTCAGACTATCTCCCTGTGCGATCACATTCTGTTCCGGCAGTCTGGCATGTGCAGTTACATAACAGATCCGGGCTCCAATTATTAAAAACACAGCAATTGCCAATGCTATACCTGCTATTTTCTTCTTTTTATCCACTTCGTTCTTTTTCCTTTCATAACGCTATGAATCAATCCTGATAAAAATATGCTTTGTATCCTTGTTCACATTAAATGCTGCTCCCATTGTTATATCTGCTCCCGGAATTCCCAGATACCAGGTACACGGATCAAATAACTCAGATGGCTTAACTGACCCATCTTCTCCATAACTAACGCATTGGATCCCTACCTTCACCAGTGCAGATTCTCCCGGCTGAAGTTTAGGTGCTGTCGGATTCTTCGCATCGACAGGATGTTCCGCCGGGTTCGCATAAAATACTTCCGAAAAACTGCCTTTGATTGGATCCGGATCGCCATCCTCAAATCCCAGATCCGGATCATAGGAATATCCATCTGCATTAACCGGTGCCGCGATCAGTTCATTTGGATAATATGCCTGTTTTGAATCACTTTCATTTGTAACTTCAATCTCTGCATAGACGATCATACTTTCGTCCTCTAATTTAATATCAGGATCACTATAATCTTTCCGATAATCTTCACCGGCCTCAAAATCCGCCGGACTGTCATACAGCTTCAACTTCTTCACTTCAAATCCAAAACCACCAAATGACTGCTTGCCATCTTCCATGGTAAAGATATGTTTCTGTTCTGCTGATGCAACATCCTTCTGGATCTGCTGCTGACGTTTCTGTTCTTCCGCTTCCACACTTTCTGAATTTTCCTGTGAAGATGTTTCCTCCTGCATTACATCCTTATGCTTTCTTCTGTAAAAGCCGGCAAAAACAATGCCTGCGATACAGATGATAACAAGAATCACAACTACAAGTTTCTTTTTCATATAAACCTCTCTTTCCTTTTGTTGTCCCATTTTGCTTTATCTATATATTAATAACACGCAATGTGTATATCAATAGTATTTTAGTTTTTCTATACATTTACAAAATAAATGATATATGTTATATTTAAACCCTGAATTTGAGGTGTTGTAATGGATCGAAAAAGCAACTTTCGACGTGGATCCGTCGAACTAATGGTCTTACATCTGTTAAGCTTACGGGATTACTATGGATATGAGCTGACACAGATCATAAGACAGGAAACGAATGGCGTCATTGATATTCCGATTGGTTCATTATACCCGGCATTATACAAATTAATTGATGCCGGATATATCTCTGATCATAAGGAACAAGTGGGAAAAAGAATGATTCGTATATACTATCACTTAGAGGATAGCGGGAAAACACGATTAGATCTTTTGTTACATGATTACTACCAGACCAATCAGGCAATTCAGGACATTTTAAGATTTAATGGAGATGAACAAACAGATGAACACGAAGAAAAAAGGGGAAATTAACAGGTATATGCGCAAAGTGCGCCATCTGTTGCCTACCATGCACAAAGCAGAGCGTAGATTTATCACCAACTTACGCCAGGATATAGAAGAAATGGCTCAGACCAGACCTTCTATATCCTATGAGGCGTTAGTAACTGAATTTGGTGACCCACATGAACTTGTAAACAATTATATTTCTGAAAAAGACATTGATACAATTCGAAAAGAATTACATATTTCACATTATATTAAATCACTTGTTATCACAGGCATTCTTGCGATTTTACTGGTAACCGGATTTAAGATGTTGCTTGCTCATCTGGACTACCTACATGCTCAGGAAAGCCAAATTGCATATGATACCACAGTAATAGAAGAATTGGAAACCTCATCAGCAGAAGAAGCATTAGAACCATCTGATATATATGATGATACAACAGCTAATGAAGAGGAACATTAATCCAACTCTGTCATGTTCCAAAACCGGAACATTATCTTAAATAAATGCAAAAGCAAGGAAACCAAATGAAAATCCCAACTTACAGGATTCCCATTTGGTTTCTTTGCTTTTCTTTTATTCTTCTACCACCGGAAAATATACTTTTATCTCACAGCCGCCTGCAGCTTCATCAGAGGAAACATCCAGTTCCACATTCAGGTCATGTGCCATTTCTTTTGCAAGATAAAGTCCCATACCGGTCGCTTTCTTCCGCCGGTCTCCGGAATCTCCGGTAAAGCCTTTCTCAAATACATACGGAAGATCGCAGGCTTTGATACCCACACCATTATCCCGGACAGACAAAATGATCTGCTCCTGCTCTCTGATACAGGAGATCCAGAGCTGTGTATCCTTTCCTTTGCTGTATTTGATCGAATTACTGATAAACTGTCCGAGCATAAATGCGAAGCCACGTTTATCGGTAAATAATGTGTTCTCCTTTATATCAAGCTGAACCTGTATCTTCTGTTCTTCTAACAGTGGTGTGAAATCCTCCAGCACTTCTTTTACACAGGTTTCCGTATCGACCGACTCAAACCTGTAATCTTTTCTCGCCCCCTTTAAACGGGCATAGTATAACATCTGGTCGATATATCTCTGCATCTGACAGTTGATCCGGTCAAGCTTGCATACCACATCTTCTGATAGCTCGTCTCTGTGATTGTCCAGCATAAATGTCAACAGGGCAAGCGGCGTCTTTACCTCATGCGCCCATGCTTCCACATATTCCTCATAATCATTTAGCTGTAACTTCGTCTGTGCGCATTGATCCATCTGTTCATGTAATATCTGACTGAAGCTTCTGATCTCTGCCTGCAGATTCTCCGCATCATGAAACAGTTGTTCCTCATGATAGGAATCCGGCACTGCAAGGAATTCATCAAATGCTTTCTTCCGTTTTCTCTCTTTCTTTGCCAGATAAAGAACAGCCGTTACAAATACCAGCAGGCTGAACAGAATTACCGATATTGCGATCACCTGAAATGCCTGTGCATCGATCAACCATAACAGCAGGATACTGAGCAGATCAAGCAGTCCGATGATCCCCAGCCAGAATCTATTCTGTTTTATGATCTGTCCGATCTCCTTTATGGATATATGTTCCATCTCTACCTCTCCGATGTCTGTCCGACAAAACGATATCCGACGCCACGCACAGGAATGATCTGCCGTGGCATATCAAGATTTGCCATTGTCTTTTTCAGTCTTGTAAGATTCACCTGTAAGGCATTTTCATCGATGAATTCTGCCGTTCCCCATAAGGCGATACAAAGCTCTTCTTTCGTCACAATATCCGATCCGTGCTCTAAGAATATCTCAAGAATCTTTCCCTGATTCTGCGGCAGGATAACAGACTGGTTATGAATGTATAAAGTATAGGTCTGGCGGTCAAGGAGAAATCCATTTCCTTCCAAAAGGTTATTTCTTCCCTCGTACCGTTTCAACACATTGGATACTCTGGCAAGCAGGCGTTCTTTTCTGCACGGCTTCGTCAGGAATTCATCTGCGCCCAGATCCAAAGAATGCAGTTCATCCTGAAGCTGATCCCTTGATGTCAGAACCAGAACCGGTATGGAGCTTTTCTGCTTCAGTTCCCGGCAGATCTGAAATCCACCCATGCCCGGCAGATTCAGATCGAGCAGCACCAGATCCGGGGATGCCGCAAGAATAGCTGCTGCCGCATTCTCAAAATCCGTGATACCGCTGGTCTGATAGCCCACCTTCTGCAATATAGCTTCCAGTTCTTCCCGCATCATATCTTCATCTTCTACCACTGCTATATGCTTCATATCTACTCCTCATCTATCAGTCAAGGTTTCACGCCATCGCCATTGATCTTCATCTGCTCTGAATCTACTCCTCACGTTCCGGTACCATCAGTGTCAGAAGATACCGGTTGCTTGACCGTTTTACAAATGCCATATAAATGCATTCTACCACACAGAGCAACAAAATCATAGCCGCAGCAAGCAGCATGGCATCCCCGATACTATTTGAGATCATACCGGAAACCAGTGTAAGGACGGCGCGCACACCGAAGATACTGCTGATGCCTGCAACGACAACCGGCATACCAAAGTACCAGTTGATCTGCTTTCTTGCGGAACGGCAGAGCAGTTCATAGGTTGCTCCAAGCCGGATCAGTGTCTTATATCTGCGGCCGGATTTCTGCTGCCCCATCAGGAATTGTACCCCGATCACGGTATTTGCAATGATCAGGAAAATGATCGCCAGATAGATCGTGATATAACTTGCTGCTACGATATAGAACATCCGGCGTCCCATATTTTTCAGATAACTTTCATACTCAATATTTTTTGCTGCAAAATCAATCTGCGCAAGTTTATCATTCATCTGCATGACCGACTGAAGCAGGTTATCTCCCTTGACCTTTGACTGATCCAGCACACCGTTCAGATAGATCGTGCTGTCCCATGTATATTTGTCAAATACTTCATCCGGCACGATCAGGGCAAAGGATAACGTAATTGCCCGATCTGTGACAATCGGTGTGGTCTGTATCTTACCGGTCAGATACATCTTATGATCCAGATATGCTACCTCCGGGCGGTCTGCCAGAATATCATTTATATTCTGATTCATACTATCCGATGTAAATTCCAGACTTTTAAATACTGCCGCCTCATCGTCTGACAATGCAAGAGGTTCTTTCCCTGCAAGTTCGAGTACATGATTATATCCGCTCAAAGAGATCAGATATGGATATGACACATATTCCAGATTGTTAAGCAGAATATCTTTATCCTCTGAATCCGGCAGTTGTTCTACCCGGTTCATAACGGATGACAGATCAAATACATCGTAATCACCATTTGCACCCGGAATAAGATGACCGACCCGCACCTCAAACAGATCGGAGAAATCCTGTTCCAGTCCGTTGTCTGTCAGAAGTTTTTTTACATTTGCCACACCCTGTTCCTGATCTTCTTCGTAATTCTCAAATGTATAATCCATGATATGGATATTTCCCTTTTCATTTCCATAGGAAAATGCGATCACGATTCCTGCACCAAAACAGCAGAGGGCTGCAAGGATCAGAATAGAACTGATCGATAAGGTACTGGATTTTCTTATGACATTTTCCTGCACCTGACGGAAATTAAATACCCGAAGGGCAGCTCTCCCATGGCTGTGTTTTGCCAGACGGTCGATAAAAAACCGCATGCCATAGAATAAGAGCAACATACCGACAAAACCGATCAATATTGTCTCAGACATCTTACGAAGTGTCGTCCATGATCTTCCTCCAATCGCCATGCTGTATGCTACAGCCAGACAGATAATACCGAGAACGAAACTTACCGCATAGACACCAGCCGGGAACTGCTTCTTTGTTCCCTCCGGTGTATCAACTAACAACGCACCGATCTCCTGTCCCGCGATCTTCCCGCTTAAGATCAGGAATGCAACCAGCTTAATCACCAGAAATCCAACAGCAGTGATTATGATTGCCTGAATGGAGAATGTTACCTGATGACCGACGATCCCAAGTCCTACACATTTGGCTGTGATCAGACTGATCAGTTCAGATAATAAAATGGCAATCGGAAGTCCTGTTATAAGGGCTGCCAGACTGCTTCCTATATCTTCTGCAAGAAGCATCCCGAATAGCTTGCTTCTCCTCATTCCCATCATCAGGTAGACGCCAAATTCGTGTCTTCTTCGTTCCAGTTGGAATTTGCTTGCATAGTAGATCAGGAAGAATAAGATCACCAGTGTCATTACAAAAAATGCAGGTATGATCTGGAACAGACGATCTACCGCATCACTCTCCATTTTCTTAAGGAATACCATAACATCCTGTGAAGAAAGTGACAGGATAATATAGAATGCCACGATGGATATTACTAACGAGGAGAAAAATAAACCGTTTTCTTTTCTGTTTCGTTTACTGTTTTTTCGGATCAGTTTAAAGAACATTTGCGCTGCCCCCTCCCAACTGTGCCATGACCTGCAAGATTCTTTCATAGAACTGTTGCTGTGTCTCTGCGAGCAGATCCCGTCTTAATTCATGGAAGATCACGCCATCCTGAATGAACAGGATACGCTTGCAATAGCTTGCTGCATTGGAATCATGCGTTACCATCAAAACAGTTGCCTTCTCATCCCGGTTCAGACCGGCTAATTTCTCCATCAAAGCTTTGGCATTTCTGGAATCAAGTGCTCCGGTTGGTTCATCTGCCAGAATGATACCCGGATTCAGGATCAGCGCTCTGGCTGCTGCCAGTCTCTGCTTCTGTCCGCCTGACATCTGCGATGGGAACTTATCCAGTACCTCGGTGATCTCCAGATATTCCGTTAACTGCTCCAGACGTTTTCCGCCCTCTGCCTCCGATATGTTATGAATCGACAATGGAACCATGATGTTCTCACGTCCGGTCAGATTATCCAGCAGTTCAAAATTCTGGAACAGGTATCCGATCTCCTTGCCACGGTATCCTGCCAGCTTCTTGCCCTTCAACCTCTGGATCTCTGTACCCTTCATCCGGATCTTGCCGCTGTCCGGCTGGATCACTGTTGCGATACAGTTTAATAACGTTGACTTACCGGAACCGCTGCTTCCCATAATTCCTAAAAACTCGCCCGGCATCACCTGAAATGTGATTCCATTCAATGCCTTTGTCTGGTTTGGTTCCTTTCCATAATATTTTTTCAGATCTTCTATCTCTAATAATGCATCCATGCTGCCGCCTCCTTGTACTTTCTTAATTGCTGTTGTCTGACTTCTTGGGGTATCATGGTTTCCTTCGCTCTCTCATACCCGCTGCTGCCCGGCTCCTGTGGGTATCATAATTTATTTCTTAATTTCATACCCACCATATCTGACAATATTTATACTATCAGATATCTTCCTCAAATAACACTTACACTGAATGAAAGGTTTTGCCTGTATAATTCCGGAAACATCCGACGATACTAAATATGTTTAAAAAGATAATTGCAGAATTATTATATATATTGCTCATACATGAACAGCATGACTTACCAACACAGTATATATGCGATTCCGCACTCATCAGTAAAATTCCATCAGGAGGTTATCCCATGTCAAATATGTTTTGTTTTCAGTGCCAGCAGACGGCTGGCAATAAAGCCTGTGTAAATACCGGAGTCTGCGGTAAGCAGCCCTCGACATCCAATCTGCAGGACGAATTGATCTGTGAACTGATACGACTTGCCGAAGCAGCCGAGCTTACAAAGAAATCCTTGCAACAGAAAAAAGAGACAGATCCCAAACTTCTGTCCCGATACCTGAACACCCGAAAATCCGCTGACCGCCTGCTGATCGACGGCTTATTTACGACACTTACAAATGTAAATTTTGATGATAAAGCAATCAAAGATTACATCAAAGAAGTGCAGAAAAACCAGAAGGATATCATGCGCTGTATGCCTACAGACATATGTAGCATATCAGATATCGCATATAAGAACTTCCCGACTACAAATATGAACTTCTCAGATACAAATATGAATTCATCAACAGCAAATATCAATCCTCCGACCTGTGGATTGAAAGATCCACATGATATCCCGGTAATCAGCCTGTGGGATGGTACGGACGATATCGTGTCACTCCGCTCCACGTTATTGTTCGGCTTAAAGGGAATGGCTGCGTATGCGCATCATGCAATGAATCTCGGCTATCAAAATGATAATGTAACAACCTGGTTCTATAAGGGCTTGTGTGAAGTGAACCGCGAACACTCGGTAGAAGAATGGATCGAGCTTATTATGGAATTTGGAAAAGTGAACTATCAGTGCATGGAACTGCTCGATAAGGCAAATACCGAATCCTTCGGCACACCAACGCCGACTAAGGTTCACACCGATATCCGCAAGGGGCCTTTCATTGTTGTATCCGGTCATGATCTCCGCGATCTGGATCTGCTCTTAAAACAGACCGAAGGAACCGGGATCAATGTCTATACACATTGCGAAATGCTTCCGGCTCACGGCTATCCAAAATTAGCCGCCTATAAGCATCTTGCCGGCAACTTCGGAACTGCATGGCAGAGCCAGCAGACGGAATTTGAAAATATTCCTGCGCCCGTCCTCTTTACAACCAACTGCCTGATGCCCCCACGCCCAAGCTATGAGGATCGCATCTACACTACCTCTGTTGTCGGCTATGAAGGAATGGTGCATATCGAGGGAACAAAGGATGGCAAGAAGGATTTTACTCCGATCATCAAGCATGCCCTAAAGCTGGGCGGCTATGAACACGATCACAGCATGAGCGGTATCAATGGCGGACATATCCT
Organism: Coprococcus ammoniilyticus; assembly: GCF_025567345.1. Lineage (NCBI taxonomy): Bacteria > Bacillati > Bacillota > Clostridia > Lachnospirales > Lachnospiraceae > Coprococcus > Coprococcus ammoniilyticus. The sequence continues at coordinate 226,250 of NZ_JAOQJS010000005.1, forward strand.
GACAACAGGATTTGCACATGGCGCAGTCCTCTCCCATGCAGATAAACTTACAGCCGCCATCAAGAATGGTGATATCAAACACATCTTCTTAGTTGGCGGCTGTGACGGTGCCCATCCGGGCAGAAATTATTATACGGAATTTGTAAAACAGACTCCTATGGATTCTCTCGTTCTGACACTTGCCTGTGGCAAATACCGGTTCAATGATCTCGACCTGGGTGAGATCGATGGAATTCCAAGGATCTTAGATATGGGGCAGTGTAATGATTCTTACAGTGCGATCAAAGTTGCCCTTGCACTGGCAGAAGCTTTTAACTGTGATATCAACGAGCTTCCTCTGACTCTCGTTCTTTCATGGTATGAACAGAAGGCTGTCTGCATCCTTTTAACCCTGCTTGCCCTCGGTGTCAAAAACATCTATCTCGGCCCAACCCTTCCGGCATTCATGACAGAGACCGTTGTCCGTTTTCTGGTTGACACCTACAACCTGCAGCCGATCACGGCTCCTGAGCAGGATATGGATGCGATCCTCGGGCGCGGCTAAATAGTCAGCCGGCATCATCCCATTCCGGCAACAGCTTCATCACACGTTCCGGCAAACATCAGTGCTTTATCACACATTCTGGTAACCACCACAATAAGGGCAGCGGCTGGCATATCCGGTTGCTGCCTTATAAGAAGCACCGCAGTTCGAACATCGGACTGCGATCAGGTGAAGCTGTTCCGGATCGATCGGCTTGTTGTCCATCAGCTCTTCTTCTCTTCTGAGCCGTTCTCCACGGACAGAAGCAGGATCATAACTGTACTTACCATTGTATTCATAGATATCGATCGTCATTCCGATCGGGAACATGGAATCCGCTCCTCCACTGATCGAAGTCGGCAGGATCACTTCCCGCTCGATACCATAATTATCAAAATAATGCACCTTTACATTTAAAGGAAATCTGCCATTTACCATATAAGATGTATTTTTTACATAACCATAAATCTTCGCTGTATACTTTTCACCATGTACACGGATCATTTTCTTGTTATGGAGCATAACAAGGATCGTCACGATAAAACATAATCCAAGTACCACAAACATTAATGGAATTAATATAAATGCCCCGGGCTTACCAAATGCAAATAAAAAGATCAATGTCATAAAAAGCCCTATTCCTGCAAAACCCACTCCGACAATCATACATATCTTCTGTGCACTGTTCATATCCATCTGCCTCCCACATAGTGATCATAACTATGATACTAGCATCTACCCATTTATAAGTCAAACAAATCCATGTATTATTGCGTATACAATTATCTGTTTTCACCTATGATATTCTTTATACCTGCATATGAAATTTTATAAGTTTGAATATGAAATTTTCACTTGCATTTTTACTAAAAGCTTAGTATAATGACCGACGTTGTAAAAATTGAAGAAAAAGCTTTGGTATAAAATTGGAAACGACACAAGTGTGCTCCTGATATTTCACCTCGTTTGCCGACGGATGAGCATATCACTTGATAACGAACAACACATGTGTCTTTTTTGTGCTTATTTTTAAGATATTTGCAGTTTTAGTTCTGCATTTATTCAGATTATTTATCAAAAAGGAGATTTATTTTATGCCAAAAACTTTATTTCAAAACATTGTTTTCACATTAATGATGTCTTTTCTTATGGTCTATGCCATGATCTGCTACAACATTTCCCTAAACACGGGTGGAATGTCAAACTCCGTTTTCTTAGCCGCCTTTCATGAGCTTATCATCATGTGGCCGGTTGCCTTTTTACTTGAATTCCTGTTTGTAGATAAGGCTGCACATGCTCTTGCATTCCGCTTCGTGAAGCCGGATGACCGCCCGATCATCATCACGCTTGCAATTTCTACCATGATCATCTGCATTATGTGTCCTTGCATGAGCCTTGTTGCCACTATTTTATTCAAGCATGCCGGTCGTCAGTTTGCAGCCGTGTGGCTCCAGACCACCTTCTTAAACTTCCCGGTAGCTTTCTTCTGGCAGCTTTTTTACTGCGGTCCATTTATCCGTCTGATCTTCCGCAAGCTTTTTCCAGAGAAATAAGTCTGCATAAACAATGGATTCGATTGATCCGGCAGGCTGGCACTCGAATCCATTATTTATATTATGAAATTAGAGAATCCCCTCCGACAGATGGTTATATGCGTAACGTTTTACCTGTATTTCTTATCTGGTCATCAGACGTTTTCTAACTATGACATTTGCGAAGATTTCGTTGTGAGCTGCATATTGCCAGTAAATACGGGTGCCTGTTCGAGCTCAAAGAGCGAGTTGGCACAGGAGTATTTACGAATCAGGCATATGCAGCAAACAGAAATCATAGCAAGTCATAGTAAAAAACGGCTGACTGCCAGATAGGAAATACAGATAAAGCCCCATATGTATAACCATCTGTCGGAGGGGATTTACACATTACGACTGCCAGACCAGGTTACCGGATGGATCAAGAGCCTGAATCCGGTAGGTATGGGCTTTAAGGTCTGCGGACAGGCGGGCAAGATAACCATCCTTTTTCCAGGTGATATAAATACGGTTATACATCTGGTCTGCCGGTACTTCTGCAAAATGCAAAGCATTTTCTGCCTGAGCGGAGATCTGCGCTGCAGGCTTTGTCCGGATTGTCATTTCCGCATCAAATCCAAATGCTGGAAATTCTTTCCGGAATTTCAACATTTCAAGCTGCTTTTTTACGACCTCCTTTTCAAGTCCTGACTCTATATCTTTTTTTGAAAGATTTGTCCGGTTGATCTCTTTATGTCCACCTGCACCCGCACGCTTCACTGCCTCATAATCATTAGATCCGGCAAACAGATCCAGATACCAGACCTGAGGTTTTCCGGGCATAAATATCTGCAATGCTCTGGCTAATAACAATGCCTGTTCATTTTCGCCAAGTGCATTATAATATGTCGTATTTACCTGATAATACATCTTTTTATTACCGTGAAGATCCTTTACAAAACCACCACGATCCACAAGCAGCCGGATCAGATCTTCAATCCTGTCGTCCGGTAACAATCCGGCAAGATCCAATACCGGTATTCCATCATGGCATCCAAGCATATTCACAGTATGAATATTCTCTTTTATCTGTTCCTTTGCCCACTGCTCCAGGTAAGAGCCATCGCCTCTGTAAAGAGCATCCAGGATCAATCCCGGAAGGAAAAAGTCATATGTCAGATATCCCTTCTCTGCTATCATCTTATACTTTTTCTCTTTATATCCGGCATGAATCTCCGGAAGAAGGCGGATTCCATATGGTTTTGCAAGCTTATGGATCTGTTCAAGGAATTCCCATGTCTCCGGTTCATTTAAGAAATTGGCGCGTCCCGGTGCTTTTGGGGCATATGCAAATGCATCCAAACGGATTATCTTCGCTCCGTAACCTGCCAGTTTTTTTATGGTTTCACGGTAAAAGTCCCAAACCTTTTCTGATTTAATATTGAGATCCATTTGTCCTAAATATCTGGTATGATAATCATCAGTATCCCGAATCTCCTGATAAAACGTATTCCAGTATGGAATCCGACTGCCATCTGCCATTTCCACCATCAACAGAGGTAATCCCGGTTTACGGAAGAACATCGGATCCAGATACTTCTGTTCCGGTTGTATATAGCCGTCTTCTGTCATTTCTCCACAGTTTTCCCAGAATGTATTCCAGTTAATAAAAAAGTCACGATATTCCGATTGACTGCCATTCTCCAACAGATCCTGAAACTGTGGCGACTGTACAGACGCATGGTTTAACACAAAATCCAGCTTCAGATCTATATTCTGTCTGCCCAACCGTAATAGTGCCTTTTCAGAATGAAATGTCTCCTCAAGATCATAGTCGATTACAGAAAAACCACGATCCAGATCAGAATGGTAAATACTCGGTAGTATATACATTGAGGAAAATGCATCTGCAAATCCATCTCTTTCAAATAAATCCGCAACAGCTTCCAGATCTCCGCCAAGACTGTCCGGATACAGATTCAGCATTGGACCATTTTCAATTTTATTTATATCTGTCATAGTTGTTTCTTCTATCTCTGTTTTCCTCATATTCTATAACCTCCTGTTCACTTACTATTCCGTATAAATCCTGCCATGCATATCCTGAATGATATCTGCCCGATCCAGTCCATCATTAATCTTCTTCTGCTCAATTCTTAATACTCTGGCTACAAAGGGACTGTCAATGGCAGTGTCACGATTCCTCTTCTTTCGGTTTTCAAGTGTTTCTTCCGGCGTACTGATCAATACAACAGATACATCCACCCCCTGCAGGTATGCACTGTTTCCATGTGTCCATTCAAGAATCAGAATATCTGTATCTGATACATCCCTGCGATCATACCAGATATCATCCTGGGTTCTTCCCATATGACGTAGCAGCAGTTGTGAAGTCCCTCCATGAAACTGCATGAGAAGATTCGATATAGCTTCATAATCCAGTTCCTGATCCGTACCCAGATAGTCTGTAAGAGCCTTGTCTCCATACTTCTGATATATGGATAACCACTGCATGTCCTCCTGTTCTTCTGCATCCCTTCCGGCTTTTTGAAGCTCTAATAATTTTTCTTTTATTTCATCTGTATATAGCCTTTCAGTTATAAGTCCATTTAACCCGGACATACGAAATCTCGCAATTCGTTCTGCATCATTATACATGGGAATCCGATGCGGATAATTGTCCCCGCTTATAATAAGTGATTTCTTTCCCTGTTTTTCAAACATATTTTGAAGTAAGAAAGCCATTCCGGTCTTACCAACACCAGAACCTCCGGATACCGATATGACTGTTTTTTTCTCTTTTCTTTCTTCTGTTTTTTTCCGGATCAACGGAAATAATCGTTCTGCGTTTTTGATCTGTTCCTGTGCCAGATCCGATACTGTAATTTCTTTCGTATCCATCTGTCCGTCACCTCATTTCTGATCATCTTATATATCTTTTATTCTATTGTTTTTGCCAAACTCCCCGATCTCTGCAAACAGAAACCGGGGAGTCCTATTTATTCTTATTCTACTGCATCAAGCAGGATCTGATAGCTTGGATAATTACCGGATACTACCGTAAACGGCATACCGAGCTCCATCAAAGCAGCTCCTGAATAAACAGTACCTGTTTTCTTATCCCGATAGGAACGTTCCGGCGCAAGCCCTCTCAATCGAATATAAAATACAGGATGATTACCATGTGTATTTAATAAAACAGCACCTACAACTGCATGTTTTTTTTCTTCATCGACAGACATCCATGCTCCATATTCCGCCTCAAACGGATTACTTAATCTGTAATAATCCCCTTTTAAAATAACCGGTGCTGCTTCATGATAGGTTTTGATCTGTTCACGGACTGCCGTCTTATCTTCCTCAGATAACTTTCCAAGATCCAGTTCATATCCGAATGCACCTGTCATGGCAACCACACCTCTGGTCTTCATGTCCGTCACTCTGCCGGTCTGATGATTCGGCACCGCAGATACATGGGCTCCCATCGTTGATAAAGGATAAGCAAACGATGTACCATACTGGATACGGATACGATCAACTGCATCTGTATTATCACTGCACCATATCTGTGGTGTATAATACAACATACCCATATCAAACCTTCCGCCACCGCCGGAGCAGCCTTCCCATAACATATCCGGAAATGCCTGCGTCAGGCGTTCCAGCAGGTCATATACACCAAGCATATAGTCATACATTACATTTCCCTGCCATACCATACTGTCGGAATATATATCACATAAGCTTCGATTCATATCCCATTTCACATAATTGATATCGCCCTGCCTGAGGACAGCTGCAATCTGTTCATAGATATGATCCACCACCTCCGGATTTGCAAAATCAAGTACAAGCTGATTTCTGCCATGTACCGGATGTTTACCGGGAACCTGAATTGCCCACTCCGGATGTTTTCTGTAAAGATCACTGTTTTCTGAAACCATCTCCGGCTCTATCCAGATACCAAACTGAACACCTTTGTCATGAACACGTTTTGTCAGCTCCGTAAGAGAACAGCCCAGCTTATCTTCATTTACAATCCAGTCACCAAGGGATGAATTATCATCATCTCTTGTGCCAAACCAGCCATCATCCATGACCAGAAGCTCTACACCAAGTGCTGCAGCCTGCTCCGCAAGATTAACGATCGCTTCACCATTAAAATCAAAATAACAGGCTTCCCAGCTATTTACAAGAACCGGACGGATCTGATCTTTATATTTCCCGCGACAGATATGCTCTCTCACCAAATGATGCATCTGATTGGATAGCTGTTCCATTCCATACGCTGAATATGACAGAACTGCTTCCGGGGCATAAAATGTCTGCTCCGGCTTTAATTGATAGGAAAAGAAATCCTCCTGAAGACCCATAACCAGACGGATCTGATCAAACTGATCTAATTCTACGCTTCCTTCAAAGCTTCCACTGTACACCAGTGATACACCATAACAGGCTCCGGCAGTCTCTGTTGTGCCATGTTCCGCAAGGATCATATATGGATTATACTGATGTCCGGACGTACCACGATTACTTCCGATCACCTGTCTGCCATGTGTTACCGGTGTTCGCTGCATATTCCGTTCCATTGCATGCCGTCCATAAAATGTCAGTACATCATAATCTCCATACAAAAGATCAAGACATGCGCTGGAAAGCTTCTCCAGATAGATTTCATTCTTTCCGACATTTGTAACTTTTACACTTCTGGTTATTACATCGCAGTCAGGTAATACGCCATATAATAATGTTACCTCTACACCGACTCTTTCGTCCTTCAGATATATGCACAGAGTCTGTGCAGCTTCAGAATGTACTGCCGGAAGTCCCGGGAGATCATACTTACCATCCTGAATCTGATATCCTGTATAGCGAAGATCAAGTGCCATACAGCCATTTGCTTCACGGATCTTTCCTGCCGTTGTTCTGTAATCACCGGTTCCAAGAACAGGGAATTCCTGAGGAAGTGCATCTAGGGAATAAGTACGATCGTTTCCAAGATCATATGGATTTCCTGAAAAACCTCGATCATAGTAAGTCAGTATATAATCCATTTCCGAATCCAAGCGTTTTCCGTAATACAGATGAAGCAAATAATCATGTGTATCGGCCATCATCTGATAAGTTGTATGTTCCGTATGGAGAGAAAATATTCTTTTCTCTTTGTTATATATAATAGCCATAAATTAAGTCTCCTTTTATTTTACTGCTCCGTTTGCCACACCTGATATGATCTGTTTCTGACAAATAATATAGAAGATCAGAATCGGAAGTAACGCTAACAGATAAGATGCAAAGGCCAGATTGTAATTTGTTCCAAACTGAGTCTGGAAATTCAGCTGCGCAAGCGGAAGTGTATTCTGATCACCGGACATAATTACAAGCGGTGTCATAACGTCATTCCATGTGCCAAGGGCTGTAAGGATCGCAACCGTTGCATGCATTGGTTTCATATTCGGGAAGATGATCTTCCAGTAAGTCGTCCATGTAGTGGCTCCGTCAACACAAGCTGCCTCTTCCAGTTCAAGCGGAAGATTATTCAGATATCCGGCATATAACATTGTGTTCATCGGAAGATAAAATACTGTATAAAGTAATACCACACCAATCATATTTGCCAGTCCCATTTTTGCTGTCTGTTTTACAAGCGGCATCATCAAAATAGCAAATGGCACGAACATACCACTGACAAGATAAAGATAAATTCCATTATAGATCCGATTCTTTTTCTTGCTTCGTCCAAGTACATAACCGATCAGGGAATGTATTACGATCGATAATGCGATAGTTGCCAGTGTGATAAATAAACTGTTACCGAGAGAATGCCAGAAATCTGTTACCTCCATAGCTTCCTTAAAATTACTCAGACTCCAGTGCTGTGGAAGAGATAAGATTCCATGGATATCATTTGTCATCTCAGACGGCTGCTTAAATGCGATCATAACCGTCATATATAATGGGAACAGGATGGTTACAAGACCAAGGATCAACAGAATCGTAACCCCGATATTATATCGTTCTTTTCCTGTCTTAATCCCCTTTTCTTTATATTCTTTTCTGATCTGTCTCTGCGATTTTTTCATAACTGTTCCTCCTTCTTACCCAGGAAACGCATCTGTAATACAGATATCACTACGATTACTATAAAGAACACGACTGCATTTGCACTCTGGAATCCAAACTGTCCGCCACTCATACCATTATTGTAAATCAGGTAGGAAATGGATTCTGTGCTCTGCGCAGGGCCACCCTTTGTCAACGACATGATCTGGTCAAATACCATCAGGAAGTTCTTCATACAAAGGACTACATTAATTGTAAAAAACGGAAGGATCAGTGGGAATGTCAGATAACGGAATTTTGCAAATCCGGTTGCACCATCTAAAGATCCTGCTTCGTATACATCTTCCGGAACTGTCTGAAGACCGGATATATAAATGATCGTATTCATCGCGATCGACTGCCATGCACATACTACTGCGATTGCTAGCCAGGCCGTTTTAGAACTTGCCAGCATACTGTTTCCCTCAAAACCGAGCATGATTGCAATCTGTGGCAGAATGTAAGTAAAGAAATAGTTAAAAATATAACCAACAACCAGACCGCCTAAGATATTTGGCAGGAAATACAGTCCACGAAGGCCGCTCTTAAAACGAATCTTGCTGTTTAATGCCATCGCAAGGATCAGGCTGACAACATTTACGATGATCGTTGTTACTATAGCCAGCTTAAATGTAAACAGATAGGATGAACCAACTCTGGCATCATGAAAAAGATCAATATAGTTTCGAAAACCAACCCACTCATAGCTGCCATACCCACGGAAATTGGTAAAGCTGTAAATCGCACCCTGAATCAAAGGCAATGTGTTGAATGTAAAGAACAATGCTACGATAGGAATTGTGATCAACATAAATGTTCTGGATTTCCCGGACATTTTCTTTTTCTTTTTAGCAAACTTCATATCTTCTGTCTTTTTTGTATCCATTTCTATTCCTCCTCTCCGGAATGCTCCTGCTCATATTTGCGAACCTTTGTGATCAGGTCACGATTGTACCGTTTCCATTCCGTATCAAATTTCTTCAAAAACGCTTCTGTATCTCCATCTAACAGATAAGTCTGAATCAATGCATCTACTGCCATCTCAGATGGATAAAAATGATCCTGATAATCAGTCACGATTCCGTTGTCCAGATATTCCTGCATACCGTCTAACATAGATGCAAGCTTGAAATCACCTTTCTTACAAGGTACTGCGTTCTGATTGTCTATATAGTCCTGTACATTTTCATCCTCTAACAGGAAACGGAGGACTTCATAGGCTGCTTCCTTATTCGGACAGTCTTCCATCACGCAGAACTGAAGATCTACACCGGATGTCAGAACCATGTCATCCTTATTGTTAGAAGCCGGGAATACAAATGAATCAATATTGATATCCGGATTTACTGACTGGATCTGTGGTACAGCATAGCTTCCGATCATATACATTGCTGACTCACCTTTTGCAAATGCTGTACAAGCATCATTATAAGAATATGCAACCGGATTGGCTTCTCCATACTGAAGCAGGGTTTTCATTTCTTCCGCAACCTGAACATACTGATCGGAAAATGTCGTTTCTCCCTTATTAACATCCTTACATACGGTCGAAGATGTCAATGAAGCTACTGCACTGTTCCATGGAGAAAGACAGGTCCATGTATCCTTGTAGCCCATATAAAACGGAAGAATTCCTTCTGCTTTAATCTCATCACATAATGCAAGAAGCTCATCCCATGTTTCCGGGATCGTCCATCCATGCTCCTCAAACATATCCCGGTTGTACAGGATACCGGCAGCATTTGCCACATATGGAACACTGTATGTTCCTTCTGTTGGAATAAATTTCAGATTCTCACAGATCGTCAGATAATTTTCCTTTATATCTGCCAGTCCATCAAAATCAGAAATATCCATCAACATATCGGCATCAATAAAATTCGAATAATTGATGTCACCGCCAATACCAATGATATCCGGATTATCTTCACGAACAAATCTGGTCTTCAACACCGTCATTGCATCGTTCGGAGAACTGATCTTCAATTCAATATCATCATGACTGGCATTAAACCGTTCCTCAACTTCTTCAAAATAAGAGGTTGCTTCCGGCTTGTACTGTACCAGTTCGATCACTGTTTTTCCGTCTTTATTATTCTTGCCACACCCCGCCAGTAAGCAGAAACCAGTCATCATTGTAAGTACAAATAATAGTTTTTTCCCTTTTAGCATAAATACATTTCTCCCTTCTTTTATAATATGCTTTTTTAAGTTATTTTCATTCTAACATATCATAATGCTTGTTAAAATATCGTAATAATTCCATTTTTATACCAAAATGCATTATTTTTGTCTCACTATTGCATTTATCTAGCATTTTGGTATATAGTAAAAAACAGTAGAGTTTATATTGTGTATTTGTTCTAATTTTGGGAGGTTTTTTTATGCATGAATACCTTTTTTCTATATTTCCAAATGAGAAATTTATAGATCTTGGACTATACCAGTACGGATGGGAACGCTGTGCACCGGCCCATCAGTTCGGTCCGGCTGCCAGAACCCACTATCTGTTTCATTATGTCATCTCCGGAACCGGACTTTTAATGGCACAGGACAAAAAAGGAGAGACTAGAAATTATTCGATCAAAAGCGGACAGGGCTTTCTTCTGTATCCGGGACAGATCAGCACCTATATCGCAGATGAGACAAACCCATGGGAATATACCTGGCTGGAATTTGATGGATTACGGGTAAAAGAAGCACTGGACATTGCCGGTTTTTCAAAAGACCAGCCCATCTATCATGCTACCTCAAAGGAATACCGGGAAATCATGATGAACGAAATGCTCTATATTGCCAATCACCCAAACGAACCGCCATTTCACCTGATCGGTCATTCCTACCTTTTTCTGGATGCACTCACCCGTTCCACCGCCTCTACCCAGATGATAAAAACCGGTAAAATGAGCGATTACTATATAAAAGAAGCGATAAACTTCGTAGAGCAGAATTTTCCTTATGACATCTCTATCGAAGATATAGCTGTCTGTTGCGGCATCAACCGCAGCTATCTGGGAAAGATCTTTCATGACTCCATTGGCAAAACGCCACAGGAATTCCTGATAAACTATCGGATGTCCAAAGCAACAGAGCTGCTGAAAATGACTAAATTATCAATTGCAGACATAGGAAATGCAGTCGGCTATCCAAACCAACTGCATTTCTCAAGAGCTTTTAAAAATATATATGGTGTCTCCCCAAAAAACTGGCGGGACCAGAATCACTAACATAGAAACCCCTCCGGCAGATGATTATATGTATGTGGTTTTATCTGTCGGAGGGGATTCGTTTCCTTAGTTATAGGTTCCACCTACGCCGGATCCGGCATTGAAGCCAAATAACGCACAACAGATCAGGTCGATGATAAAGGCTGTGCTTAAGACAGCGCAGATCAGGATCTGTGTTTTCCGGCTCTTCTTATGCATAAAGCGGCTGAGCTTCGGCGCCGCGATATAGACACCGAACAGACTTCCGATGCCAAATGCAAGTAAGCCGACCAGACAGATCCTTCCATTTAAATTCAGGAAGAATTTCTTATAATTCCAGTAGTGGGAATTAAAGAAGAAATCCAGGATCCAGCTTGCGATATATTCGAGCACGCCACAGATACCCATAGACATCAAGAATAGTTTCAATTTATCTGCCTTGAACCGGTCTAACAGGAAGATAATAACGACACCTCCGACACCATAGATCGGAAGCCACGGTCCATACATTGTTCCACGGTTTACGAGCTCATGATCTCTGACAATGTGGAGCATAACCTCCCACACCCAGCCGACAAAACAGAATGAGAAGAAGAAAAAGATGAAATCTGTCAGCCGGTATTCACTCTTGATCTTGATTCCCTTTGGTACTTCTACTGCTGCATCCTGCAAGAGATATACCGGCACAGCAGTTTCTATACCTTTACAGTATGGTGCTCCGTCAAATGCACGCTCAACAAATGCTTCACTGTCAATTCTCTTTCTAAGATGAAAATACATCTCCACGTCGATCTCTACATCAAACGGTACTGCTACTAACAGACCGGCAATCGGAACAAGCTTTAACAGCATAACAGGAATACAGGACAGATCTGTTACGAACATCTTCCATTTGTATCCATTTGTCATTTCTTTGGATAAAGCTTTTGCCTCTTTCCAGCTAAGTGTCTGATTCTCCGCAACAAGATACGGGATCATCCGGTACTGATAGAATTTGTATATACCACCGACGATCGTAAGATTCCATAAGAACAGAACCACCTTATATACGAACATCGTCCAGATCAATCTCAATAAATGTTTAAAATGAAATGGTGCAAACATACGGTTGATTGATACTTTATCACTGTACCGGCACTCCATCGCATACCGATTCTTTCCAACGATGGCTGCACTCTGAATAAAGAAATGCACGATCATCATAATAAATGCGGATAATAGAAGTGCAATGATCACTTCTCCGGTATTACGTTCCAGATAGGCGGCATTTGCGCCTAACAGCTTAATGATCCATGTCTGACTCTTGGAAGCAACATCGATCAGTCCGATCACAAAATCCGAATGTATAAACGGAACATCCTTTACAATCGGTGTATTTACAGCATAGTCTTTTAAGATTTCCACGTTACTTGCTACATGCGAAGTATCCAGTCCGATTGCCTTGTCAATCCCATTTACAAATGTCGACTGTGCAAATTCATCGACACCTAAAAATGCAAAGATGAAGCAGACTGCAACCAGTGCAAGCCACGCCATCGTTCCACGCTTAAACACCGTGTTCCACGCGCCTTTTCTCAGTTCTTTTCGATTCCAGTTCATATTCTTATGCTCTCCTCCAGCTCTGCTTACTGTATAATCTCATACTGTAACAGCTCGTAGTGCAGCTTCGTTCCCTCTGCGATCCCATTCGGCAGCAAGGCTCTTGCAACCAGCTTATCTTCTTCGGAACCATCCAGATTCTGCAGATGCGCATATTCTCCATCAATCTGTTTTACAATATAATCACATACTAACATTTCCATATCTCCTATCAAAAGCGTTAGCCTGATTATACTATCTCTTTCGACAAAATTCTATCTTTATATGCAATTTGAAATTTACAAAAAACTTCGCAATCAAAATAAACTGCCTGTACGCATACATTTAATCATTAGACAAATATATCCACCCGGAAAAGAATTCAATGCATTTTTCGTTATAAGATACACATTGTCAACAAATGCGGGTGTATGTCTGAGCCCAAAGGGCGAGTTCACACAGGAGCATTTGTGAATCAGACATGTGTATCGAATAGAAAATGCATTGATATTTTCAGAGTGGATATATCTGTCTAATGTTATACTGCTTATAAACAGTTTATTTTGATTGCGAAATTTTTGCTACTTGCCAAAATGGAATAAGCCTTTTTTCTCATATGGCTCACTGGTTGCGGAAAGCATCTCATAACCGATATCCTTGATTGCCTTCTTTGCAGTCTCAGTATCGATATTGTCCTCGCTGATGATCACCGTTTCCCCGCTCTTGGCAGAAGAAGTTACCTTTTTTACCTTGAAATTCTTACGAATCACATCATTCATGTGGGCTTCGCACATACCACACATCATTCCATCAATTTTTAAAGTTGTCTTTATCATCTCAATTCCTTCTTTCGTATTTATTATGTCGCATTTAATATATACCCCACAGGGGTATATGTCAATTCTGTTTCTATTATATTGAGAATTAATTATCACTTAATCGTATATTCCTTCACAAATCACTTTTTGAAAAATCATGCTGTATAAAAAGGAAAAACCGGCAGTCCCTAATCTGCCGGTCATCACCGATATCCCCACATCGGTCTCACGCTCTTTTCTTTATACTAAATTCCCAAATGCACTGATCTATTATCGATCATAGTCAAATTATATCACCCTGCACCACTTTTTGTACACTAACCAAACGGATAGTATTTGCCATTTATTTTATTTATTTTTATCTTTTTTACCTCTTCTTATCGAATCAAACATACACACACTGTCCAATTTGCGGGTTGTATTTTTATATAGTTCTGATTAAAATAGAAAAAAAGAAAGGAGCACCCCATGACAATTCAGGATTTTGTTTCTCTTTCCGGCGAGATATTGACACAATATTATGACAACAACATTACGCCATTTCTCGATGCATGCCATGAAGATGTTCTGTGGATCGGTCCTGCCGAAAAACAGGTAATTCGCACAAAAAAAGTACTGGTCAACACATTTCTGTCTGAACAGCACAAATTAAAATTTGTTCTTCATGATCTGGTTATTACTCCTCTTGCTACGACCAGCAACCGGGTAGTTGAGATCATTATGTTCTTTATGGTTGATACGATATGGCCTGATAACAGCATGAATCGGGTTAATCAGAGGATTCATCTGTCCTGGATCATGAACAACGAAGTTCCTCAGATTCGGCTCTGCCATATCTCAAATGCTATCTCTTACGATGAACGAGATACCATCTATCCGGTGCATTACGATTCCAAATTCCGCGGAATGCCGCTTGCCGGCGTATCCCGCTCGGAACGTTTGTCGTTTAAGGGTACAGATAAATCTCTGCTTTTTCTGAATCGGAATCAGATCCTGTACATAGAATCCCATGGCAGACACTCCAATACCCATACAACCTCCAATTCCTACGAGATTACAGAAAGTCTGCTTTCTCTGGAAAAACGCTTCCCGGATTATTTCCTGCGTTGCCACCAGAGTTATTTGATCAATCCTGATTTCGCATCATCAATTGAACGTTTTAAACTTACAATGTCCGATGGCTTTGTAATCCCAATCCCGGAAAAGAAATATACTCAGGTAAAACGTCTGCTTCTGGATTTTATTAACGCCCGGTCATCAGACACCGGAATTTAAAAGATCTTTAAACGGTGCAAATGCTGACGGAATCGCAATCTCCTGCTTCAGCTCTTCTAATGTAACCCAACGAAGATCTTTCGCCTGCTGTTCCATACATTCCATATAAAAGGCTTTCATATGCCATTCTACATGGGAAAAAATATGTGTATATGTTGTCTCCATCCAGATTTCTTTTGGGTGGAGATTTTTTGACGTTACATACGAAAGGATCTCCTGTGTGCTGTAGCTTCCGGGAAGATTCGGGAATTCCCACAATCCATGTAACAACCCTTTCTCTGTCCGCTTCCGTATCGCAACCTTATCTTCATACCGAAGCATCAGCACCGCTTTTTCTTCCACTTTCCGTTTCTTCTTTGCTTCACGAACCGGATACTGCTGCCAGGAATCATGCTTATGAGCTTTACACAATTCCTGTAGTGGACACACCTCACATTTTGGCGCACCATTTGGCAGACAGATTGTTGCTCCAACCTCCATCAGACTCTGTGTCAGCATATCGCAATGTCCATACCGGTACACCTGCAGAAGTTCCTCCCGGATTTTCTTCTTTACTGCCTGCTTGTCGATATTTGACGGATCTTCCATCACTCTGGTATATACCCGGAGGACATTTCCGTCCACTGCAGGAGTGGGCAGATCAAAGCAGATCGAGCCGATTGCTCCCGCCGTATATTCTCCGATTCCCGGCAGGCTCAGGATCTCATCGTATTCTGCAGGGAAGTTTCCCTGCCATTCTATCACCACTTCTCCTGCTGCCTTTTTCAGATTTCTTGCACGGTTATAATATCCAAGTCCTTCCCAAAGTTTCATCAGGCGGTCATCATCTACCTCTGCCAGCGCCTCGATCGTCGGAAGCTCCTGCAAAAACGTTCTGTAATATTCTTTTACTGCTTCCACTCTCGTCTGCTGCAGCATGATCTCCGACAACCATACATGATACGGTTCTTTATCTTTTCTCCATGGAAGATCTCTGGCATGTTCCGGATACCATGCGATCAAATTGTCCGCGATCTGCTTATATACATTCTGCATAAACTCATTCCATCCTGTTGCGTTTTTGTATTTTATTTCTATCATTCTATCACAATATCCTGCAAAACAGCATTACCATTTTCTTCCCGTTTCCATTTATTTGCTGCCATCGGATATTGCTCCTCTCGATGTTTTTATTTTTCCAACAATTCTACCGTTTTTACCACATATGCAAATGCTTCTGCATTAAACTTTCGTAATTTTGAGAGCTTCGAATAGTTTGATTTACCTATATTACAATCCAGATATAAATTACAGTCTATAACTTTTTCAAAATTTGATTTTCGCAAAATACAAGCAGCAAGATACATTGTTTTACAGGCAGATTGCACCGCCTTCTCAGCAGAATATCTTTCATCATATATATGTGTGGAAATACTTTTTATTCCTGCCAGATACATTGGATATTCATTACCGATCTGTCCTCTGCCAGCAATACAGGCAGCAGTATCTATTGTATCCATTAATACCTCATTTGCCGATATATCTAACCCTCTATAATTTATCTCCGTTTCAACGATAGCCATATAAGAATTATAAACATCTTCAAAATCATCAAATACATCGATCAACGCAGCTACATCATACATTTGTTTGATTATCTCAAGTTCTTTTCCTATTCCCAATGGTATACCCGTCGTATGTGGCGCAAATGCTGTTAATTTATCACCCAGAATACAATCTACCGATGGCAATACAACTTCTAAATCTTCCCCCTGTGTATTTAAAAGATCATTTTTAATAGGTTTACTTACAATCCTTGCATAATGATTCTCTTCAAAGAGGATATCTAAAAGTATATAAAACAAAGTATCATTTTTCACCGGAGATTTATAATAAAATTTATAGTGTTTCTTTGCGATACCATTTTTTCCAATTCTCTCCTGTTGCACGACTTTCTCAAAAGGAAAGACATCTTTTACTTTCTTCAAATAACTTTCCACATCCGTTCCTTGTGGAACGATTATATCAACATCTGTCGATAATCTTCTTGGATGTTCAAGTAACAACATTAAACTGGTTCCACCCTTAAATATAAACGGCATCTTTACCTTGCAAAGAGCCTCCAGCAAACCAAACGCATAGATGCTTCTCTCTAAAATAAAAGTATCCGTATTTTTATTTTTTCTCAATTCATTTATATGTTCTAATGTATAATTATCCTTTGTAAGCATCCAATCTCCTATACAATCAGTTGTATGTTCGTGTTATCTTTTATAAAATCCCGAATTTCAATTTCTTTATTACGCCTCCGTGCATATCGAAATAACTTTGTTTCATCAATTTTGTACATGGAAAACATATTTTCCAAGGCCTGTGGATAATCAGAAAATGAAAGCATCTGCTTCAATTTTTTATTGGCAAACAAATCAACTACCAGCTTTTCCAGTGAAAGACCATACGCCGAACTTTCCCCTTTCGGAGACTCACTGACAAGACGATCTAGCAATATTGTTTCATATGTTGCATAACGCAATACATCTTCTACACTTGGCTTAAAAAGAATCTTTTTATTTTCAACTATTAACTGATCAAACACAAATTCACATCCTGTATGTTCAACTTCTAAAAAAATATAATTATATCCTACCTGATGATTAAAAAATTCATTCAACCATCGAAGTTCCCATATTCTATAATCCACCAATGGAAATTTCTGCTCCATCTCATCTATTATTTTTTTTGATCTGTCTGTATAGATATTTGTATATTTTTTCAGATGTTCTCCTGATGTACACTTCTTGTATTTATCACGACCAACTCTTTCTATCTCTGACATTCGAATCCAATATTCTATTAATCGCTTCATCTGTCCTTCACGAAACTCCGGTTGTACCTCAATCACAAGCTGCATCAATTCTTTTCTTGATATTATTCCATCAGGTATTCTTATCAATAAATCCATATTTTTCATTCTTCCATACAATCCAATCTGTAATTGGAATCCTCCTTTCCTCTTTTTCTAACCGTTTCATTGTCTCGTTCGGCAAATTTTTATTTTTTTGCCGATATAGTCATTAATAGGATAACATCTTTTATAATAAAAGGCAATGACCAGAGCGGCAAATTTTTATTTTTTTGCCGTTCCGGTCATTTTGATAAGAATAATAATTATACACTTAAAATCTTCTTCCGCCCATGCCACACATAGGCTTTTCTTCTGTCTCCGGTGTTTCTACTACATAATTTGTGCGAAATGCAGCATTTACTTCTGCAATTTCTTTCTTGCCATCAATGTAATCTCTGAAATATTCCATCAAATTCATACCGGAATTCTCACAGCCTTCTTCTTCCTCCCACTGTTTTACAAGTGCAATTCGTTCTGATTTTGTTGTGTCTTTAATTAATGTACTTTTCATCTGAAATTACCTTCCTTTTTTCTTTTTTTCCGGGATCTCGATTCCTCTTGCTTCTAACAGTTCCTTCAATGACTGTGGCTCATAATTCATATACGGTTGCATACAACCGACATTGATCGCCAGGAAATCCTGGTCTTCCTCATGAAGATCCTTGCGTTCATTCAGCCGCTTTATGCAGTCCTGAAAAAACACATCCTCCGGGGATCGGTGTGTATGCCCATACAACAGGATATTCCCTCTATGCTGACCATTCCAGAACAGGATTGGATAATGACAAAGCACCAGCTTATATGCATTTCCTCGAATGTTGTCTGTAATCTCTTTGTAATTACAAACCTCCTCAAATAACTGCCGGAGCCTGTAATCTGACAGATCATCATGGTTCCCATGCACAAGAATCTTATGTCCTTTTAACTGCGCAACGAGTGCAATCAATTCTTCACTTTTTCCCCGCTTACTGAGGTCGCCAAGGATATAGACCGTATCACCATTTGTCACCTTCCGGTTCCATCTGGCAAGCATATCGGCATGCATTTCTTCCAGTGTCTTATAATCTCTCTCATCATATCCGCTTCCGCTGCCTGCAAGCTGACTGGCACAGCAGAAATGCAGATCACTGATATAATAATTCATTCCGTGTTTTCACCTCGCAATGTCCTTATGACATTTTTCCTCTCACCAGTTTACATTCTACCAAATAGGTATATCAATTCATCCAGTGGATCTGTTCTCCCTGAACCAGTGGATATCTAAAAAGCTCGGAACCGTCCAGATCACAATGGTGCATATCCACACCTGTGATCTGGTGGTTGTCGTATGTTGTATAATAATAAATTCCTTTATCTGCATTACAGCAGGAAGTATAGAGTGTGATCTCATATTTGCCATCTGCCACTTCACAGCATCCACGCTGCTGATCGACCGATCCGAGAATATGGAAGAACTGGCTGATACTCTCCGCCTCGCTGTCGCCAGATTTCGAATTCATTTTTGTAAATGCGACCTTCGCAAATCGTGACGCTGACGACAGATCACCCGGCAAACCAAGTGCACCCATGCCCCTGCTGTAAGACTGTAACTGCAGCTGCTCTGCGAAAGTATTTTCCGGCTGCTTCGGAGATAAGCCCTGATAATTATTCAATAAAAACATCTGTGTCTCAAATGGTGGATTGTTCGTGAGAACTCCGACCGGATTCTCATGTATATGCATTCCATCCGCCATACACTCAACTGTGATCGCAGCATTTCGATCTGCTATGATCCAGTGTAACTGTGCCGATGGAAGCTGTTCGCTGAAAGGTGTTCCGACCAGATTCATCCGGTCAAGCAATGCCCGTACCTCGTCCAGATCCGCACACTGTCCAAGTATCCACGGGATAAATTCAAACTGTGCAACATTATCCCTACCAGCTTCTACTGCCTGATAAACTGCATTTCCAACAAAATTAAGTCCCGCCATACCAACACCCTTTTCATTGATCGCATCATAATAAAGCGGATATCCACCTGCCACATGCGCCATGCCAATGATCGCATAATGAGAATACCTCTTTCCCATATGACGAAACTCAAACGGGAACTTTCTCGGTGTCACCGTAATCTCATCCCCATAAGAAAATTCATAATCTAACGTTCTGCCAAAATAAAAATCCTTCGTTTTATACGTCGCTGCTGTACACATCTATAACCATCATCCTTTCCTGTTTTCTCAATTTTGCAATCTTGCACTCATCAAGTTCAAAATTATATTCTTATTATTTTCATATACTACACATGTTACTATTAGCATTCGCATAAAACAATGGTTCAATTATAAAAGAATTATAAAAAGCGGCATTCTTGCAAAAGCATTTCCGTATAACCAGCTATTCACTATAATATAACATCAGCGAGGATTTCGTTATGACATGCACATTGCCAGTAAATGCGAGTGCTTGTATGAGCCGAAGGCGAGTTGCACAGGAGCATTTACGAATCAGGCATGTGCATGGAATAGAAACCACAGCGAGTTATATATAGTGAGTAGCTGATTATACAGAAATGTCTCTGCAAGAATGACGCTTCCAGATTCTATTCTTCCATGTATTCAATATAATCTGTTTCATCCGCAAAAAGCTGGTATCTTCCATCTACATATCCCATATAACCTTCCGTTACAAAATATCCTTTTATCATAATTCCGATCTCCTGTACATTTGTTCTGTCCTATAAAGTTCCGATTTTCTTTGAATTTCCTGTATTTTTATACAGTCAACCCGTTTATGGCTTTATATTACAGTTTTATATGCACAAAAAATCGTACATCTTTTAAACCAGCAAAATATCAGACAGATTTGCCTGAATTCCTGCTGCCACCTCCGGCTTGTTCATGGAATATACATGAATGTGCTTTACGCCATTTGCCAGAAGATCTATGATCTGATCAGTCGCATAAGCAATACCTGCCTGCTTCATTGCAGCTTCGGTATCTCCAAACCGGTCAACAATATTCTTGAAACGTTCTGGCACATTGCAGCCGGATAATTTGACGGCATTTTTCACCTGAACCCGCTTCGTGATCGGCATGATTCCCGGAATCACCGGCACAGCAATCCCTGCTTCTCTGATACGATACATGAAATTAAAGAAAATATTGTTATCAAAAAACATCTGTGTAGTCAGATATTCACATCCCGCTTCCACTTTCTTTTTCAGGTTTGCAATATCATCCTGCTTGTTTGCAGAATCCGGATGAACCTCCGGATAACAAGCTCCGCCCACACAGAAGTCTCCGCTCTCTTTTATTAATTTTACCAGCTCCGATGCGTGAGCAAAATCAGTAAATACCTGTCCATCATAATTCTTTGGAATATCCCCACGAAGTGCCAGGATATTTTCAATCCCTGCATTTTTCATTTCAGAAAGTGCTGTCCGGATGCTGTCTTTATTTGCGCATACACAGGTCAGATGCGCAATCGTCGGAACTCCGTATTTTTCTTGAATCTCATTTGCAAGCTTGATCGTATGTCCTTTTGTGCTGCCACCCGCTCCATATGTAACACTCATATAACTCGGCCGTAATGCCGCAATTCCAAGTGCCGCAGCTTCCACACTTGCAAAATCTGTATCCTTCTTCGGTGGAAAAACCTCAAATGACAATGTTGCTTTCTCCTGCCCTATAATATCTCTTATCTTCATGTATTTCCTCCTGTCATTTCATCTTTTTTGTATATCTGCAGTTGGGATAATTCGTGCATCCCAGAGAATTTTCTCATCCTTTTTCATTATATAAATTCTACGGTAATATGACAATAACAACATTCTTTTCTGCCACACCATGAAAACTTTTGAAAAGTCTGCTGGCGTAATCCCACATTTTCCTGTATAGTATATGGGTATGTAATTTGTTTGGAGGAGTTATCAAAAGATGAAAAAACGTGAATCATTTAACAACAAATGGGGATTTGTCCTCGCCTGTATCGGCTCAGCGGTCGGCATGGGTAATATCTGGATGTTCCCAACCAGAGTATCCCTCTATGGCGGAGGCTCTTATCTGATCCCTTACTTCATATTCGTTATCCTGATCGGATTCACCGGTGTTATCGGCGAAATGAGTTTCGGCCGTGCTACGAAATCCGGTCCGGTCGACGCTTTTGGCTATGCCTGTGGAACAAAGGGCAAACGAAAGCTTGGCGAAATCCTTGGATTTATACCGGTACTTGGCGCGCTTGCCATGGCAATCGGCTATACTGTCGTAATGGGCTGGATCTTAAAATATATGATCGGTGCATTTACCGGTTCAACACTTGCACCGGAAAATGTGGAATCCTTTGGTGCCGCATTTGGCTCAACCGCTTCTGCATTCGGCAATAACCTATGGCAGATCATTGCACTCGCTGTCGGCATTATCATTCTGATGTTTGGTATCGGAAACGGAATCGAAAAGGCAAATAAGATCCTGATGCCTCTGTTCTTTATCCTGTTTATCATTCTTGCGATCTATACCGCCTGCCAGCCGGGTGCTGCCGAAGGATATAAATATATCTTCCGGATCGAGCCAAAGGTTCTCGCCGATCCAAAGACATGGATCTACGCACTTGGTCAGGCATTTTTCTCCCTGTCTGTTGCAGGAAATGGGACACTGATCTATGGCTCTTATCTGCCGGACGAAGAAAATATACCGGAAGCTGCCGGACAGGTTGCTTTATTTGATACGATTGCTGCATTACTTGCCGCCCTCGTTATCATTCCGGTTATGGCAACGACCGGTGCACAGTTAGACCAGGGTGGTCCCGGACTTATGTTCATCTATCTGCCTGCCCTGTTCAAATCTATGCCGGGAGGACATATCATCGCCATGATCTTCTTCGTTGCAGTATTCTTTGCAGGCTTGTCCTCATTGATCAATCTATACGAAGCTCCGATCGCAACGATTCAGGAAAAGCTTGGATTAAATCGTAAATTATCCTGTGGTGTGATCGCAGGAATCGGCGTGATCGTATCCATCTGTATTCAGGGAATCGTATCCGGCTGGATGGATGTTCTGTCCATCTATATCTGCCCGCTTGGTGCAGGACTTGCCGGAATCATGTTTTTCTGGGTATGCGGTAAGAAATATGTAGAGGAGCAGGTAAACCTTGGACGTGAAAAGAAGTTCACAGACAAATTCCTGCCAATCTGTAAATATGTCTATTGCCCTATCTGCATTCTGGTTTTAATACTTGGAATCGCATTAGGCGGAATCGGCTAAAACAGGGATAATGCGAGATTCAGATACTTCTATTTACAACAATACCCCTATTGAATAACACACTACGATTTCTGTTCGATGCACATGCCTGATTCGTAAATGCTCCTGTGCAAACTCGCCCTTTGGGCTCAAACATGCACCCGCATTTACTGGCAATGTGCATTCTCACAACGAAATCTCGTTCATGTTATATCAATAGGGGTATTATTGTAAATATAAAATACTTGAATCTCGGCATTACTCCTCGTCATTAGGAATGCCATTTGCCAGGTATTCATTCCACTTGGCGTTGTTACGCTCCAGTTCTTTTTTCTGCATGATGCGGTTGCGGTCTGTAAGGATCGCGAGCATCTCATCTACGATCTCCTCCATGGGAAGTGTCTGATAATGTGACAAATAGCCGATCATACGACCGGCTGTAAAATCTGTATTCAGATTCTGTGTTATAACCTCGCAGAATTCCACCGGATAGCCCCGGTCAAGCATCATCTGATATAGGTTTTTACTTGCTTCTGATCTTGGTTTCAATTATGATCACCTGACTATTCTTTCGATATATATCTGCATATCCAATTATGCATCCAAACGGTTCGCTGATCGTCCGATCTGCTCTCCCATTTTCACCAGTGTTTCCATTCCTGATCCGGTATGTTCCAATAAATCCCGATCCGGTATCACGACATTCTTCTGTGTCAACAGAATGATCGTTGAACCGCCGAATTCAAATCGTCCTTTTTCAACACCCTTATGAACAAATCCCAAGCCTTGCTGATTATTACTGATCTTACCAACCATCAATGCCCCGACTTCCATCTGAAGAAGCGTTCCAAACTGCTCCGTCTTTATCAGACAATACTCTCTGGAATTCATCTTGTAGATCGGACAGACATCATTTGCAACCGGGTTCACCGTATGCAGAATTCCTGCTATCTTACGCTGTTCGGATTTTCTTCCATCTGCTGCATAGCAATACCTGTGATAATCATCTACCGTCAATCGGATCACATAAATATGTCCGTCCAGATACCTCTTAGCCAGCTTCTTGTCCTGCAACAACTGTTCCAATGTATACTCGGTGTGTTTAATAAGAAAATGTCCGTTTTCATGGATCTTATACACACTGACCTTTCCATCACTTGGGCTAACCAGCGCATTTGCATCCGGATTAACCGGTCGTTCTTCTACTCTGATCTTTCGAGTGAAAAAATCATTATATGAATCAAATATCCGTTTCTCATATAAGGACAGATCAATGCCATTCTTCTTTACAAACCCCGGAACTGCCAGTCCTGAAATCCGGGTATCCAAAAATGCCCCGCCTATGCGGGACACTACCGGTGACAGAAAGGGACGGATCAGACACCTCGTCACTGCATGTCCATAGATAAATGCAAGCAGGCGATCCTGACCGGTCTCGCCCTGTCTTTTATGTCCTTTTCGATCTATATATATGATACTCATTTTCTTTTCTCCAATCTTCTCCTACCATATATGGAGCATCCGAAGTACAGCCAACGTTACAACGCAAACGATGATCGCCAGTGTGCGGTTCTTTGGTTTACGGAATTTGAAATTTGTAATAAACAGCAAACCGACCAGCAGTACCAGCGCATGAAGGCTGAGCATAAATTCCCGCTTGCCAAGCATCGGCTTAAATACTGCCAGAAGTGGCAGAAGCACAGCCATAGATGTGATCGGAAGTCCCTGATAATATTTACGTTTTTCCTCTGTCTCATCCTGTCTGACTTCCTCAGAAACATTGAACCATGCCAGACGGATGAGGCCTGCCAGCACATAGAATAACAGGATCGCAACACCAGTCAATCCACGCATTCCCATGCGGTAGCAAAGGATTGCCGGTGAAACTCCAAAGCAGACAATATCCGCCAGAGAATCAATCTGGATTCCAAATCGTTTTTCAACCTCTGTACGATCTTTCTTGGTCCGTGCAACCTTGCCATCAAACATATCGCACAAACCGGAAATTGCCAGACATACAAGCGCCATCCGGCAGTCGCCATTTAACGAAAATAACATACCACCGATGGACACCATCAGACTGATATATGTAAGAATTACTGTATAATCATAAACACCTAACATTTCTCTACCACACTTTTCTTTTTTCTTCCAATAGTAAAATTTGCAACAATCGTAAATATCGCACTGAGGATCAGTTCCGTATAATACCCCAGTCCACGGGACAATACCATACCCGGAAGGAGAAGCATACTTCCAAATACCGGAAGGAAGATATCAAGGAATATCTTCTCACTGATTCCCATTCCGCCCGGAAGCGGCAGCATATCAACTGCAACCGCGATTGAGCCCTGAAGAAGTATCACGGTAAGCGCCGATGTTCCTTTTAATCCAAATGCAAGATATACGAACCAGGTTGCTGCAAACAACGCAAACCGCTGCACCATCGTAATGAGGAATACAACGATCAGCACCTTTTTATTTTCCTGCAAATAAACAGCAGATCCCCGATACTGATCCATCGACTGAACCAGCTTTTTTGCTCTTGACTTTCTATGTTTTAATATATGGATTCTTTCTAACAAAATATGCCCTTTGATCATAATTGACTTCGCAAAATTCGGATGAAATGCAAATACAACCATAATCGCTACACACACCACATTTAATCCCATTCCGAGATAAAACCAGAAGATTGCATCCGATAAATACCGATGTATAAATCCCTGCCCGAAGATCATCAATGCAATACCAAGCAGTACCAGTACCATCTTATAGATAATGGTTATGATCAACAATACCATCGTTGAGATCGGAATCGGTATATCTTCTTTCTTCATATAGTAAACCTGTGCCGGCTGACCACCCGATGCAGACGGAGTAATGCAGCTAAAGAAAAAGCCAACGGATGAAAATAAAAAGCAGGTCCATTTCTTTACCTTTATACCAAGTGAATGCATCAGATAATGAATAATGATAGATTCTCCCCATATGAAGATTATTACACAGATAACGCCGGGAATCAACCAAAACGGGTTCACAGTTTTAATTATTTCGATGATCCGCCCCATATCCTTGCCATGAAACACACCATAAAGAGTTGCTGCAAAGATCAGAAGCAAAAAAATTATATTAAATATCCATTTTTTCTTACTCTCCATACGTCCTCATTTCCAATTTCACTGCCTTATGCATGAAGCATTTTTACTGTTTCTTTACCATGTCTTTGCCAATATCTGTTTCAGTATATCACAACGTTTGAAAAAAATGTTAAATCTGACATTAATATCACATTAATAATATTTAATATTATATTTTCAATAGGAATTTCCAATCAATTAACTTTTTTACCATGAAGTGCACCCCTTGTTTTACTTTACAAGGAAAACTTTTCTAATATAGAAAAAAGCAGTCTGTAGAATAAAATTATTCTCAAAGACCGCTTTCTATGCTGACTTTCGCCAAATATGAAATTATTTCTGCGCCTCTAAAATCTTGGGCTCCTGTCCTTCTTCCCATAAAACAGTTACTTCTGTTCCATCCTTATGACAGTAAACTACCTTCCGGATCACTGGCAAACTCTCTGTCTCTTCCTCATCACCGGATGCAAATGCTGATGATATAGTGGCACCTTCCCGGTGTCCACCAAGTGCATGATAGCTCTCTGTCAATTGCCATGATCTGCTCTGACCGGTTGGATCAAGGGAAGTCAGTCCCTGTTCACCGAGATAAAATCTTACAATTCCATTTTCCAGTTCCTCTCCTGTACTGATCGTCACGATCTGTCCGCTTCCTAAGAGAGCAGACTGATGCAGATATAACGCTCCATCCATCTCGACCACTTCCACATTTTCCTGAATACCCTCTGCACCAATCTCCGGCCATACCTCCGACCAGTGTGAAGTAACCGCCCAGTTACCGACTACCCACAAAACAGCAAATATCACAATAATGATCAAAGCCCGTCCCCAGACCTTTTTATTTACAAATTTACGAAATCCTTTTACATCCGCACTGTCCTTCATCGGCAAGGCAAGGTCTGACTTCATCTGCTCCGCAGTTTTTCTGCAAGAATCGCAGGTCTTCATATGTTCTTCTACTAATTTTTTACTTTCTTCGCTGCAAACCCCATCTATATATAAAGGAAGCAGATCATTTATCATTTCACATTCTTTTTTCAAGATAATTCCTCCATTTCATTCATGATCAACAGCCTTGCACGATGATACGTCACTCGCGCCCAGCTCTCTGTTTTTCCAAATATTACTGCAATTTCCCGAAATGGCAGTTCGCCAAATACTCTCAGATTGAATACTTCCTTATACGGTTCACTCAGGTTATGAACCAGTTGATGAATCTTCATCGCCTGTTCCCTGTCCACAGTATCTTTGACAAAATCGTGATCCGAGGCCCGTTCTGTCAGTGTCTCATCCGGTTCAGTCGTTTCCCGTTTCTGTTTTTTCACATAAGTAAAGTAAGTATTCTTTGCAATCTGGCACAACCACACGCGTATATCGCAGTCACCCTTGAATCGGTCTACTGCCTTTATGGCTTTCATAAATGTCTCCTGCGTAATATCTTCCGCTATATGCGCGTTTTTGCTTAACGCGAAAACATACCGATACAAGTCTGTATAATAGTTATTGTAGATTTCTTCTATTGGTACCAATTTGCTTATTCACCTCCCATCACTTATATGACAACGCTCCCGGAAAAACGTTACAGAAAAATTTATATTTTTTATAATATCCGTCTTGACGACATTTGTCGATGGTGTTTAAATAGATTCTGCTTCTAATGTGTGAAATAAACATTTCAAAATACTACTTTGGGATTATAGATATGAAAACGA
Organism: Coprococcus ammoniilyticus; assembly: GCF_025567345.1. NCBI lineage: Bacteria > Bacillati > Bacillota > Clostridia > Lachnospirales > Lachnospiraceae > Coprococcus > Coprococcus ammoniilyticus. Next base: position 254,218 of record NZ_JAOQJS010000005.1, read on the forward strand.
TAAAGTCAAAAGAAATGGATATGTTAAACGGGGGATTGGTTGGCAAGCTGATCCTTTTTTCACTGCCGCTTGCATTCAGCAGCATTTTACAGCAATTATTCAACTCCGCAGATGTCGCTGTTGTCGGCAGATTTGCCGGAGATAATGCGCTCGCTGCAGTCGGAAGCTGTGTGGCTCTGGTCGGCATCTTTGTCAACCTGATCGTCGGTCTGGCTGTGGGACCAAATGCCGTCCTCGCTAATCTGATCGGTCAGAAACAGCGTGACAAGATCAACGATATGGTACATACGATCCTGACATTTGGCACAATCCTCGGACTTGGGCTTATGATCCTCGGCTTTGCCTCTGCCCGGATCATTCTGGAATTATCCGGTACTCCGTCCGGTGTTCTTGCCGAAGCACTGTTATATATCCGCATCTATTTCTTAAGCATTCCGTTTATGACCGTTTATAATTTTGGAGCTGCCATTCTGCGAAGCTTCGGCGATACCAGACGACCGATGTTCTACCTTATCATCTCCGGTATCGTAAATGTCATCCTGAATCTGATCCTCGTCATCTGCTTTCATCTGGGTGTTGCCGGTGTTGCCATTTCCACTGTAATCTCTAATGTTATCAGTGCTGTTATGGTCATGGTATATCTTTACCGCAGAGATGATGAGTTTGCATTCCGGTTCAACCGGATGAAGATTGTGCGCCCATATCTGCGCAAGATCCTTCAGATCGGTATTCCATCCGGTATCCAGGGAACCATTTTCTCGATCTCGAATGTTTTTATCCAGAGTGGTATTAATTCATTTGGCAAATTTGCGATTGCAGGTTCTTCTCTTGCACTTAATTTTGAATATTTTACCTATGACATTGCAAATGCATTTGCACAGGCAACGGTCACCTTCACCAGCCAGAACTATGGCGCAGGAAACATCAAACGCTGCAAGAAGGTGTTCTGGTTAAATATGCTGTTTGGCATTGTCTTCACAGAGATTCTCGCAGTTATCTTTATCGTATGGAGTGACTTTTTCGTCGGGATCTACACAAAAAGTACAGCAGTCGCTGCCTATGCTTTGATCCGTATGTATCATGTCTGCTCATTGGAAGGTCTAACCACTACTTACGAAGTTGAAAGTGCCGCTCTCCGTGGTATGGGCAAATCAGTGGAACCTGCAATCTTCACCATCTTAGGAACGGTTGTTTTCCGCTTGATCTGGCTTGGAACAGTCTTCCGCCTGCGGTCAACATTTGACTGGCTGCTGAATGTATATGCGGCTTCATGGATATTTACCGGATGTGCACTGTTTATCGTGTATGTAAGACATATGAAGAAGGTGGAGGGAAGACAGAAATCAGCGCTTTAGGGACTATGAAATAATAGCTTCTTTGGTAATTCTGATTAGCTGCCTTTTGCTCATAAATTATTTTATTCCATCCTCCACAATCTTACAAATTGCACCGCCATCTATAACTGCGATAATCTTGCCCTTGGCTGTTTTACCAATCCTGTCATACAACCGACCGGCACTTGAAGACTCACCCTTGACAGTAAATGGACTGTTTGCAACATAACCACATTTACCAATGCCTTTGATCTGCACCATAATTGCTTCTGAATCAAACTCATTGTCCGGTTCCTTTTTCAATTTCACCTTCATACCCTTTTCCATAAATTCATTTCCCAGATAATGATTACATCCTGTAATTGTAAAATACATATCCTTCATATATACCGACTCCTTTCTGATCATATATTATATCGTGAGCATAGCTCACTCAATGCATTCCGCAAAATCAATATCCTTGCGAGCAAATAATTTTGCGTTCATTATATCTTGTTGCTCATGAATGTTCCTGTCTTCATGGCTTTATATTAGCAACTATCATGTCCAAATAAATGTACATCCGAAAATTTCTTTTCATCCACAATATATTATTTAATACTGCAAAGTCGCCAGACACCTGCATTTCTACAGGTATCTGGCGACTTTGCATTTTACTCTAAATGAGTGGACCATGTATGCCAGTCATATGGATCATACTTGTTGATATCTACATAATAATCACCCTTCATTAACTCTTCGATCGTATTATATTCATTCAAAGCGAACTTACATGATGCAGAAGTTAATGTACTATAAGTTGGTTTATGCCAGCCTGTAGGATCAAACTTAAATTCTGAACTGTCCGATGCATACCCCTGAACCTCACATTCTACAAACTTACCCTGCCCCATAAAAATCAGTGTCACCACATGTCCTCCACTTACATTATGCGGCTTTTTACTTGCAGCAGAATAATACCGGCTATAATCATTATAAAAACCATTTTCCCCATCATATGAACAGGACAATATTATATAGGGATAACCAAGTTCTGTCATGGCATTTGCTACCGTTGACGCACCCCAGCATGTATACTCTGAATAACTATGACTACCGATCCAATAATTAAGTGCTGTATATGTTTCATAATCTGTCATATCGGGTGCGCATTGGGCAACATCTTTTAAAATACCTTTCAAACGCACCTCTCTATCATAGTTATACACAGGCTCTAAAAACGGATCATATTCCCAATACTTTTTACGGTTAAATTCTACAGAATTTGAAAATCCGTTCGACACCAATGTTACAACCTTCGTATCACCAAAATACACATCTACGGATTGTTTTTTATCTAGCAGACAGCTTACATTTACAAGTATATACCCAATATATCCTTGCTTATAAAGCGTCTGCTGCATTTTGTCTCGCACCGGCATTTCATCATAATATACCACCGATATGTTTGTCGCTATCTGGACATTTTTTCTGTCTGGGATATATTGTGTATTTGAAAAGCTGTTAAATCCACATTTTCCATTATACTCTGTATGAATTACAACATCGTTTTTCAACTTCTGTTTAATAAAAATCGGGAAATAGCACTGTGCAAAATCCTTTGAGATTTTGTTTGCTTCATCATTATAATTCGCATAATCTGTATATTTAAAAAAAGGAAACTCATCCGTTTTGTAAGCAAGATCTATTCCGTTTACTGTTTTAGTCGTCATATGATAATCAGGTATCGGTATCTTTTTCGTTACCTTCGACCACTTGGAATAATATGTTTTTCCGCCTATTTTTTTATAGGTACGTATGCGGAATGTATATGTTATTCCATATTCACTGACATATAGATAGAAGCCGCTATAATAAGTTTCTATCTTTTTTTTCGTTACCTTATCCCCTATGGTTCCATTGTTTCTTACCTCAAGCTCATACCCATCCATTTTCATAGTAGCACTGTTCATATTCCAATCGAAATCTAACGTATCACCATAAGTATCATTTCTGTAAAATGTGCTTTTCAAACCTTTTATAGTAGGAAGTGCTACACTATATTCTATCGTCTTACTTCCTTTTATTTTTTTACCTTTATATTTGCCTTTTAAGGTTACTTTGATTTTATATTTACCCGGTTTGACCGGATTTTTAGGATATGTAATCTTATAATTCTTCGGTTTTAATTTCTTCCCCTTATACTTTACTGTAACTTTAGGTTTAATTTTCTTTCCTGTATAAGCATAAGTTTTTTTACTCGTAGTTACCGTCCATTTCGAAGCTGTACCTTTTGCATAAGTCTCTATATCGGCTCCCTGAAATGCAAATATACCGAATACTAATAAAATAACTAGGCCTGTTAAAAGTCCTCTTTTTCCTCTCATATAACGTTTCTCCTCCCAGGGTATTACCTATATTCTTCTATCAGTTCAATGGCTTCTTTGATCATGCCATCACAGTGCGGTTTCTTCTGACCACCCGCCTGTGCATTTGCCCTTAACAGATCAAAGCAATTAATCATACCATTATGATTCTCTTTCATCTTTCTCTGGAACTCTCCTACAATATGAGGATCTGAGATTCCCAATGCTCCGAGTACCATCAGTGCTCCTGTCACAGCTCCACATGTACTGCCTGACTTCATTCCTCCGCCAAAATTTGTACCAAGTGCCTTCATCTGGCTCTCCGACAAACCAAGCTCATCTGCATAGGTCATCATTATCGTTTCCGCGCAGTTCGGACACCTCTCATTATTTCTTAACTGCATTGCTTTTTCTATGTGTTTATCCATAAAAAACCTCCTGATTATCATTTGTAGATTCGGATATAAAAATACCCATTTGTCATTGTTTTTAATGAGCAGCATACTTTTCGATAAAAATTATCTGCTGAATTAAAAATATCATTGTAAACTTATTATACAAGATACCAATACCATCGCAAATACTTTTTCATCATTTTTTCACATGCCTCAAAGAAAAGCTATCTAAAAAAACAAAACGATGTGAAATAGAGTAGTTGCTATTAGTTGCAAATTAGTAGCAGAGCAAAAGAAAAAGTCTCGGAAGCCGCTTGTTTAGCGGGTTCCAAGACTTGTGGCTCTTATTCAAACTCTTTATGACCCAAACATCACTTAACTTATTTTATTTAAGTTTCGGTCGAGTATGGGGCATATTTATATATCAATTACACTATTTATTTTGACCTACTGAATGGTTGTTGCCAAACTGTTGCCATGGGAATATTATAACTTGATGATACCTGAATGACAAGTTAATTTTCATTTTTTGCAACTACAAATTCTCTTCTCCCTCAATATCGTCGCTTTCAAACATATTCTTGTTGTATGATTCATTTTCATCATCTTCAAAATCATCAAAATCAAACAAAACCGATCTATTTCCAATCAATGCCAATAATTCCTTACGCTCTTTTCTTTTCTTTATGTCTTCCATTTCTTCATACAACTCGTCTACATAATCTATCAACCAATTATTGACTTTTCCCTCACATAAATCAGCTAAATAATCATTTACTAGTGCATCATCCATTTCCAAAGATTCCATATCATTCAGTAATCTAAAAACACCAGACTCTCGCTTATTCTTATACATATAGAGCAGTAGCTCTTTTATTGAATTTTGTTCTATAACCATCTGCTCATAAAGAGATCTTCTTTGAGTTGATAAAAAGACTCTTGCAGCATTTGAATACGAGTCAATCTCATATGTATACGTATTAATATCTCTTGCCTTATGTTCTATTAATTCAAAATAATATCTAGCCAATTTTCCCAATTCATTTATGTAAAAACGTTTGAATTCATCAAACTGGATCAAAGCACATGGCTCATCAAAATTAAATTTTCCATTTTGTTTTTTCAAAAAACTAATAAATAACTTTCTCAACTCACTGCTATTTTTTCCAGGTATATAATTTGCATATCGGTAATTATTATAATAATTAGAAAAAACTCCCAAAAGACTTCTTCCATTTTTTGAAAGTTGTTCTGTAGTATATTTCTCAATTTCTTTTTCTAATTCATGATGGTTATGTTCTATAAGGCACTTTGGAACAGATTCCTTATCAGTTGGATTTTTTAGAACAAGACACAAATAAATTTTTTGTAACCGTTCTATGCCAACTGCTCCGGTATACAATATGATATTAATCTCATATTGATTATTTAATCCAGTTATCGACATTGTTTTCTTTGCTGATTCATATATAAATTCTCCAGAAATCTCTAACTCGCGTCCCATGTTAATACTTTTGAAATCCCATATTTCATCTACCAACATCTCATCACCACCTTTATTATCATCTTATATTCAAAGATATCTTTCAAAAAAATCCTGTATTCTCTTCTTTGTGTATTTATTCTCAACCTCTTTTAATATGTATATCGACAATTCATTTAACGAACGAGTAAGGGCTACATAAAGCTTATTCTTCGTCTTATTCGCCTCCGTATTATTATCGTTAAATAAATATGCTGCCAAGTCATTTGTGAGAATGAATAAACACTTCTCCCCCTCCATTCCCTTTATGTAGTCTATTGATTTTACAAAAATCTTATCTTCTTGTTTTATTGGACTTTCGTCTTCAAAAATATTTATGATAATGCCATATCTTCTTGAATCTATTTTTTCGCACTTGCTCAGTAATGCCATTGCATCTTTTTTCTTTCCCGTATTCCTGTACTTTTCAATCATCTTCCCAGCATAATAATACGCTACTTTTTTAACTGTCTGAGCATCTTTGGTTGGATGATTCTCAAACAGCAATGGTTCAAGCTCTTCCGCTAAATTCTCTCTTATGTTATTCTTCTTGTAGTCGTGTGTTTCATACACCCCTTGCTTCTGGGATATATACATCAAATCATATTTTTGTCTTTCAATTAATGTGTGACAATCAATTTCACTTTCATAATATACTGATAATTGACCGGAGTCCTTTTCAGATTTCTGCTTTTCATTTTTATCTACCAAACGATTTGACAGTTCTAAATGTAATTGCGGACATCTATGACATTCTGATATATATCTAACATTTTGTTCGTATATAGACATAAGGTTTCTTAAGCATTTAAATCCTTTTAAATCCTGCTTCGGATCTCCCATCAGTATCATTGGGATTTCCATTCCACTTAATTCTTCTATAATTTCTTGCATATGCTTATCTATGTCCTGTACTTCATCTATACAGATTGCACCACAATATTTTACAATTGCATTTTTAATTATTTGTCTCCCATCTTTTATATTTTTTGTATCCTTTGATTTTTTACACAATACCCATTTAGCATGTTCAGGAATTACTGTTTGATGAAGTACATTCATATCATCAAGTCTTTTAATCTTTGCATTTTTATACTTTGCGTCTTGTGGTAATTCTGCAATAGAAATTTTTTCATATTTCTTTCCATAAAGTAAATGATAATATGGCTTTATTATTTCCCTATACAAAAACGAATGAATCGTACTCACTATTATGTTTTCCGGAATTTGTACATAATGTTCGCACAGCTTTCTACGAATACAATCTACGGCACTATTAGTAAATGCAACGCAAAATATTTTCTTTTCCGCATCAATTTGATTACGAAGAAGTATTATTTTATCAGACATCTTTGTAGTCTTTCCTGCTCCTGCACCTGCTATATTTATTTCCACTTTATAACACCTCTTCTGACTCTTGTGAAAGAAAATCTATAACATCTTGGATATGTTTTGGCATTTGAAAACCTTCTAATTCTCCACTAGCTAAATCTTTACAAATCGTAAACATATCAGTTGCTTTTGCATTTTTCCACGCTTCTGTAAGCTGATCATCTGTCATATCATTCCAACCAAAAACATCTCCATATTTGTTCTTCAATATCTTATAGTTGTCACCCGTATTTACAATTTCCGGTTCTAAAGTATAATACTCGGTCGTTCTAACACATATTTCCTTATCATCATTATATTTATCATGTTGCTTCTTAGCGTTAGATTGATTATCATAATCACGAATAATGCCCAATTTATTGCCAGAACCTTCATTGACTTTTTTCCAAATATTCATTATTTTTTTAAACCCTTTATGAAATGACAGCACTTCAATGTCACTTAATGTTTCTTTTGATTCAATATAAGAACGAATTAATAATTCTTCCGATATTCCTTCAAACAAAATACATTTCTTAGAGAAAAATAGTTTAAAAAGATCCAAATTAGGGTTCTTTGCTAAATATGCAAAATCTTCATCCTCTAATTCATCTGCAAATGAGTAAGCTTTTCCATTATGTAAAACCACCACATTTTTTAAATTCATCTTGTTAATGAATTCAGTACTATGTGTGGAATAAAACAACTGCACAGTTTTATTCTTATCCGTAAATGCTTTTAAAAAACTTACCATCAATCTTGTATTATTAATACACAAATGGGCTTCCGGTTCTTCTATCGTTAAAACATTCAGAGCAATATCTGTTTCCTTTCCAAGCAGTGAATTAATCAGCACAAACAGCAATACTAAGTTACGATGTCCCAATCCTTGCATTGACAATTCTTCTTCTGAATATCCCAACCTTACACTACTTAAAATAGATTGCATTGGTGGCATATTAGGCAAAATGTTAATGTACGAAAAAAACTTCTTTGCACCCTTTAGCTCAGATGTTTCTTGCCAGTTAATTATATCATTAATATCACTAATTTCTTTTAGTGCCTCAAAGAAATGACTATATTCTTTTTCTATTTTCAATTTATCCTGATCAGAAAGTCTATCTTTCAATAAATCAACCAAAAATTTTGAGCCCAACTGATTCTTAGTTTTTGAAAAATCATCTCTTTCTGCCTCAAGAGCCTCGTACTTGAACATTCTCAATGTATCATATGACACATTGCTACCATCCGAAACTTTTATTGAATAATTATAATATTCTACTGGTAAGAGATTCATTTTAACCTCTTTTAAATTTGCATCGTTAATTTCAGTCTGAGATACAACTTCTTTTACCACTCTGAATATGTCTGCGCAATTCTTAGGAGCGAACTCATATTTTATTCCATATTGAATTTCTCCGTCTTCGATTGCATACGATATATCCTTAACATAATATTCCTCTGCACCACTTGCCTGAATATTCACTTCAACACTTACTGTCGGTAAAAATTCTGCAAATTGCTCTACAGTAATCTCATCATTCCTAATTTTATTTTGATTCAGAATAATTTTCTTATAATAGCATTTCTTAGTTTCATTGTTTATATCAATCCATGATAATTTCTTACTGATATGTGTATTATCATCAGTCAAAAAAGGAAGCGTGATTGCTTTTAAAAAGTTGCTTTTACCACTATTATTTTCCCCTATAATTGCTACCGTTTCTGCTAAACCTATATCTATATCCCTTAAATTTCTATAATTGCGTATTTTAACATGTGTAATCTTCAAATCTTCACTTCCTTTTTTTACAATACAGCTGTCAATTGTTAGTAAATATAATTTAAATAATGACTTCTCCAATTATTTTCTGCACTTTTTCCGACTGTATCAACATCCTCATCTTCTCATTCCCATCCTCAATCTCCGGCTGACCACACCTCAGATTATCCGGATATTCTGACACACAACAATCCTTGTACCAGCACTCACCCATAAGAGAACCCTTAACGGACCACTTCTCGTTTTGTGTAAATTCACCCACCAATGATTTCATCACACGCTCTGTAGAGTATCTCTTAAAACTTGCCAAATACTGCAATGTCTTCTCATCGCCAATCTTTGACAAATTGATTCTATGATTCTCAATTGCTGATAAAACCTCTTCACGAATTTTGATTTTATCTCTCTTTCCGGTGCCTGTCCATTCCACCAGCTTATCAAAAGCAAGAATCAGGTATTCAAAACAAATCATATCCAGAATTATAATCTTTCCTTCGGACTTATCTGCTATTGATTTCAACATACGATACTTGTTACGAATATCCTGATTATCAACCACATAATCAAATGCAATATAATACTTATCGTCCTCTTTAATGTCTATCTCTGCCAATGCATCCAATAAACCCTGATTACTTTCCTTGCTTTCGATCACCAATGCATCATCAAAGAAAAGTTGATTTACCAATTTCCAGAAGTGAAGTCCTGCGCCGGTATCTTCTGTCCATAAATACTTCATATCACAACTCCTCTTCCAGTGTTATCCTATTATTGTCAAACTTTAACACCTTAAAGCTCTTATCAGATACATTTAGTCCATCGCAATTTCGTAGGAAAAGCATATATTGATTCGACGGCTCAAAATTAATAAAACGTCTGATCTCATCATTAATCAAATTATCTGCATTATCGACCACAACAAAACTATCCCTGCATTGTTCTAATGATTCTGAGAAATTATCTGATTTATAATTAAACAATTTTATAGCTTTGTACTCATCAGTTAATCGTAAATCTTCTAACATTTCATAAAGCACAGTTTTACCGGTACCGCTATCTCCGCCAACAAGAGTTATTCTATCGTCAAATTCCAGATTGTATGAAAATGGATCTGCTTTAAATGTAATATTCTTATAGATCATCTGCTTCTCTCCTTTCATACTCCTTGCCCCACCAGGCATTATATCCTCTCCTTCCGGTCACTATATCAGAATCATTGAATCTGATTTGCACATCATCCGGGATATCAAAAAGCGATGGTCTGGACATATAAATCTTTATATTATCCATAGTAAAAATTATTTTAAGCACATTCGGACCACATTCTTCTACATTCACCACCTTATCAGGATGCTTTACAATATTAAGTAATGTCTTGCAGCCAGATGACAAATTACGGATTGTACCTAAACCATATTTTGTTTCAATATGCTTATCTGGTGTCAACTTCGCCTCATCTACTTGCTGAATGAGATTTATTTCATTTGAGGACATTTCTTCATTACTTGTATTTAAATTGAAATACAAGTCGTTTTGAAGAATCCAGTCTTTAGAATCTTTTTTTTGTGTATATATATCTATCATTCGGTGTCACTCCTTCTCTCAATCATAATCAGGAACAAACGTTGCCATTTCTTCATAATATCCAGCAATACAATTTAAGTTATCACCTATTTTTTTGAATACCTCCACAAACATTTCCAAATCTACAACCTCATTTCCATAGTTCTCAATATAAAAATGATATTCGTCATCCGTATTAAACGGATACCGTGAAAAATCCATATTTTTTATCTTTGCATTAGCATTATGGTCTTTATCTATTTTGTCATATAATTCTAAAATATAGTCGTCGAGTTCTTTTGTCATTTCCTTAAATTGTTTTCTCTGGTCTTTATCGGATTCAAAACTTATCATACGTTTTTTTACTGTATGCCATATCTGCCTGATATCGTGCCCTCCGCAAAAGGACTCTTTCTCATTAAGCAACATATTCAAAGACCAGTTTATAGATTTTAGATACAACTCTATTGCATGGTTTGCCGAAAACAGCATTGGGAAAACTACAATATCCGCCTTTTTATCTCCATTATCCTGCAAACAATCTTGTGCAAGCATTATCGCTGCCTTCATGTATCCATCAGCAATAATCATCATATCATGAATGGGTTGATGCTGTCTGGTTCTCCAATTCATATATGCTGTTTTGTCTATATCTACATTATACGAAAAAATCTTTTCCATTCATTCACCTACTTTTCAAAGCTATATATTTAAATTTCTGAAATACCTAAAATCTATAAAATATCAACCAAATACCTTCCACCAATTAATGAAAATAACACTTTTGATGGAAATAATCTTTCACCCATACTGGAAACCCCAGCAACAGTCATAGTCCAATCACTGTACTCATTCGGCAATCTATAACATATCGGCTTATCATTTTCAGAGATTGTTACTAATGGGGTCCTATTCTGTGAAAATCCAACTGAAAGAACATAAAACTCATTCTGTCCACTATGTAATGGCAACATAGGTTGCTTGTTAATATCCTTATAAACCTTTGCACCTCTTTGATTATAAAAATAATCTTTGCCATCTTCTACTATAGGATCAATCGGTAATTTGTTCCTCATTATTTTATAACGTTCGTTCAAGCTCTCGCAGACAAAAGCATTATAATATTCTGGTTGCATTTCTATCTTACTATTACGAATCTCATCTGCATCTGAAAAATGATTCACAAATTGAAGAAGTGCTACAAAAGCCACCAAATCATCCGAATAAATTCCAGAATAAGATTTGTACCAATAGTCATTATTCTCACAAATTACCCGATATAATTTTTTATACAAATCAAGCTGTCTTTGATTCAATGCAAACCAACCAGAATCCAAAAGAGTCTTCTTAATTTCCCCTTCTTTATAATTTCCGGTTAATGATATCTTCAATGATTGCATCAATCGAGATATTAATCCAACAAGCAAATCAGCCATTCTGATTCCAACATAATCCTTAGAATCTTCTTCGGTGACATTTTCAAGCCCTACATCCATTGCAGAATTCAATGTATGCGATTTTTTCCCTTCTCGGTCAATCATCAACTGATATTCATTAACATTCATCTCTGTCAACAACTTCTTAAATCCATCAAAAGGTGCAAAATAGGACCAATCTAATGTTTCGGGTACCTCTGTGTCCTCAAGGAGTATAAGTATTTCCTCAAATGCTTGATTCTCATGCTCTTTCAAAGTAGTATTCGCTTGATTTTTAATAATCCTATCTTCTAAAAAAGACCGTAGTTCTTTAACAAATATTTGTGGTTCTTTATAAATTGCTTCTATCACATTTTGTGGTCGATATACATTGATAGCCTTAATTATTGAGTATTTCATGTAATCAACATCAACAAACATAGAACTATGATAATTTACAAACAACTGGCTAATAACATACTCTATTTTGCTAAACACAGAGAAATAAATAATTATTTTCTCATCAAATAATGATACAAGGTCTTCATAAAACTCAATCGTATGATTATTAAGAGAAGCAAACCCAAGCCTAAAATCTTTTGCTTTCATGGTCTGGCTCTTTAATTCTCCGTCTTTTTTTCTATAAGCATACTTCGATTCAAAAGCAAGGTATCTGTCAGAAATACATTCATCTTCTTCTGCTTTCCACCCTACAATTCCAGTTATGAAATTATCATAGTAATTATTCGCAGTAACAGTTTCATAATTAATCTTTCTACTATGCTCTGTTTCATCATAAAAAAAAATGTACTTCATCTTCAGTGCCTCCCCTACTGATTATTTTTTGAATCACCATAATGTGCCGAATCTTCCGCCACCTTCATCACATTATACTCTGGCTCATATTGATAAATCTTTGCAGACTTAGCTGCTTCATTTCCTATATCTTCTGTTACGGAATACTCTTCAAAATTCTCCACCTGTTCCATAACTTTGTTGAATACTTCCGGACTATACTGTGGCGGATAACCATTCTTCACCAAGCATATTTTGATTTCCAATTTCAATCCATTTCTTACATTTTGGTTATTGAGCCAGTCGGCAAACGAAGACTTTGTATCAATAATATCTTTTATTTTCTTTGCTAAAGCTTTACATTTATCATTGACTATAACACCATCCACTTCTTTATCTGTTCCATATTCAAAGTTATATTGGTCACGCAAAGAAATCAAAATATCATAGAATGCTTTTTCCTCAAATGTTAAGCCAATTTTTCGAAAACTCTCTCTGTTTTCGTTCATGTGACGAAGAATAGCTAACGCCTGTTCCGTTGCAATCTTAATTATATCCTCAGATGCCTTTTCCTGTGCCTCACCGGCTTCTTCAGCAGTAAGATGTTTACGTCTTTCATGATATTCTGCAATCGTCTTTTCCAACATTTCCTGATATGATTTTGCAGCTAACCGATTGACTTTTCCATATTCCTTAATTTGCTTTCGAAGCATCTTAACAAGCAATTCCAATTTAGTTGCCGGCATTTTGACATCAGATAATTTTTCAAAATATTCCGGAGAAAAAATATCTTCTTCCTCTCCGCTTTCAAGAACACTTTCCACCTGATTATATTTTAATGCTTCTTCAACCATCTTTGAAACTGCACGATTCATCGTATCAGTGTCTACTTCACTTGTTCCGCTCATCTTACGAACAAAACCTGCTATAGCCATAAAGCATTGTGCAAGTGCAGATTCTTCTTCCCCAAGATAACCGGAAGGCTGACAAATATCAAAAGCTGCCCTCATTCGTTTTACTGTCTTTAAAAAGTAGGTTTTGAAGGAAACTTTCTGAACACCATTATTTCCTTCCGACTGTAATTCTTCTGTTGATACAAATACATATTCTGCTGCTTTTGCAAGAAGTCTATATCTTTCTATCGGATCACATTCCGGATTTAAAAATGGTGATAAATCATAACCTGTGAACATGTTTTTCAATACTTCAAGTTCTTCTCTAAACACTGATGTAGCCTGCTCTACATCATCGGCTGTCGGTGCAACAGATGTATTGCCTCCATATACCTTCATGGCTTCACGCATATTGTCGCGAATACCAATATAGTCGATAACCATACCATATTCTTTCCCCGGATATTTTCTGTTTACACGGCTTATTGTCTGTATCAGCAAATGCTTTTTGAGAGGTTTATCATTATATAAATATGTAAGGCAAGGAACATCAAAGCCCGTAATCCACATATCTACAACAATGACAATACTGAAATTTGATTTTTCCTGTTTAAAAGCAGCATCCAATTCTTCTGAACGCTTATCATTTTTAACTCCGCCAAGATAATCATACATATCTTTTTCATCGTTACTACCAACACTGGATACCATTGCCATAAATGGCATTGGTTTCAATTCTTTCAGTTCCTCTTCTGTTACAGAAACCCCATCTGGTGATTTCTTTTCCTCAAACCATTCTGGGTATTTATCCTTAAACTTCTGTAATAATGCGTAGGCTATCTTTCTATTAGAACATACAACCATTGCTTTTTGTATTCTGTCTGGATCACCTGCACAAGATGAAACATAATGGTCATGAATATCTGTAGCAAGACGCTCAAGTCTGGAAGGCTCGCCAAGAATTATTTCCATAGAGCTCATTGCTTTCTTACTTGCTTCGATATCCTCATAGGTTGCGCCGTCATCAACACATTTTTTATAATAATTCTCAATTTCTTTTACCTTATTATTATCAAGCAATACCTTTGCAATACGCGGATGATACTTAATGGAAACAGTAAGTCCATCTGCAACTGCCTGATCCATTGTATATCGGTCGATTTCTTCACCAAAGGTCTGATAAGTTTCTGCAATCGGAGTTCCAGTAAAACCGACAAAAGTAGCATGTGGAAATGCTTCTTTCAATACTTTTGCATATGGTTTTGAAACCATAGCTTTCATATTTTCATCGGCATCCTTACTAAACTGAATTTTCTTAGAATGTTCAAGCTGGGTTCTGTGAGCCTCATCTGAAAAACATATAATATTCTGTCTATCATTGATAAGTCCGATTTTGTCATCTTCTCTGTCGCAGAATTTCTGGATGGTGCAAATATAAAAACCACCACTTTGCCTTGCACCAAGTTCCTGTCTTAACTGTGTTCTGTTTTTTACAACAGATACTTCACCAAGGTTAAGAAATTCTTTACTCTTCGTAAAAAGTTTTGAACCTTGTTTTTGCAGTTCATCTCTATCAACAATTAGTATGATTGTAGGAGAACCGATTGCAGGAATATCAGTACAACGAAGTGCAAGCTGACGTGCAAGAAAAGCCATCGTATACGTTTTGCCACATCCGGTTGCACCGAAGTATGTTCCACCTTTGCCACTCCCCGTAACAACAGAATTTACAATACTTTGTTTTAAAAGTTTTGCTGCAAAGAACTGAGGGTATCGGCATACGATTTCTACTTCATCGCTATCATAAATACTATCTTGGAAATAGATATAGTCCCTAAAAATCTCCATGAAACGTTCAGGTGCGTAAACACCCTTTATCATAGTTTCTGTTTCTGCAAAAGGTAAGGTGGATACTGTATCTCCTTCATTTACTCTACGCCAAGCATAAAAATGCTCGTAAGGTGTGCGCACTGTACCTAATTTTGTTTTCACACCATCTGAAATGCAAGCCAAAGGACAATAGTGTAAAAGATGCGGAATATCTCTCCAGTAACGAATATTAATTTGCTCCCAGGCATCATAAATAGTCGCATTGGCATCAGCGGGATTTTTAAGCTCAACGACACACAAGGGCATACCATTTACAAACAAGAGCACATCCGGTCTGCGATTTTCTTTTTGACCATTGTTTGTATATTCTACTGTAAACTGGTTCACTATACGAAAGATATTCTTATCCCAATTGTCAAAATCAATAAGTGGTATCATTCTTGGCAATCCATCCTGCGGTATAAACTGAACACCATTTACCATCCAGCCATATACTTTGTGCAAAGTAGCAAAATCACTTTCCGCACCTACAAAACGGACATTATCGTAAATCTGTGTCACTTCGTCATCTATCAAATCCGGGTTGGTGTCTGCTATAAACTTCTTGAAATCATCAGCAATTAGTACATCTCTTTTTGTTACACGGGAGATATTATTGCCAGAAGAATACTTCCAACCTTCCGCTTTTAAAAATCCAATGAAGGCATATTCATATTCTGATTCACAATAATGACCATTGTATTCTTTTAATCTTGCCATAGACTATGCCTCCTTTGCTTTTGTCGCCTCTTCTATTGAGCCTTTAATAAGAATTGGACAGATGTCTTTTATTTGTGCTTTGAGTTTTTCGTTAATCTCTTTTCGTATTGTGTATGCTTCATAGATACCAACTATGGATTTTTGAACGTCAATAGTTGGAAGTGGCATTCGTACTTCTTTCATATCATCAAGGCTAAATGTTTCTCTTGCACTCCCCCACGAATGAAAACGGGCATAACGATCAAATTCTGTTCTGCAAAAAAATAAATACAAATATTTAGGAAGTAGTTTAGTATTATCAGTTTGTATTACAGTTGATATTGACGATACTAAATAGTTCTCCTCCGACTGATTCAAAGCTATCGACATTTTATCTGCTCTTCGTGAAGTGTCAGAAATAAAAGCAATCATTCCAGGCTCTACTACCTTGTAATTTTCTAGAGAAACTCCCTCCATATTAGCTTTAGTATTGATGAATTCTTTACTTGTTGCTATACCTCGTACAGAATCCAACTTGAGATTACCAATATTTTTTTGATTGACCTCTTCTATATAGGAACCAATTGCTTCACAAGGCATCTCTCGCCTCAAATCTTCAGTATACGCATCACAAACAAGTTTTATATCATCCAAGCCACGCTCATAGCTTTTCTGATTTTCAAGCATAGCATTATAAACATCTACATATTTTTGTTGGATTTGAATTGGTGGAAGAAAAATTTCTTCTTCACAAAATATATTCCAATCAAAAACCTCAGTGGAACTTCCCCATGAAATAAACTCTGCGTATCTGTCCCATTCTTTTCTACATAAATACATGAATAAATATGTGTCCAATATTTTTTTCTTTGCTGTTTCCTTAATTCTAAAAACATTGTCATTAAAAGTGATAATAAATGTTTTTTCAGTATCATTAAAACCAATACCGAGTTTTCTACTTCCTCTTGGATTGTATGCAAAGTGCCTTGGTGGAACTAAATGGAAATTTGAAAAATCTTTCTTCTCCAAATTTCCTCTCATTGGCATAATAATTTTATCGATGTTTACACCTATTGCATCATCTTCACCATATAATCCATTGGCATTTTTTTCATTTGTTAATTCAATCAATTCACCAAATTTATATTTAGTCAATCCCATATCCAATCCCCCTAAATGCTTCCTCCAGCATTTGCTGGGATTTCTTTTCTTGTTTCATAACCTCTTTCATTTCAGATTGAATACGAGCCATTTCTTTTTCATAATCAATTTCTAAATCATGGTCAATAAACTCAATGTATTTGCTTGGTGTGAGAGCCCAGCCTTTATTTTCAATTTCATTAATGCACACACTATGGTAAAGTTCTGGCATCTCATAGTCTACTCCATCAGTTCCCTCACATTGCCATGTGTGATAAATATCTGCTGCCTTCTCAATTTGTTCTGTATCCAACCGAACTTTTTTTTGCTCTCACCCTTAACAGCATTTTCTGTCCATTGGCGTAAATCCATAAAGAGTATCTCATGCTCGCGATTTCGGAGATTTCTTCCATGGTATTTTCCACCTTTTTTATTCTGATTCAGTATCCAAAGAGTAACACTGATATCTGTTGTAATAAACAATTCTCTTGGCAGAACAACGATAGCCTCAATTTTATCATTCTGAATCAGTTCCTTACGTATTTCCAATGTATCACTATCATTCAACGCACCATTCGCAAGAAGGAATCCTGCTACTCCATCAGTTTTCTTCAAATGTGAAAGTATATGCAAAATCCATGCATAATTTGCGTTGCTTTCAGGTGGCGTTTGATAGTCAGACCAACGACCGTCATTTTTCAAATTGTCATTATACCAGCCTTTCAGATTAAAAGGTGGATTTGCCATAATATAGTTAAAGTGCAATCCTTTATGTAAATCATGCGTAAATGATGAATCTGCTTCTTCTCCAAGATTATGACTAATTCCACGCAAAGCCAAATTCATTTTCGCAAGGCGATATGTAGCCGGTTCTTTTTCCTGACCATATACATTGATACCATTTAAGTTTCCTTGCTTTGACTTTACAAGTTCAGCACTCTGAATAAACATTCCTCCTGAACCACAGCAAGGATCATATAAGGTGCCATCATAAGGCTCAATCATCGTTGCAATGAGTTGAACTACGTCATGAGGTGTATAAAATTCTCCTTCCTCCTTTGTAGCATTTACCGCAAACTCCTTAAGAAAGTATTCGTATACACGACCAATAAGGTCTTTTTCCTCTCCAAATGTCTTATGACTGATTTTGTTCACTTCATCAACAATTTTCTTTATATCATTAGCTGCTAAATTGCGTGCTGTAAATGTTCCTTTAACAAAACAGCCTTTCAACTGTGGATCTTCTTCCTCAAGCCTTTGCAAAGCTGTATCAAGTGCAACATTAAGCTGTGGTGCCGGTGTACTGATAATAGTCGACCATCTTGCTTCTGGTGGTAAATTATATGTACCATCTGCAAAAGTAGCATCATCAAAGAATGCTGCTCTAATGTTCTCATCTTCCGGATCTAATCCCTGCTCTTTAAGTGTCTGTTTTAGATTTTCAATTCCATCCTCATACTTTTCGCCGATAAACCTCAAGAACACTAGCGTAAGCATCATATCTCTTTTTTCAAAGAATGAGCCGGAATTACGTGCCGCACGCAAATAATCTCTACAATTAAATAAAATATTATCTATGTTCAATGCCTTTTCCGTTGTTTTCTTCTTAGCCATATTACTTTTCTTCCCTTTCCTCGTCTGGAACAAATTCCATGATATCCTGTATCTCACAATGCAATACTTTACATACTTTTTCCAAAACTTGTGTACTTACATGTTCATTCTTCCCTAGTTTAGCCAGTGCATTTGTTGTAATTCCTGCCTGATCTCTAAGGTCAACTTTCATCATATTTTCATCTATCAATTTCTTCCATAATTTGTTGTATCTGATTGCCATTATTATCCCTTTCGTGTCATTACAACTATTTATCATTTCTTTTCATTATATCATCAAGTCCTCCTTGTTTCAATCTAAAATTGATTTTTTCAATTTTAGAATTGTAGGATTACAATACATGTGTTACAACTGAATATAAAAAAGCAGAGATGCTTCTTTTGTGTTATATTTTAGTCACCACAACAAAAAAGGAGTTCTCTGCTATGGCTACTATAACACAAGATATGCGGTATCGTCTATCCTTAATCAAATACGCTGAAAGGTTTGGTGTCACCAAGGCTGCTATCAAATATAAAACCAACCGTCAATACATTTATCGTTGGAAACGACGTTATGACGGTTCTATTGAGTCCCTTCGTGACCACTCTCGCAGACCCCATCATCATCCAAACCAACATACCCCTGAAGAGATCAAGCTGATCTTTGATATGCACAGACGCAATCCCAATGCCGGTCTTGTTGTCTTTTGGGTTAAACTCAAGCAGCGTGGTTACTCCCGTTCCATCCCTGGACTATACAGATTTCTCCGTAAGCAGGGAATTATGGCAGTTCATCCGCCAAATCCTAAATATATTCCAAAGCCTTACGAACAGATGGATTATCCGGGACAACGCATACAGGTTGATGTAAAATTTGTTCCTTCTGCATGCCTCAAAAACCCCAAGGTCATCGGCAAACAATTCTTTCAGTATACTGCCATTGACGAGTATTCCAGATGGCGTTTCGTAGAGGCTTTTGAAGAACACAACACGTATTCTTCTGCTATGTTTATAGAGCATCTGGTGAAAGCCTTTCCGTTACCCATTCAGTGTATCCAAACTGATAATGGAGCAGAATTTACAAATCGTTTTACCACTCACCGTGACAAACCCACACTATTTCAGGTGCATCTGAAGCAGCATGGGATTTGCCATAAAGTTATACGACCTTTTACACCACGACATAACGGGGAAGTTGAAAGAAGCCACCGAAAGGATAATGAGCGTTTTTATGCAACTCATACTTTTTATTCTTTTGAGGAATTTGCCAAACAGTTGAAAGTGTATAATCGCAGGGATTATAACAACTTTCCTATGCGTCCATTAGGATGGAAATCTCCAAATCAGGTACTAAAGGATTATCTGTCATCTGTGTAACATATGTTTGACAAACCTACAAAATAAAAATTATTGATTATCCCTCTACGTCGCAAAATACTATTTAGCATCGGTTACAATCGGAAAATTCATTTCAACAATAAACTCTTTTTTTTCTATTTTTGCTTCAATCTCTCCATCCATCCGACTAACCAACTCCTTTGCAATAGATAGTCCCAATCCAGTAGATGTTTTACTTCTGGCAACATCTGCTTTATAAAATCGCTCAAATACCTGATCTATATTAATCTGTTCTGGATGTGTAACCTGATTGCTGATTCTAAGCACCGCCTGATTTTGATCACGTTCCAACACAATGCTAATCTTCTTTTCTCCATGATCCAGCCCATTTTTTATCACATTCTGGATAACACGGCGGAGTCCCTGCCTGTTTCCATGTATATACAACTGTTCTTCCGTAATCTGAATATCCGGCTGAATTTCCATTCTTACCCATTCATCATAGTATGAAAAAACTGTTTCTTTCAAAATCCGGTTCATACAGCACAATGTCAATTCCAAACTGTAAGATTCGTTTTTTAACTTTGTAAACATAAAAAGTTCTTCCAACATTTCATTCAGACTATGAATTCTTTCGTGGATAATGCTTAAATAACGTTTCTGATCCTCTATATTTTCACATTCTTCCATTAGCTGGAAATATCCGTCCAAAGATGTCAGTGGTGTGCGGATATCATGAGAAAGATTTGTATAAGTGTCCGCAATCAGAGCTTCTTTCTCCTGATAATGCTGCTTCTCTTTTCTTCGCAGTTCCAGAAGCTCATTCAACTTGTCAGAAAGCTTTCCTATTCCACCCACATCAAATTCATGGTTAATCAACATGTTACTGTCATGTTTCATCATAAACGCCAATTGGCGGCAGATGTCTTTCACCTGCCGCTGGTATTTCCACATAATAATAAATTGTAAGATAATAATTCCTGCTAATATCCCAATTACGATATACATCCGTTAAATATCCCTCTTTTGAAAAACAACGCTGCTTACTGATATCATCATAACGATGAACACTATTGCCACACCAAATGCCGCCAAACACTCATTTCCACTCGGATCCATAGGAAGCAGTGATAATTTTCCTGTTATCGTATACTTATAAATCTGGAAATTCTGAATTCCTATTTTTTGAATAGCACTATTGATCACCCCATACACAATGGTCATTACATTCATGCTAAGACAGACAGCAATGACCATGCTGATTACATTATTTTTCAAAATAATTGCAATCGCCATACAAATCAGCACAAGTGCATAATGAAGAGCCAGTTCAGTCACAAAATAAGATAAAATTGCCTTTGTATTTCCCCATTCCAATTCCCCGAAAACAATACCATTCGCCGCTGCCTGAAATAAGAATGCACCTGCCATTGTCAGTACCGTAAAGACAGCCAAGGCAATTGCCCTGGAAAAAATCAGAGTTCCTCTATTTCTAACCTGACCTCCTATATTCTTAATATATCCGCTACTGATATCCGCTGTTGAAAACAGAACAGTAAAAATTACCAAAAGCAGTGCATACAATTTTCCTTGGGAATTGGCAAAAAAGATATCATATACCGTCACCTTTTCTCCCGGCTCCGTAGGCAGCGTTACCATCATTCCCACATTAATATTATCCACAGTAGGTTCAGTAACCTGCTCCTGTTTCATGGCATCCTTTTCAGTCAAAAGCTCATAATCCGTCTTGCATAAAGATGTTGTAATCAATAATATTGCTGCCAGTACGATCCAGATTACATACATACTTTTGGTTTTAAGCATCCGGTATAAATCCATTTTTATTATATTAAGCATGATCCGCACCTCCCGTCAGATTCAGAAAATAAGTTTCCAGTTCTTCACTGGTTATGGAAATCCCTTTTACCGGAATTTCTGACTTTGCAAGTTCCATATTCAACGCTGCACTTTCATTCAATCGTTCAAAAATATGAATATGCTCTTTATCTGTTACCTGATAGTTGGTAAATCCCATAGAATCCATCACCGGAATCGCCTGTTTCGGATGATCCAATGTCAACTCTATCCGTTCACTGCATCTTCTTATTAATTCTTCTCTTGTAATTTCCTGTAATAAACTTCCATTATGAATAATTCCATAATCAGTAGCAATCTTCGATAATTCCTCAAGAATATGACTGGAAATGCATATTGTCATATTCTTCTCTTTCTGAAGTCTCTGAATCGTATCCCGGATCTCTGCAATACCCTGTGGATCCAATCCATTGATTGGCTCATCAAGAACTAATAAATCTGGTTCTCCAACCAAAGCAAGACCAATTCCCAAACGCTGTTTCATTCCAAGTGAAAAATGTTTTGTTTTTTTCTTTCCCACATCTTCCAGACCGATAATTCTCAATATTTCTTCAATATAACTTTTTTTCTTTATTCCAAACAGCTTGCATTTGATATTCAGATTTTCATATGCAGTCATATCTCCATAAAGTCCCGGTGCCTCAATCAGACATCCTATCCGTGATCGAACTTTTTGCAAATCCTTTCCCTTGTATCCGAACATCTCGATTTCTCCACAAGTTGGCTTGGAAAGTCCACTGATCATCTTCAGACAAGTTGTCTTCCCAGCTCCATTCCGACCGATAAAACCATAAATAGCACCTTTTTTAATATGCATATTGACACTGTCCACAGCTTTATGGTGTCCATATTGCTTAGTCAAGTTTCTTGTTTCCAATAATATTTCGCTCAAGTTTTTCATCTCCTTTTTCTTATCTGCATTTATCATAAAGGAATAATCCTAATCAAACGCAAATAAATAGTAAAAAAAGAGTAAAGATTATAGATGAAGACGATAACCGATTCCCCAGACTGTTTCAATATATTCCTCAGATGTAACTGTTTTTATCTTTTTACGAATATTGCTTATATGTACATCCAGAGTTTTTGTTTCACCCATATATGGTTCGTCCCACGCATATTCAAAAATGTCCTCTTTACTGAAAACCTGCTTCGGATTTCTGAGCAGTAATTCTAAAATCGCAAACTCCTGTCTTGTTATCTTAGGAAGTATTTTTCCACCAATGCTGACCTGAAAAGTAGCTTTGTTCAATACCATCTCTCTGAACGAAAGGTTAGATTCTTTTATTTCCTTTTCTTCTGTATGACGAAGCTGTACCTGAATTCTTGCCAATACCTCTCTGATTTCAAAAGGTTTCGTTATATAATCATCAGCCCCACTAGTTAAAACCTTTACCTTTTCATCCAAGCTATCTTTCGCAGTCAAAACAATAACCGGAAGATTTCCCTTTTTCCGTATTTCCTCCAGAACTGCTTCTCCTGTAATTCCCGGCAACATCAAATCCAGCAACACCAGTGCATAGCTATGCTCCTGCATATTCAAAAGCAGCTTTGCCTCAGTTCCGGAAAACGCCTGCTCACAGGAATAGCCTGCTTTGGATAATGCTTCCTGAAGCAGATTATTGATATTTGTATCATCTTCTACAATCAGTATTTTCTGCATGATAGTTCTCTCCTCTATTTTACACTGTGAAAACATTATTTTCTTGCATTATACGCTTTTCCCTTTTTTCCCGCAATTACTCCCCACAGATTCCCGGAATTCTCCAGTACATAACTTACTTTTTGTTCCAGCTGAACTTATAATTTTCAGTATTGCTGTGCTTCCAAGATGCATATATCACTTTTTCCTTACCATTATGCCTTTATTTCTCCATCAGTGCTTTCGCAACCCTTATCCCGCCCACAAATAGAGCCAAACTAGAGCCATTTGATAAAACAAATGCCGGAAACCCGCATAAATACAGGCTTTCGGCATTTTAATCCGTTATTCAAACTCAATCGTTCCAGGTGGCTTACTCGTCAGATCATACATTACTCGATTGACACCCTTCACTTCATTAATAATTCTTGTCATTACTCTCTGCAATACTTCAAACGGAATATCCGCGCAGTCAGCGGTCATGAAATCGCTGGTGCATACGGCACGAAGTGCAACTGCATAGTCGTAGGTACGTTCATCACCCATAACACCAACCGAACGCATGTTGGTAAGAGCTGCAAAATACTGTCCAAGTCCTTTATCAAGACCTGCTTTTGCAATCTCCTCACGATAGATATAGTCAGCATCCTGAACAATCTTAACCTTCTCAGCAGTTACTTCCCCAACGATACGGATTCCAAGACCCGGACCTGGGAATGGCTGACGGCTTACCAGATACTCTGGGATGCCAAGCTCACGACCAGCTTTACGAACCTCGTCCTTGAACAGGAGACGAAGCGGTTCAACGATTTCTTTAAAATCAACATAATCCGGAAGTCCGCCTACGTTGTGGTGGCTCTTGATCGTTGCAGATTTTCCAAGACCGGATTCGATCACGTCAGGATAAATTGTTCCCTGTACTAAGAAGTCAACAGCACCGATCTTCTTTGCTTCCTCCTCAAATACACGGATAAATTCTTCACCGATGATCTTACGTTTTGCTTCCGGTTCAACAACTCCTGCAAGTTTCTGGTAGAAACGATCCTGCGCATTTACACGGATGAAGTTCAGATCATATGGACCATCCGGGCCAAATACTGCTTCGACTTCATCACCCTCGTTCTTACGAAGAAGTCCCTGATCGACAAATACACAAGTAAGCTGCTTGCCAACTGCCTTGGATAACAGAACGGCTGCAACCGACGAATCTACACCACCGGATAATGCACAGAGCACTTTGCCATTTCCAATCTTCTCACGCAGACTCTTGATCGTATCTTCAACGAAAGAATCCATCTTCCAGTCACCGGAGCATTTACATACATCCATGACAAATGCACGAAGCATCTTCATTCCTTCTTCTGTATGCATAACCTCTGGATGGAACTGTGTTGCATATAAATTCTTCTCTGCATTTTCCATTGCCGCAAATGGACAGTTTGGAGTCGTTGCAGTTGATACAAATCCTTCTGGTGCTTCTGCGATATAGTCGGTATGACTCATCCAGCAGATCGTTGATTTATTTACATCTTTAAACAAAATGGAATTCTTATCCACTGTTACCTCAGTTCTGCCATATTCACTAACCGGAGCAGTTGCTACCTTGCCGCCGAGCACATGTGCCATCAACTGTGAACCATAACAGATTCCAAGGATTGGAATACCCAGTTCAAAAATTTCCTTGCTGTAACTTGGTGAATCAGCCTTGTATACACTATTCGGTCCACCAGTGAAAATAATGCCTTTCGGGTTCATCTTCTTGATCTCGTCAATGCTCATGGTGTACGGATGTACTTCTGCATAAACATTACATTCTCTGACCCTTCGTGCAATAAGCTGATTGTACTGACCACCAAAGTCCAGTACGATAATCAATTCCTTATTCATGAAAGTTTCTCCTTTATTTTTCTTAACCGTGCCACTCACAAATACTTCGTATTTCCTCGTTGTCGGGCTTTCGCCCTATCAAAATAAACTCTAATGCTTTCGTCTGCAAGCAGCCGAATCATCAGAGTTTGTTTTGGCACGGCTCAATGCTTACGCATATTATACCATGTAATTACTCTATTTTCTACACCTAATCCTAGTCTATTTTTCGTTCCCGCGCAGGACTTCCAGCCCCTTCTGGTACTGTGTATCTTTTTCGCCCTGGAAATCATCGGAAACATAATCCTCCGGAAGTTCTACTTCGATATCCGGTGCTACACCCTTCTTGTGAATATCATTTCCATTTGGTGTGAAATATTTGGCAGTTGTAAGCTTTATTGCTGAGCCATCAGAAAGCGGAATAACCGACTGTACGATTCCCTTGCCATATGTGTTCTCGCCAACAATCGTTGCTACGCCATATTCTTTTAATGCCGCTGTCATGATCTCGGATGCGCTTGCACTTTCTCCGTTTACGAGCACTACCATCGGTAGATCTAGCTGCTCTTCATCCGTAGACTCATACGTTGATAAGACATTTCCATTCTTATCTTCCTGATATACGATCTTACCGGCAGGAAGCAGATAATCACACATATCAACAACCGTTGATAACATTCCGCCCGGATCGGAACGGAGATCGATCATCAGCGCTGTCATTCCCTGTGATTGCAGATCTTCTACTGCTTTTCTGAACAAATCACCTGTATTCGCAACAAACTGTGTTACACGGACATAGCCGATCTTCTTATCTGTATCTGCCATAAAATAAGAAACGGTACTGTTTTCCAGTTTTCTTCTTGTAATGGTTACTGTATGATACTTCCGCTCGCTTGGTCTGTAGATCTCAAGAGTGACATCCGTACCTTCTTCTCCACGGATCTTTGTAACCAGATAATCCAGATCATCAGATTCCTGAATCTCATAATCATCGATCTTACAGATCAGATCATCCGGCTTAATATCAGCTTCTGACGCCGGGGAATCTTCTGTAATGCTAACCGCGATCGCATATCCGGTATCTTCATCCTGTCTCACAACAACACCGATGCCCGCATATTCTCCGGAACTGTCTTCCTGCAATTTTGCAAATTCCTCTGGTGTATAATATTTTGCATATGGATCATCCAATGCCTCGATCAGCCCGGCATACAGACCATTCTGCATATCCTCATCCGATGTGTCAAAATAATACGACTGATCTATGATCGTCTCCAGACTTGCAAGCTTCTCCAGTGTATCTTCATCCACGACTGAACCATTGTATTCCAGATTATCATGCCGTTTTCCGGCATCCGTATTCAAATCGCCGCTTTTTGTATTGTCCTTCGTAAAGGAGCATCCCATCATTCCCGCACATCCGGCTATAACTGCCGCACCAAGAATCCATTTCTTAAAATTATGCTTCATTTTACCTTTTGCAATGCGCATCGCGCATTTTGCATCCTTTCATATTCTTAGAAATAATCATTCATATTCATTTGTATCATGTTAACTTTTTTGAATATCTCCCGAAAATTTCCTTTTATAAACGACAACAGACAAATCCAGCTTTCACCCGATCTGTCTGTTGTTTTATCCTATGTGTAATTCTGTAAAATCTTACAATTCTGACTGGTTATCATACTTGTATGAATCCCAACTTTCTGTCTTTTTACAGGTAATCCAGTGGATTTACATAAGATCCATTGATCATAACTCCAAAATGGCAATGGGAACCTGTACTGTATCCGGTACTTCCTGCCTTGGCAATTACCTGTCCCTGTTCAACACTCTGTCCTACACTGACAACCAACTGGGAATTATGCATATATACTGTCGATACACCATTTCCATGATCGATCATGATGTAGTATCCTGCAGATGAGCTGTACTGTGATACAACAACTGTACCTGCTGCTGATGCAACAATATCACTACCGGTTGGACATGGAATATCAATTCCCTTATGGTTCGAACTTGCACCTGCTGTAGGTGAAGATCTTGGTCCGAAGTAAGAACTGATCCGGCTTCCCTGTGTAGCAGGCCACATGTAAGAACCACCGCTTGGTGTATAGTACTGTGGCTCACTGCTTCCGCTGCTGCCACCACTCTGCTGCTGTGCTGCACGCTGCTCATCCAGTCGCTTCTGAATGGCTGCCATCTCTGCATCTGCTGCATCAATCTCTTTCTGATACTGTTCAACCATAGCTGTCTGAGCGTCAATATCCTTGGAATACTCTGCGATCTTATTATTCTTCTCTGTAATTGTTGTATTCAGATTATCTTTTTCAGTTTCAAGATCAGCCTTAACACTCTCAACCTCTTTCAGGTCTTTTTCCAGTGTTGCTTCGTAATCCTGAATATCCTGTCTGGTCTGAATCAATGCATTTAACTGTTTCTGGTCATAGCTTGAAATCTGCTCAACATATTCTGATTTATTCAACATATCTGTAAAGGAAGCAGATGACATCAGTGTGTCTATGTATTCTACCTCTCCGTTTTCATAAAGATACTGAATACGCTTCATCATTGCTGCATACTGATTATCTTCATCAACCTGGGCTTCTGCAAGCTTTTTCTTTGTATCATCGATCTCAGTATTCAACTGATCTTCTTCTTCCTCTTTTGCAGTGATCTTTGTCTGAATATCAGAAACCTGTTTATCAAGCACTTCAACATCACTGATCAACTGGTTCTGTCTCTCCTGCAGACCGTCCAGCACATTCTGTGCATCTTTTTTATTTCCCTCAGCTTCATTCTTGCTGTCCTGTGCCTCCTGCATGGAAGTTGCCGAGACATTGGAAACCGGCGGTATTGCCGCAAGTGCAACCGCACATACAACAACAATTGCTGTCTTTTTGAATTTCTTCATCAATGGGATCTGAAATTTCTTCAAAATAAAACCTCCCTTAAACCTTCAAATGTTTTCTGGTAGTGATCAAACTACCAAACAAACCTACACCTATACCAAGTATTAAGCCTACCGGTACCATTGTACGGAACAGTTCCTCTTTGCTTACAAATGCAAATACTGATGTCAGAACTGCAAATCGTCCTGCCACATATTCCAGAATCTTCTGATACATAATATATAACAGATAAAGCGGAATAACAGAACCGACTGCTCCGATAATAATACCTTCTATTATGAACGGTGCACGTACAAAAAAGTTTGTTGCACCGATCAGCTTCATGATCGCAATTTCTTCCTTACGAACGGTAATACCGATTGTGATCGTATTACTGATCAGGAAGATAGATACCAGCATCAGTATCACAACGATACCGACGGAAGCATAACCGACCAGTGATGATAATGTCGAAATACTGTCAGCCGTTACCTCTGAGCTTCTGACATTTCTTACACCGTCCAGTCCCTTTGCAAATGCTACAAATTCAGCCTGTTTGGATACATCCTTCAATGTTACCTCATAAGAAGCAGAATTCTTTAACGGATTGTCATCACCAAAAGCTGCTTTTGCTGCTTTCGGATCATCATAGTTCTGCTCACAGAATTTATCAAATGCTTCATCTGCACTGATAAAATCCATTGTGTTCACATAATCGAGAACACGGATCTGCTCTCCGATCAACTGAACCGTTTCATCCGGAATATCTTCATCAAAAAAGATAGATATCGTTACGTTGTTCTCCAGATCCTGCATTCCGGACTGGAAGTTAACAACAACTGCATATACAATACCAAATATAAACAAACACGAAATAATTGTACCGATGGATGCAAGGGAGAACAATATATTTCTTCTGATGTTTGTAAATCCCTGTTTCAGGATATAAAAGAATGTACTAATCTTCATCTATATAACCACCTTGTTTTTCATCGCTGATAACCACACCCTTCTTCAGTGTGATTACTCTCTTTCGCATCTCATTTACGATATCTTTATTATGTGTAACTACAACAACTGTCGTTCCACGTTTATTGATATCGTCCAGCAGCTCCATAATATCCTCTGAGTTCTTCGGATCCAGGTTACCGGTTGGCTCATCGGCAAGGATGATCTCAGGATTATTTACCAAAGCTCTTGCCATGGCAACTCTCTGCTGTTCACCACCGGATAACTCCTTTGGATATGACTTGTACTTATCAGCAAGTCCTACCAGCGTCAGCATAGCAGGTACTCGTCTTCTGATATATCTTGCAGGAGTCTGTATAACTCTCTGTGCAAATGCGACATTCTCATAGATAGTACGATCCTTTAACAGTCGGAAGTTCTGGAATACAACTCCAATCTTTCTTCTGACCTTTGGGATATTCTTCTTTTTGATCGTTTTATAATTATATCCCGCTACACGGATAGAACCGGATGTCGGATCTAGTTCCTTTAATAAGAGCTTGATCAATGTCGTTTTACCAGATCCACTGCTTCCAACGATAAAGACAAACTCGCCTTTTTCTATATTGATATTAACATTCTTCAGAGCCGTCATACCACCCGGGTAGGTCATAGTAACATTCTCTAACTCTATCATAATGGTTTCCTTTCAACTTTAACTGTCTGTACTTTCTCTCTCTTTGCATTTGCAAGTATAGCAACTAAATGTGAAATATATGTGTAAATCATGCATACAATATATTACAAAGAGACCAGCTTTTACCTTTAATAATCTAATGACTCCATATACTTCATGTATTTTACAACCATCAGCGCGATCTTAAATGTGATCGCATCCTCAAATACACGAAGATCCAAGCCTGTACTCTTCTGAAGCTTATCCAGACGATAAACCAGAGTATTTCTGTGAATGTATAACTGTCTGGATGTCTCTGATACATTCAGACTGTTCTCAAAGAACTTATCAATCGTCGTAAGTGTTTCTTCGTCGAATTCATCCGGTGACTTGCCATCGAAAATCTCACGGATAAACATCTTACAAAGCGGAAGTGGAAGCTGATAGATCAGACGTCCGATTCCCAGATTGCTGTATGCGATGATATTCTGGTTCTCATAGAAGATCTTTCCTACATCCAGTGCCATCTTTGCTTCTTTATAAGAACGGGATACTTCCTTGATCTCATTTACGATCGTACCATAAGATACATGAACAGAAGACATAACCTCTGTATTCAGCATATCTACAACAACCTTTGCGATCTTATTCATATCATCATAGGACTCTGTCTGCTTTACTTCCTTTACAAGAATAATATTCTTCTCATCTACAGCAGTGATAAAATCCTTTGTCTTTGTTGAAAAGATATTACGAACCGTCTCAAGTGCATTGGTATCCTTCTCATTCTTGGTTTCAATGATAAATACGATTCTTCTGACATCTGTATCGATATGCAGTTTCTTTGCCCGGTTGTAAATATCAACAAGCAACAGATTATCCAGCAGAAGATTCTTGATAAAGTTATCCTTATCAAAACGCTCCTTGTATGCAACTAACAGATTCTGGATCTGGAATGCTGCGATCTTACCTACCATATAGGTATCATCTGTCTCACCCTTTGCAAGTAAGATATGCTCTAACTGGTTATCGTCAAATACCTTGAAGAACTGATAATCACGGATTGCCTGACTTTCCGCAGGAGAATCCACAAATGCGAGTACAGCCTCTTCACAGTCATCGACATCCTTAAATGTTGATGCAAGTATTTTACCTTCTGTATCAAGAACACATAAATCGGTTCTTGTAATATTCTTTAATCCATCAATCGTATCCTGAAGTATCTGGTTCGATATCATATATTCTACACTCCTTATTCTTATATTCGGATTCTGTATTCTTTCCTTATCCATTCTGCCCGACGGATAAACCTCCCGGAAAGCATAC
Organism: Coprococcus ammoniilyticus; assembly: GCF_025567345.1. Taxonomy (NCBI): domain Bacteria; kingdom Bacillati; phylum Bacillota; class Clostridia; order Lachnospirales; family Lachnospiraceae; genus Coprococcus; species Coprococcus ammoniilyticus. The sequence continues at coordinate 285,500 of NZ_JAOQJS010000005.1, forward strand.
GAATAACAAAATACACTACTATACCTATTCTAAAACATATTTCAAAAAAAAAAAAGAGAAAATGCAGAATTTTCTGCATTTTCCCTCTTTGTTTATAAATATTAAGTATGTAGCATCTATTAGCTTACTAAGATTTCCTCTGTTTCCTTATCAAAGATATGAATCTTGCTTAAGTCAAATGCGAACTGAACTGTATCACCAGGTCTTGCTGTTGTACGAGCATTAACTCTTGCTGTGATATCGAACTGATCGATTGTGAAGTATAAGTAAACTTCTGCACCTAACATTTCATAGATATTGATTCTTGCATCAATAACGCTTTCCGGTGAGGACTCGATGAAGAGCTGCTCATCATGGATATCTTCTGGACGGATACCAAGAACAACTTCCTTATCAACTGCATCAAGTGCGATAAGTCTCTCAGCCTTGCTGTCTGGAACTTTGATTGAGTGTGAACCGAACATTAAGAGAATGTCTGATCCAGACTTAACTACCTTACAATCAATGAAGTTCATAGGTGGCATACCCATGAAACCAGCTACGAATAAGTTACATGGCTTATCGTATAAGTTCTGTGGTGTATCTACCTGCTGAATGATACCATCCTTCATAACTACAATTCTTGTACCAAGTGTCATAGCCTCTGTCTGGTCATGTGTAACGTAGATAATAGTTGTCTGTAATCTCTGATGTAACTTGGAAATCTCAACACGCATCTGTACACGAAGTTTCGCATCAAGGTTTGAAAGTGGCTCATCCATAAGGAATACCTTAGGCTCACGAACAATTGCTCGACCCATAGCTACACGCTGTCTCTGACCACCTGATAAAGCCTTTGGCTTTCTGTCAAGTAAGTGTTCAATGTCAAGGATCTTAGCAGCTTCATGAACAGCCTTGTCGATTTTCTCCTTCGGAACCTTTCTTAACTTAAGTCCGAATGCCATGTTGTCATATACTGACATATGCGGATACAGAGCGTAGTTCTGGAATACCATTGCGATATCTCTGTCCTTAGGCTCTACGTCATTTACAAGCTTGTCGCCGATCCATAACTCACCTGAGCTGATATCCTCAAGACCTGCGATCATTCTAAGAGTTGTTGACTTACCACATCCTGAAGGTCCAACGAAAATGATGAACTCCTTATCTTCAATTTCAAGGTTGAAATCCTTAACAGCATTAAATCCGTTAGGATATACCTTATAGATGTTCTTAAGTGATAAACTTGCCATTCTGCAAATACCTCCGTAAATATTATATAGTATTGTTTTATTTATTCATTCGTTCTGAACATAGTGTCATTTTACAACATTCCCCTTCTTTAAACCATATGATTATTGCCCAAAAAAATTTTTAATGTTTTGTTTGTTTTGTATACGACCGCAAAAAAACTAACATTTTGACGATATTCGCGTCGATTTAAGAACTTTTAAGGCGAGAATTTTGTGAAACCTTCACCAAAAACCTCCGTAACCTGCCCTACAATGAGAAAAGAATTTTCATCAATTGTCCTTATTTTATCTTTTAATTCTACTAATTGCCTACTTGACAAAACAGAAATAATCATTACACGCCCTTCATTCGTGTAACCGCCTCTGGTATTTAATACCGTCACACCTCTTCCAATCTCATTCATGATACAGGCTTTGATCTCTTCATAATGGGAAGAAATAATATATACCAGTTTTCCATGCCGGAGTCCCTGCACGATCACATCGGATAATTTTGTCGATATCGCAATCGCAATAACTGCATACAGCATATTTTCAAATCCAAATGCCAGTCCGCCTGCCACAACGATCGCCAGATCGATCCCGCCAAGAAATAATGGTGCTCCTATATCATGCCGCAGATGATTCAGGATCAATGCCATCAGATCAACCCCGCCGGAGGAAGCATTCTGCCGGAACATCAGCCCATAAGCACAGCCAAACATAACACCGCCAAGGATCATATTCAGCAGTTTATCCTGTGTTGCAAGCGGAAATGTGGGAATAGCCGCCATGAATACTGTTGAAACGGCTGTTGTATATGCTGTCCTTATCATGCTCTTCTTTTCCAATAGAAAATATCCGCAGATAAAAAGAGGTATATTGATCACCAGATTACTCAGCCAGACCGGTATGCCTGTTTCTCCGTTTCCCATCCCTTTTGTCAAATTCTCAATTATAATTCCAATTCCTGTCACACCACCCGGCACGATCTGTTCACTGTTAAAAATCCAGACAACCCCAAGCGACATCAGAAATGCTGCCACCGTAAGCAATGCATATGTTTCTATCACTTCGCCAATATTTTTCATATAAACCGCCTTTCATACAGTTTTTTATAGTATGTCCGATTTATTCCAGTGTAGTCATGTGCATCTAAAACAAAAAGCAGGTACTGTCACACTTCTGTGACAATACCTGTTTTTTGTATGGGCAACCTGTACAAATACATGTTCTTCCAGTTGTTCTGTTTAATTTTTAATATCGCTAGTTCCTATAATAACGATAATATCATATCCATCAATTGATACATCACAATCAGATGCGCTTACGGAATCTACCGTTGACATCTCCGGCGAAGTTAATTCAGCAGCAAGATCTGCTCCATCATATGAACCGGATACACATACCTTTGAGGTTGCAATTGCAGACTGTGTATACGTACCAACTTCTACAGAAGTATAGCCCTTGCCTTCTAATGCTGTCTTCCATGCACCGGCAACGCCACTTGTTCCTGTCGCATTGATAACAAGGATCTTCGCATCTGTGGAAGCAACAGAACCTGATTCGTCTGAGTCATCTGATCCACTGTTTTCTCCATCTCCATTCTTGAAGGTAGGATCATTTTCATCTCCTGCTTCTGTTACAATTTCTTTTCCGTTTGTTGTTTTCTTACTGTCTTTCAGAGAATTATTCTTTACTAAGGTCTTTATAAGCAGTGCTCCCATAATAACTATTCCGATTGCAAGAATAATTACAAGTGCTCTGAGCATTGTTTCCAGAAATAATCTCAATACTTTTTTTCCCATTTTCTGGCCTCCATTTAATATATACTATAATGCATCCTAGGAACATCCGATTGTTCTTAAAACAGCCTACCAGTTCCATGCATCACAAATGCACCAAAAAAAAATTACTTTTCTATGATTCTTCATTATACCTAAAAATCACCTAATGAGTATACCAAACGTACTTTTAAATTTCAACCTGCATTTCCAATTTCTTATTTATCCGCGGCAAATAATCGACCAATATAATATACAATCCTGTATTTTGTCCATTTCCCCGACATAAAAAAGAATCCTTATATGTTTTCATACAAGAATCCTTTTCCACTTCTATACTCTCTGTTTTAAAAATTAACCGATTCCATATATTTTTACTTCTGTACCCGTTTTTTCCCACAGACCTCACAGACTTCTCCACTATTTACATGTCCGCAGCCCCAGCATGTCCACTCTGAAGCCTCTGTTTCCTTCTTCGGCTGCTGGCTGGTTGTCATTGTAAAATTCTTCGATACGATCTCAACATTGCCATCTTTATCTACTGTCGTTTTCAGATCTGCCAATGTATTTGCCGCAGCAACCTCACTCTTTTTCTTTTTAATAAACTTTATTCCCATAATCTCTACCCCATACCTGCGCAACTTTGCATAGATTATTTTATAGCAATATGAACAATTTTTCAATAGATAATTATGGAAAATGCAAAACGTTTACCAGACTACTGCCAGCCACCATCAAAGGTCAGGACCTGACCGGTCAGATAACTGCCGGCATTTGCTGCCGTTACGATAAAATCTGCGGCTTCTTTCTCAGTAGCCATCCTGCCAAACGGAATCTCCTCTTCCAGAGCTGTTTTTTCTTCCAATGACAGATGTCCATTCATCGTAGTATCAATTGCACCAAATGCGATGGCATTTACCGCGATGCCGCTTGGGGCGAGTTCCTTCGCAAGAGCCTTTGTGAATGCATTGACCGCACCTTTGGTCGCTGAATACGCTACCTCACAGGAGGCTCCGACATTGCCCCATACAGATGAAATGTTGATAATACGTCCCTTATGTGCATGCACCATGTACGGCACAACCTGACGGCATGTGTTAAATACTGACGTTATATTCGTATCTATAATTCTTTTCCAGTCCGTTTCATCCATATCAGTCAGCAGCCCGACATAAGAAATTCCGGCATTATTGACCAACAGATCAATCTTCTTACCAAAATGTTCGGTTACATGTTCTATAAACTGCTTTACAAATGTAAAATCTCCGGCATCACCGGTCTCTGCATAACAATCTGTGCCCTGCGCAAGTATCTTCTGTTGAACCTCTTTCAGCTTTTCCGGATGACGAAATGACGTTATGGCTATTTTTTTATATTGTTGTGCAAGGGCTTCCGCCGTTGCTGCACCAATTCCTGTTGATGCCCCGATAACTATTGCTGTTTTCTGCTCCATTCTTTCTGTTCTCGCTGTTCTTTCTATTTAAAATGTGATACCCAACAGATTGATCAACAACCCCCAGCACACACTAGTAACATACAAGGTTCCAACAACCATAATGTTTTCTTTCAATCTGTGGCGGTTCATACGGAACAATACCAGAAGTCCTACGCCTGCGCTGACAAGCAGACCTGACATCATTGCTCCGGCACTGAGCATACCATCCAGATAAAGCTCCGTAATAATAACAGATGGTGCGCAGTTTGGTATCAGTCCAATCAGTGCTGCCATTGCTTCTCCAAGGAACGGTACATCACCAAGAAGTCTTCCAATCACATCTTCCCCTGCGATACCGATAATAATATTTAACACAAAGGATACCGCCAGAATAAATACCGTGATCTTCAAGGTGTGCTTTAATGCCGACATCCAGATTCCGTCCTCGCAGTTGCAGTGTTCCTGCTCGCACAGATCATGGATATGTTTTTCTTCTATGTCTGTACCATCATAGTGGATATGTCCATGATGTGTATGTGTACTTTTTCCATCGTCGGTATGAATAATTTTTTCATCATGCACATGCACACTTTTTCCATTATGTGTATGAGTATCTTTATAATTATGTGTACATTCTGCATTGACTGTCTGTGTTGCCTGAACGGAATATCCAGAATGCTCTGATTCATCTGCACTGTCTGTATTTTTAGAATTATCACTTTTTGAAGACGCTGTATGCTTCGTTTTTCTTCCTGCCAGATATCTTCTGCGGATATATTTATTTGCAAGATCGACTGCATAACCTGTAACGATCGCAATGCACATTTTTGCAAGCAGGATACGAATAATTGTACCGGCATTTACTGTATGCGAAATAAAGATTGGGAGCATCTCATCAGAGGTTGACATAAATACTGCAAGCACAACTCCTGCTGTGATCACGCCACCACTGTAAAGGTTCGCTGCCACACAGGAAAATCCACACTGTGGAACGATCCCAAGTACTCCACCTGCCAACGGACCAAACGCACCGGCAGACTGCATATATTGCTTCTGCTTTTCTTCTGTTCTCTGCTCCAACCATTCCATCAGCAGATATGTCACTAATAAAAATGGTATTAATTTTACACTATCGATCAGTGCATCTGAAAACGAATCAAATAATAATTCCATACTATCCATCTCATTCCTGAAAATATAATTTGCAACCAAGTTGCATTATCAGATTATAGCATTATTTTGCCCAATGTCAACTCCTATTATCAGAAATATTCAATTTTCAGCATGGAAATTCCTGTTATCTGGTTTTATTTTTCTGTTTCTTTCTTACTGCATTCGTCGCAGACACCATATAAAATGGAATCCTTGCAGCAAAGTGTGAACCCATGATCAGACAAAATGTGCTCTGATATCTCTTTCATGAAATCGCAGTCCAAATGGATGACCTTTCCACATTCGGAGCATTGCAGATGTAGATGCTTCTGACACCTGGATGGCTGTTCTACATACTGATATCCTGCTTTTTCGCCCTTATCAGCCACATATTTCATCAGTGTCTTCTCTGCGACCAGCTTATCCAGATATCGGTATACAGTTGTTTTATTTACCGAACACTCTTCCTGATCCATATGCCGTATAATATCCGACACATGAACGGCACGATCTTTATTCCGGATCAGATAATCAAGGATCATCTGTCTGCTCTTTGTCTGATATTCATGTTTACGTTCCATCTCAATTCCTGCTTTCTATCTGTTCTTAAGTCTCCACTATGTAAGCTGTTATTCTATGCAGTATCGATCTGCTGTCACATTATCTGCTTTTTGTTACACATTCTATCTATACTTTATCTTCCTACTGCATATTCTAATTACTGCTGCACATTGTCCTGCATCTGCACCGGTACTCCCTGATAATAAGGTGTATTCGGGATATTTCTGAGATCCTGATTTCTCATATACCGAAGATATGCCAGCCCCTCATCAGAATATCCAAATCTCGCATTTGGACATGCCTGTGCAAGTACATTCAACAACTCCTGTTTACTCTTTTTCCCTCTTGCCAGTACATTAATAGCAACACGGTTCTTTTGAAAACGATTTTCGATTACATATTCACTTCCGGTTGGAATAAAGTTCGTCGATGTAGTATGCAGATAGATCAGATATACATCCCAGAGCCAGGTCATCTGTGTCGGCTGCTTCTTATTCGCAAGCACCTTATCGGAAATCAATACATATTGGTCTTCATATATTATATGCGAATATAACTGGTCGGCCATCTCCAAAAGCTGTGGGTTATTTTTCAAATAGCCGGTTTTTTCAGGTCTTACAATATTACGAATCCCTATTATGATAAATACAATTCCTAATAATGCAAATAAACCAAACAAAATGATCATACCCATTCCGTCATCTGCATTATCTGACATCACACCTATTGTGATCAATCCGAAAATCAGCATTAACACCGCTCCGCCGACAACCGCTGTGATTCCACCTTTTTTTATTTTTGCCAGTACAATATCTCTCCCCATATGAAGATCCTCCTTTTTTATGTAAAAAGTATATAATATCTATATTATACGAAAAGGTCTCCATAGATTCAATCAAAAACTTTCCATAAAATCATTATAGATTGTATCTGCATATCCCGAAATAAAGCGTTATTGAATTTTCTTTTCTATAATGTCTTTCTCGCAAAAAACCCCGAAACCGCATATCACGATTCCGGGGTCTTATATTAACATTTACTATATAATAATTATCGTTAGATTTTGACCGGCATTTGATTAGCAAACACCCTGAGCAAGCATAGCTTCTACAACCTTTTCGAAACCGGCAATGTTAGCACCTGCAACATAGTCGCCTTCTACACCGTAACGCTTAGCAGCGTCGCTGATGTTTGCGTAGATTGTCTCCATGATTCCCTTTAACTTGCCGTCAACTTCTTCAAATGTCCATGAAAGTCTCTCTGAGTTCTGGCTCATTTCAAGTGCAGATGTAGCAACACCACCGGCGTTAGCAGCCTTACCACCTACGAATAATACTCCATTCTCCTGTAAGTACTTAGTAGCCTCTAATGTTGTAGGCATGTTAGCACCCTCTGTTACAGAGATAACACCATTTGCAACTAATGCCTTAGCATCGTCTAAGTCTAACTCGTTCTGAGTAGCACATGGTAATGCGATATCACCCTTAACATTCCATACACCGTGCTCACCGTTCTTCTTCTCATGGTATTCAGCGCTTGGTCTTGCTGCTGCGTACTCTGTAAGACGTGCTCTCTTAACTTCCTTAACTTCCTTAAGTAAGTCAACATCGATTCCTTCCGGATCATAGATCCAACCTGTTGAATCGGAGCATGTTACACACTTAGCACCTAACTGATGTGCCTTCTGGATTGCGTAGATTGCAACGTTACCAGCACCAGATACGATACAAGTCTTACCAGCGATATCAATACCATGATCCTTTAATAATGCGTTTGTTAAGTATAATAAACCATATCCTGTAGCTTCTGTACGAGCAAGTGATCCACCATATGTAAGTCCCTTACCTGTAAGAACACCTTCGTAGGATCCACGGATTCTCTTATACTGTCCGAATAAGAAACCGATCTCTCTTCCGCCTGTTCCGATATCACCAGCAGGGACATCGACATCTGCTCCGATGTACTTGCAAAGCTCTGTCATAAAGCTCTGGCAGAATGCCATGATCTCTCTATCTGATTTGCCCTTAGGATCAAAATCAGAACCACCTTTACCACCACCGATTGGAAGTGTTGTCAGTGAATTCTTAAATACCTGCTCAAATCCAAGGAACTTGATAATACCTAAATTAACTGAAGGATGAAGTCTTAATCCTCCCTTGTATGGTCCAATAGAATTGTTAAACTGTACACGGAAACCTCTGTTTACCTGAACCTGTCCATTGTCATCTACCCAAGGTACTCTGAACATGATCTGTCTGTCCGGCTCTGTGATTCTTTCAAGAATCGCATTCTTTCTGTAGAGCTCCTCGTTTGCATCGATACAAGGTCTAAGTGAATCAAGAACCTCTGTTACTGCCTGTAAAAATTCTGGCTGGTCAGCATTTTTCTTCTTTACGATCTCCAGCACTTCATCAACGTATGACATCTTAAAATCCTCCTTAAATTAATTATAAGTAAATCGCATCTCTGCGAAATTCATTTGGAGTAGTATTTTCTCTTTAAGAAAATTTCCACTTAAGATTATAAACAAAAGACTTGAATTTATCAAGTAAAAATATGATTTTTATGAATTTTTTTATCTTTTTAATGAAAAAGCAAGATTTTCTTAAGTTGCAATGCGCTAAAGTGCTAGCAAATTAGCGGGATTTACAGGTCTTCCATCTCTGCCTTGATCTCATCCTCCGTTGCTGCCATTGCCTGTAATGTCATGGTCAGAAGCTTCTCAAGCTCCCAGTTAAGCTGTGCAGCACCACGTTCAATCACTTCTCTGGAACAACCTGCGGCAAATCCCTTGCTCTTGTATTTTTTCTTCAGAGATTTCAGTTTCATATCCTTTGTACTCTTTGACGGACGCATCAATGCCGCCGCCCAGATCAGGCCTGTCAGTTCATCTGCTGCAAACAAAACCTTCTCCATCTCATGAACCGGCTCTACATCGATGGTTGTACCACATTCCACTGTAATTCCATAACCATGAGAACAGACCGCATGAATAATATCCTCTGACACACCACCATCTCTTAACAGCTCTGGTGCTTTCAGACAATGCTCTGCTGGATACAGTTCAAAATCAATATCATGAAGCAGACCTACGATTCCCCAGTATTCAGCATCTTCACCATAGCCAAGTTCATTTGCATACCATTTCATAACAGCCTCAACTGTAAGCGCATGCTGAATATGGAATGGATCTTTATTATATTTCTTCAGTAATTCAAACGCGTCATCTCTTGCAATATATTCCTTCAATGTCATAACCTCTTCTCAGTATATTTTTAATAATTTTATGTTCAATATCTCGTGAGCATAGTTCTATCACTTTATACCGCATCTCAAAATAGACTCCATTTTTTTAATCGGTATATAAATCCAAAAATAAATGGATGGTATTACTATTAAACGTCTTGCGGAATAATAGATAATACCATCCTTTATTTTGTTTCAAAGACTATATATTAATTGAGTCCTTTGAGGTACTCGTCAATGCCCTTTGCTGCTGCCTTTCCAGCTCCCATAGCAAGGATAACTGTAGCTGCACCGGTAACTGCATCACCACCGGCATATACACCTGTCTTTGTGGTCTGTCCGTTTGCCTCATCGGCAACGATACATTTCCACTTATTTGTATCAAGTCCCTTTGTTGTAGATGAGATCAGTGGGTTTGGTGAAGTACCAAGTGACATGATAACTGCATCCACATCCATAACGAACTCAGAATCAGGAATCTCAACCGGTCTTCTTCTACCGGATGCATCCGGCTCACCAAGTTCCATCTTAACACATTTCATGCCCTTAACCCAGCCCTTTTCATCTTCAAGGATCTCAGTTGGATTTGTAAGGAGATCAAAAATGATTCCTTCTTCTTTTGCATGATGTACTTCTTCTACTCTGGCAGGAAGTTCTTCTTCACTACGTCTATATACAATATGTGTCTCAGCGCCAAGTCGAAGTGCCGTTCTTGCAGCATCCATTGCTACGTTACCACCGCCGACAACGGCAACCTTCTTACCAACCATGATAGGTGTGTTAGAGCCTTCCTTATAAGCCTTCATCAGGTTACTTCTTGTCAGGTACTCATTTGCTGAGAATACACCATTTGCATTCTCACCCGGAATACCCATGAACTTAGGAAGTCCTGCACCGGAACCGATAAATACTGCTGAGAAGCCTTCCTCCTCCATTAATTCATCTATCGTTACAGATTTACCAACTACAACGTCAGTCTCAATCTTAACACCTAAGGATTTTACATTTTCGATTTCTTTCTTTACTACGCCATCTTTTGGAAGACGGAATTCAGGGATACCATAAACCAGTACGCCGCCTGTCTCATGAAGTGCTTCAAAGATTGTTACATCGTAACCCATCTTTGCAAGGTCTCCTGCACAGGTAAGACCGGATGGACCGGAACCGATAACTGCAACCTTCTTGCCATTCTTCTCTGCTGCCGGTTCCGGCTTAATACCATGCTCTCTTGCCCAGTCAGCAACGAAACGCTCCAGTTTACCGATAGATACAGGATCGCCCTTGATACCTCTGATACATTTACCTTCACACTGTGTCTCCTGTGGACATACACGGCCACATACAGCAGGGAGTGCTGATGATTTGCTGATCACCTGGAATGCCTCTGCAAATTCGCCCTTCTTTACATGAGCGATAAATCCAGGAATATCAATAGAAACAGGACAGCCCTTTACACACTGTGCATTCTTACAGCCGATACATCTTGCTGCTTCTGCCATTGCTTCTTCTTCATTATATCCGTAACATACTTCTTCAAAATTCTTTGCACGAACCGCAGGTTCCTGTTCACGAACCGGTACTCTATTTAAAACGTCCATTATTTGTCACCTCCACACTGTCCGCATCCACCATGATGGGTGTCGCCTTCCTTGGCTGCAAGATATGCTCTGCCTTCCTGTGTTTTATAGATCTGCTGACGCTCCATAGCTTCTTCGAAGTTTACAAGGTGTCCGTCAAATTCAGGTCCGTCTACACATGCGAATTTTACTTCGCCGCCAACTGTTACTCGGCATGCACCACACATACCGGTACCGTCTACCATGATCGGATTCAGGCTGACAACTGTAGGGATCTCAAGCTCTTTTGTAAGCTTACAAACGAACTTCATCATGATCATCGGTCCGATTGCTACGCATACATCATATTTGTTGCCTGCGTCTACAAGCTTCTGAATCTCATTTGTAACAACGCCCTTGCTTCCATATGAACCATCGTCTGTTGTAATGTAAAGATTTCCTGCAACTGCCTTCATCTGCTCTTCCAGAATGATAAGCTCTTTGGATCTTCCACCGATGATAACATCAGCGGCTACTCCATGCTCATGTAACCATTTTACCTGTGGATATACAGGTGCGGTTCCTACACCACCGGCTACAAATAAGATCTTCTTGTTCTTTAATGTCTCTAAATCTTCTTCTACTAATTCCGACGGACGGCCAAGCGGTCCAACAAAATCTGTAAAGCTGTCTCCAACCTTTAAATTCTTCATCATCTCTGTTGCTGCACCTACTACCTGGAATACGATAGTGATCGTGCCTGCTTCTCTTGAATAATCGCAGATTGTAAGAGGAATTCTCTCTCCATCTTCTGAGCCTCTTACGATTACAAACTGACCCGGAAGACAATTCTTTGCTACTCTTGGTGCTTCCACGTCCATAAGATAGATTGCATCTGTCAACGCTTCTGTTCTAACAATCTTAAACACGTTTTTATCCTTCCTTTCTCTTTTCCCGACTCTCCACACAAGACTCAGGAATACTACACTGCCGAAATCGCACAATATAGTCCATTATAGCATCTATTAACAAATACTGTAAAGGTGTAATTTTCAGGCATTTTCATATAATTTTTACGTTACTCCAAACCGGAAAACAGATCGCTTTCTATCCGACTGATATCTTCAATCGGTATGATCGTTGCATCTGCCATGATCACCGCTCTCCTATACAGATCGATTCGCTTAACGATACCGGAATGCGTAACATATTCTCCTCCGGCTTTTCTCTCATCCTGTACGAAATAGGTAATATCCACTAACTGTTCTGTACCTATATTGGCTGAAATAATGTTTAGTTTCTCATTCAATTCTTCCAATACTTCATCACTGAGCACCCGTTTCTCATCTGTCCGTCTGGCAGTCTCACGAATCGCCGCCGCATGTCCTGTCAATGCCGCAAACGGCGCAAATTGTGCCGCCCGGTCATAGAGTGACATCTGCGGATGTGTCTTTGAAACAGGGTGTTCCAAATGAATGATATCATCATATTTATGGTTGTTCTGCTCCTGCATATTATATATACCTCTTTATGCCTTATGTCCGCCGATCTGTGCATTTCTGTCTTTCGCCGTTGCCCCTTCCTGCAGGTTCATGCCCTTCAGAATCGCATTTTTTCCATATTTTTTCTTGATGTTGAGCATGGCTTCCTGCATGTGGCGTTCCCGTTCCAGATCCGCTTTCTCTTTCTCCCTTTGTTTTTTTACAGCCTCATAATCTGTAAAAAAATCAAGTTGCTCATACGCATCGTCATTCGTGACAGTATGTTCATCCACCAGTTTATTCGCGGTAATATTAATCCTCCGGATCAAAAGATCCTTGTCGACGATCCGGTCATACAGTTCCATTACCGCATCCATAAGCATCTGCGTCGATGAAGTCTGCCGCTTGAGATTGATCGTTCCATGTGCATGCTTTGGAACCTTTCGTCCATAACGATCCGTTGTAACAGCGCCTTTATATCTCTTCTTTCTCGCCAGGTCTGTCAGATTATCAATATCATAACCGATCGTAAGCACGATCTGATCTGTAACAAGTCCCTTATCCACCAGATCAAGCGACATAAGATCAGTCATTTCCTTTACAACCAGCCTTGTCTTATCAAAATCATACGGACAATGCAGTACCTGTCCGGTGCAAATGCTATTCGTCTCCGGTTTATATGCCTTGATCTGATCCATCGTGCAAGGCTCATATCCCCATGCATGATCGATCAGCAGCTCTGCATTAATGCCAAATAACTTATACAATAAATCTTCATTATATAATTCATTTGTCTTTCCGACCGAGCATCTCGCCACATCGCCCATCGTGTATAGCCCATATTCCGCTAATTTCTTCGCATATCCCTGACCGACACGCCAGAAATCCGTGATCGGCTTGTGACTCCAAAGCTTCCTGCGGTATGCCATTTCATCCAGCTCCGCAATCCGTACTCCGTCCTCATCCGGTTCAATATGCTTCGCCACGATATCCATCGCGATCTTACAAAGATACAGATTGGTTCCGATTCCTGCCGTCGCTGTGATTCCGGTCGTCTTTAATACATCCCGTATCATCATCATGGCTAGTTCTCTGGCTGTCATATGATAGACATTCAGATAGCTGGCCACATCCATAAATACCTCATCGACCGAATAAATATGAATATCCTCCGGCGCAATGTATTTCAAATAAATGTCGTAGATCCGTGTACTGTATTCCATATAAAGTGCCATGCGCGGTGGAGCAATAATATAATCCAGCTGAAGAGTCGGATCTGTCCCCAGCTTCGTGCTGTCATCCGATGCTCCGGTAAAATGATGATCCGGTATATTCCGTCTTCTTGCGTTATTTGCCTCCCTTACCTTCTGAATAACCTCAAACAATCTCGCCCTGCCCGGTATTCCATATGCCTTAAGAGAAGGGGATACCGCCAGACAGATCGTTTTCTCTGTTCGGCTCGGATCTGCCACTACTAGATTTGTGGTCAGGGGGTCTCTGTTCCGCTCTCTGCATTCTACAGAAGCATAGAAGGATTTCAGATCGATCGCTATATATGTTTTATTTTCTTCCATTTATCCATGCTCCTTCCGAATATTTTATCCACATCATCCGACAGTTGTTCTGCATTTTATTCCATGTTTCAATTATATGTAAAATAGTTGGTTTTCTCAATGGCAAAATACGGATACAAAGATAAAGTCCCACCTGTTTCCGGTGCTATGTCAGGGATATTATTGGAGCAAAAAAGTCCAGATACAGCATTTCTACCATATCTGGACTTCTACTAAAATATACATGCTATCTGTTCTGCCTGTGTCTTTAGCCTATAATTTCCTTAATTTCCGCTTCGCTCATATCGGTTACATCCATGATCTGCTCTAAGGAATAGCCTTTCTTATGCATTTTCAGAATAATCTCCGATTTTCCTCGTGCTTCGCCTATGATTTCGCCTTCTGCCCTGCCAACAGTTTTGCCAGCGGCTTCACCCTTTGCATATCCCATTTCTTCTACGCCTTCACTCAGATTGCACATGATCTTCACCTCATCTCTAATACCATTTCTGTCTACCGGTATGTCATACTCCTGTTTCATAAGCTTCAATTTTTGTTCTGCCGTCATTGTCTGTGACAATAGCGTTCCAAGTAATCGATGCAGTTCATATTGTTCTTCCTTTGGTGGAATCTCCTTTGCCAGACCGATCATCACGATGTTAGGGATATCCAGATTGCCTTTCCAATCCTGTTCGCCAAGTAAATCATCTTTTACCATATGAATATGACTCAGACTGTTCTCTTTCATATTCATACAGATCCAGATGGAATACACCTGTTTGATCTCATTATAATCAGAACCTGTAAATTCCCGCTCTTTCTGGGATGACACCAGTCTTGCCGTATAGAAGATTGCCCGATTTAAGATATGATACTTCGTCGGTTCATTCTTCTGGGCTTCCAGATTGATGATCATTTTCGCCAGTCCATCCCGCATCCGTACATAGAAGATAATATCAAAATATATCTTTCCCTCATCAATTTCGGAACTTTCTGTATTCAGTCCGACAATCCGTTCACCGGTTCTGGCATCCACCGTTTCTTTGTTCGTTAATCCCGGTTCTACCGGAACCTGGCTGATATACGGTTCCCCTTCAATCAATGATGCAACCGTATCTGCATCCATACCTTTAAATTCTTCTACTACCCTGATCAGTATATGCGCCAATATGATCTTCTGTCCAAGCAAGCGCTTGGCACTGGCATCATACTGTGCTTTCTGATCAGTAGCCTTGGAGGAATATACAATTTCGTTATCCATGTTCTATCTCCTTTCTTAATACTGATAGAACAGAATAACATGCATATTTTAGCTTTGTATATTGCCTCCGTCTCTCCAAGTTTGATTGTAATGGATATTCGAACGGAAAACAAGTTTATAATTATTTACCTAAAAAGGATCCTCAATATGTCAGAATATCCTTTTATATCTCATCTTTTTGCTGTAAAAAAATATCGACTGTTACCCATTCCGGATCTACGTTGTACTCCATTTTTCCATTATAGGATTTCACCACACGTTCCATATTCTGGATTCCGTATCCATGACCATCTCCCTCTTTGGAAGAATAAAATTCACCGCCAGCCAATGCTTTATAACGGCTGCTGTCATATGTATTCTTAATTTGAAAACTGATCATATTTTCATAACAGCCAGCTTTCATAATAACCGCTTTCCTATCATTCCCTTTCAGACACGCTTCCATTGCATTTTCAAGAGCATTCGCCAGAACTCCGCAAATGTCAATATCTTTGACACCCAGATTGCTTGGCAATCCACCATCAAATTGAAAATCAACATCTTTAAATTTCTGATCCCTTGTAATGCCAAATATAATAGAATCAACCATAAAATTTCCAGTATACCGAACCCGTTCTCGATTTAACTCTTTATCCTTCTGGGATAATTGTCCCATATATTTCTCCAATTCTGAATATTCTCCACCATAGACCAGACCTTCCATTGCTACAATATGATGTCTGAAATCATGTCTGAACTGCCGAACCTTCTCATAATCATCATGAACCTGTTCACCATATGCCAATTTCAATCCTAAACTTTCGCCATAAAGCCCTTCCGTTTCTATGTGTACATCATTTTGGTGTTTTAAACGATTTGAATATATGAAAAATGCAATAATACAAGCAACTGTTATCACAGAAGCAAAATATATAACGCCGTACAATCGAGCTCTGTTATCAGGACCTCCATATGTCATAAACATCATCATAACAATAAATAAAATGTATAATCCTAATGTTGCACCCAATAACATGATACACATAGCAAATGTTATCTTTCGTCCTAAATAGTCTTTGGATGGCATTTTCTTTTTGCATATAAGTGCTATTATCATTATAATAAAAAATGATATTACATTTTCCAATAAGGCAATTTTAAAATCATCATATATAAAATACCACCATATTTTTCCTTTAATTGCATATGATCCTATTGCCAATAGAAACGAATCTAAATAATTCGTTGCCACAATCGTAATCAAAAATAGGAGAATTTTGTTCCATACTATACCTGAATAAATCAAAAATAATTCCACTCCAAAAACTATTATCGCAACTATCTGATCATCACTATGTAAAACATATGACATCAAAACTAATAATCCAACCAGCACTATTAATCCCGTATATTTCCCAGTTTTCTCCTTAATCCGCCTATGAAAAATCAAATTAAAAATCACTAAAAACTTCAGTACTTCAATACTGTTAGTCAATAAATTTGTATACATATTAATTCCATTTCATCTTTCTTTTACAAAATTCAAAATATGCGTCTTCACACTTATTGTAATTCGCTCTAGGAATACTTAAACAGGCTCCATTTTTCAAAATAATCTCTCTTCCCATTCGTGAAATATAATCCATATTAACAATAACGCTCTTACTTATTCTTAAAAAGTCATTATTTAAATCTACCTCCCAGTTTTTCAATGTTTTTCTCAGCAATTTTTTATCTGACTCCAAATATCCACCATTCATTTTTCCTGTAGAATATTCCACAATTGTATATACATGTTCTGACTTTATCAAAATAATTCTATCTTTTTGAATATAAAAACTTCCATCCTCATCACGAATACTAATTATTGATTTATTTTCTAATGATTTTTCAAATATTTTCAACTTTGATATCAAAATATCATCATCTTTATAAAATTTTACTTTATCCACAAAACCAATTACATTTCTTCCAAACGCTTCATGTATCAATTCTTCATGACTTGTTAAATAAATAATACTGCTTTCATACCAATTTAACTCTAATTCATGTTTTAACCATAACCCGCTTTTTCCTGGCATTTCAATATCAAGAATAAAAAGATCGATTGCTCCCATATCACTTGATAAATTTTTCAACAAACTTTCTGCCGATGGAAAGGCATATATTGTCACCTTACTCAAAAAACTTTTCTTACATATTTGTGCTACTTTTTCTAATACTTCATGCTCATCATCACAAATTACTATTTTCATTACATTTTCACTCCCCCTTCAACAAGTATAATAAAATAATAAATTGTTTCTTTCATTTTTACAATAATTACTTAAGAAAACGACATTTTTCGACAAAAATAGATAAAAAAATAGCCCAATTTCTTGGACTATTTTTATGTTCTGTTAATGCCACCATTAACAGCCGCAGTCATTTTGTTTCTTTTGCTAGATATACAATTTTAACTATTATAAATTTTTCTGTTTACAATCCCCCTTTTATTAAAAGCCCCCTTTAGAATCATAAACTGTCATTGTTTTATATAGATAAATATTGTCTGTCAAAATATTTTTCCGCTCAACTTCATAATATTTTTATTTTCCCCAGCCTACAAATTTCTTAAGCCATTCCCAGATGCCAAGACCATATAACTCCATATTTTTCCCCTTTCCCTTTAAGCGCCATCCGTTATGTATTTCGTACGATGGTTATAGTTTAAGAGGCTATATGCAATTTTTCTATTTATTTGTTCTGAACCGTCGTTTTTTGTTCTGTAACAAAAGCTGCGTATAGGAATTGCACACATCTTGTCATTTTATTTACTTCAGAAGCATAAAAAAGTGCCCCGGATATGCCTGATATAAAATGCACAGCATACCCGGAGCGGGGTTGATTCTAATATATATTTATTTAGAAAAGATCCTTTACTTTCTGCCAGCATTTCATCGATCTGATCCTGAACCTGAATATCCATATTGCTTGTTTAACATGAAGAAAATGGAAGGATCTCTTATAACAAACGAAGAAGTTTCTTATAATACAAAAAAGCTTTGGCAGATACATTAAAAGAACTGACGACACACAAATCATTTTCTAAAATAACCGTCAGTGAGATCATCCATACCTCCATCCCTGCTGTTCTACTTGATTATGTTAAGAAAGCAAACGATAAAGAATCATCATTATAAAAAGGAAAATAACATTTGCAACTGTAAATTCCAGAAAATATCTGCCACGGAACGAGCGGTCTTCTCTTGCAACATATTTGAAACTGATCAGGATTGCCATTGATGCTATCAATGTTCCAAGTCCCCCGAGATTGGTTCCGATCACCAGCTCCCGAATATGGTCTGTGAATCCGGATAACAAAATCGCAGCCGGAACATTACTCATTACTTGACTTGCAATTACCGAAGTAACCACCTCCCGTCCGGTCAATATATCCGAAAGCAGTTGACTGAATGCCGGGATACGTCCAAGATTACCGATGAATATAAATAACGCGATAAAAATACATAACAGAGAATAATCAACCTGTGTCAGAATTTTCCGGTCACGCAGAAGCAAATATAAAATTACTAACGCGAAAGGCACACCATACGGAAGAATATGCGAAACCGCAAGCAGACTTATGACAAACAGAATAAGATATGCTGTAAATTTTTCAATCCATTCCGCATCCTTTTTCTCCCATTTTGAACCGGAAGCACCCAACGGATCCTTCTGTCTTTTCGTTGAAGCTTTATCTTCAGCAGAATCTAAGCCTTTGTTCTGCTTTATTTCTGTCTTTCCATCATGACTTAACTTTCTTTTTCGAACTATGGATGCCAGACCGATCCATGCCATTAACAAAGCAAATGCGCAGACTGTATACGGCAGCATGATCTTTAAAAACTCCGCAATACCTATACCTGCTTTTCCATACAAATACAGATTCTGAGGATTACCAAGAGGTGTCAACATACTGCCAAGATTCGCCGCAATCGTCTGCATGACAATTACTTTTAGCATCCATTTGCTATCAGTGTCCGGGTTCAGTTTCTTCATTATTATAATTGCAAACGGCACAAATGTAATAAGTGATACATCATTTGTTATAAACATCGACATAAAGAAACACAAGCATACAAGGATTACCGTTACTCCTCCGATCCCATGCACCTTTGCTAACAGCCGTTCTGCTAATTTATCAAACACATCAATATTCCTCAAGCCGGCAACGATACTCATAAGGCAGAACAGGATCGCCAGTGTCCGGAAATCAATATACGAAATATATTCTCTGTCAGGGACTACAAAAAATACTGATATCACTGCCAGCACGACCGCGATCGATAACACGGTTTCCTTCTTTATAAAATATAAAATCTTTTTCATCCTTCTAATCCTCTTAACACATATTTTCTGCTTGCATTATTGTACTGCATTCACTTCCGCCCCACAACCTGTAATTCTGCAATTTATGATCAAGTCTTCCTTATATTTTAGATGCTTTTTTACCGGAAATATTTTATACTCTACATATAAATATTTACAAAAGCGTTCCTGTCTTGATAGTATCAACAGGTTGAAGCTCATAATCTACACAAGCTGTACAAGCATTAATAAGGGAGGGCATGCATATGAATCTCAAAGACAAAACACTCTGGCAAAGAAATGCTGCTGCGATCGGCGGCATGGTTTTATTTGCCGCCGGAATCAACTTCTTTATCGTCCCCGCCAGTCTGTATAACGGCGGTGTCCTTGGTATCAGCCAGATCATACGAACCTTACTGATCCAAGTATTTCCATCGCTTGCATCAGGAACCGATATCGCAGGTATTATCAACTTTATCTTAAATATACCTTTATTTATCATGGCATATATCTCAATCGGCAAAAGTTTCTTCAGCCGGACACTGGTCTGCCTGATCAGTCAGACGATATTCTTAAGTATATTTCCAATTCCGGCTACACCTCTGGTCAATGACAGCCTGACTGCCAGCATTATGGGTGGACTTCTCGCCGGTACAGGAATCGGTATCTCCTTACGCTCCGGCGGCTCCAGTGGCGGTATGGATATCGTCGGTATGTTCTTTACCAAGAAATACAAAAATTTCAGCGTGGGAAAGGTATCTTTGACAGTCAATGCTGTTGTCTACGGCATCTGTGCAATCCTTTTTGGTATCCCGACAGCCGTATACAGCATTATCTATTCCGCTGTCAGTACTCTGATGACTGACAAAGCACATACGCAGAACATCAATACCGAAGTTGTGATCTATACAAAAGAAGAACCGGAAGCCATCCTTGATTACATCGTAAACGAATTTCACCGGGATGCAACCTGGTGGGAGGCGCGTGGTGGTTATACCGAAGAAACAACTTATATGATCGTTACGATCCTTTCCAAATATGAATGTGTTCATCTCCGCCGTGGACTGAAAACCATCGATGAACATGCCTTTGTTGTCGTAAAAGAAGGTATGCATATTGGCGGAAAATACGAAAAGCATTTATAAAACCTGCATAAAACCTGTAATTTTCAGCAATTTTTTGCATATATAAATTGCATTTTCCAAAACACAATGGTATATTTATTCAGAAAAGAATGAAAGGAAGTAATGAAAAATGAAACTTAAAAAATTTTTAGCAATTACTATGTCTGCAGCCTTGGCTATGACTGCATTAACAGCATGCGGAAGCAAAAACGACGACAGCAAATCTTCTGATAAGAAGACTGCTAAGGTTATTGAGATTGACCTTACAGATGAGGAATACGCTTTCGGCGTTGACAAAACACAGCCTGACTTATTAAAAGAGGTTAATACATTTATCGCAGATATGAATTCAGATGGCACATTTGAAGAGATCTGCAACCACTACTTCGGTGATGGCGAGCCTGTTGCTGTTGAATCAGCTACATTAGATTCAAGCAAGGATCAGTTAGTTGTAGCAACAAACGCTGCATTCGAACCATTTGAGTATACAAAGGGTGAGAACTACTACGGAATCGATATGGAGATCGCTAAGGCACTCGCTGACAAGCTCGGTAAGGAGCTGGTTATCCAGAACATGGATTTCGATGCTGTATGTCTCTCCGTTGGTCAGCAGAAATGTGATATCGCTATGGCCGGTCTTACAATCAAGCCGGATCGTGAAGAATATGTAGCTTTCTCAGATTCTTACTACAAGGCTTCCCAGAAGTTGATCGTTCCATCAGACAACACAGAATTTGACGAATGTAAGACCGCCGATGATGTAAATGCAATCCTTAACGCTAAGGATTCAAGTAGCAAGATTGGTTTCCAGACAGGTACAACCGGACAGTTCTACTGCGAAGGTGATGATGACTGGGGATTCGCTGGTCTTAAGATGACATCTACCGGTTATAAGAACGGTTCACTTGCAGTTCAGGATTTATTAAACGGAAATTTAAATTATGTTATCATCGATTCTGCTCCTGCTGCTGCCATTACAAAATCATTAAATGCTATGCAGTAAAAATATGCTATAAGAATCACGCGTTCCTCGCGTAAAGAAAATAAATGATATTGAAAGGATATTTCATGGGAGACATTTCAAGTAAAATACAAAAGTTCATAGAAATATTCATTGATAACAAAGGATATGTAAAGGTTGTTGAGGGTCTTAAGAATACCGTTATCATCGCCATAACCGGTCTGATCATAGGTATTTTGATCGGAACCATTATTGCAACTGTCCGCGTCATTCCAAAATATAAACGGCTGCCACGGGTTTTAGATGCGATCTGCAGCGTCTATGTCGGATTCTTCCGTGGGACTCCTATGGTCGTGCAGTTACTGCTGTTTTACTATGTTCTGCTCCCTATCGTAGGAGGTCATATGAGCGGTGTACAGGTATCAATGCTTGTATTTGGTCTAAACAGTGGTGCTTATATTTCCGAAATCATGCGAAGCGGTATCCTTTCTGTTGATCCCGGACAGATGGAGGGTGGCCGTGCCATGGGACTTAGCTTTGCGACGACCATGCGCAAGATTGTGATTCCTCAGGCAGTTAAAAACATCCTTCCTACTCTGGGAAATGAATTTATATCTCTGATCAAGGAAACATCTGTTGTAAGCTTTGTTGGTGCTACTGACTTATATGTAGCATTTAACTATATTGGTAGTAACAGCTACGAATTCATGATCCCATATCTGGTTATGGCACTGATCTACATTGTGATGGTGCTTCTGATCAGCCTTGGTATCAAACTTATGGAAAGGAGCCTGAGAAAGAGTGATAGACGTCATTAATCTTGAAAAACACTTTGGTGACAATGAAGTTTTACGAGGCATCAATGTCACAATCGATAAAGGCGATATAATGGTTGTAATCGGTCCTTCAGGTTCTGGTAAAAGTACATTTCTTCGCTGTTTAAATTGTATGGAAGACCCAACAGGCGGTCAGATCATCTTCAATGGTGTCGATATTGCAGACCCGAAGGTTGATATCAATATCCACCGTCGTCATATGGGAATGGTATTCCAGCATTTTAATCTGTATAACAACAAAACCGTTATTCAGAATATCATGCTTGCTCCTGTACTGGTGCGTTGTCAGGATCTGAAAAAAGCGAAGCGTCATAATCGTCTGCTTCCGCTCACGAACCTGTTCCGCAAGGAAAAGCAGGAAAAGCTTAATATCACAACCACAAAGGCTCAGATCGTTGCAGATGCAAGAGCAAAGGCAGAGGAGCTTTTGAAACGGATCGGTCTGGAGGATAAAGCGGATGTGTATCCTTCTACTTTATCCGGTGGTCAGAAACAGCGAGTTGCCATTATTCGTGCGCTTGCTATGAATCCGGATGTGATCTTATTCGATGAACCGACTTCTGCTCTTGATCCTGAAATGGTTGGAGAAGTTCTCGACCTGATGAAGGATCTTGCAAAAGAGGGAATGACCATGATCGTGGTTACTCATGAAATGGGATTTGCAAAGGAGGTTGCCAATAAAGTCCTCTTCATCGATGAAGGACAGATTCTTGAAACCGGCACGCCGGAAGAATTCTTTGGCAATCCAAAGAATCCTCGACTAAAGGATTTCCTTTCGAAAGTATTATAGACTGACTTGGCATTATAAATAAAAGATGATAGATACTCTTTGTTACGCAAAACGCTCTCGCTCTATTTTCACGTAACGGTACTAAGCTCCCGCTTATGCGGATCGCTAAGAACCGACGTGAATAACTGAGAACTTAGTGAGGCTCCGCCGAGGTTAGTTCGAAGTTACACAGCGTGAATAGGTTTGCTTCACAAAAATATCTATCATCTTTTATTTATATCCACTTTAATGGCTTTAACTTCATATATTAATATGTGCAAACCTACACCAGCGCGAATAACAGAGAACTTTAAAACAGCTACTATCTATGTCGTCTGACATATGACAGTAGCTGTTTTTCGTTTATTTTTTTAATGCTTCCTCCAGGGTATGCCAGCCAAGGACTGCGCATTTTACACGGGCAGGCATATGGGAGATATCTTTTAAGGCGGAGGCTTCTTCCAGTTCATCGATCTCTTCATCGGTCGCTTCGCCCTGTATCATCTTTAAGAAAAGTTTTCCAAGCTTCAACGCTTCTTCCTCGGTCTTTCCGACGATCATGCCAAGCATAATATCAGCGGACGCCTGTGAGATCGCACAACCGTCTCCGACAAATGCTCCGTCTTCGATGATTCCGTTTTCTACTTTTAATTTCAACCAAATATCATCCCCACAGTTCGGGTTTACACCTTCCAGTACAATGTTCGCATCCGGAAGATCATGCTTGAATTCCGGTCGGATATTGTGTTCCGTCAGGATCTCATTATAAAAACTTCTATTCTCCATATCCCATTCTCCTTCTGACATTTGCAACACTCTCTACAAATGCATCGACTTCTTCTATCGTATTGTAGAACATAAAGCTGGCTCTTGTTGTATTATACACCTTCAGATAAGTAAGCAATGGCTGTGCACAATGGTGTCCGGCACGAACATCGATACCATCTGCTGCCATGATCTCACTGACATCATGTGGATGTACATTGTCGATCGTAAATGCCACAATACCGGTATGGTTTGCAGGATCTTCTGAGCCGATCACATGAACATGCGGAATCTTTGCAAGTCCTTCCATCGCATGTCGGGTCAGTTCCAGTTCTCTCTGCTCGATTGTCTCAAATCCAATCTTATTAATATATGAAATTGCGGCTGCAAGTCCGGCTGCACCGGCTGCATTTACAGTTCCTGCCTCGAACTTATGCGGAAGTTCAGCCCATACCGCTCCTTCTGTCGTTACCGACTGGATCATCTCGCCACCTGTCATAAATGGCGGCATCTCTTCCAGTAATGCTTCTTTTCCATATAACACGCCGATACCCATCGGTCCCATTAGCTTATGACCGGAAAATGCAAGAAAATCCGCATCCAGATCTTTGACATCGATCGGCATATGCGGTGCGCTCTGTGCCGCATCTACTACAATAACCGCGCCGACCGCATGTGCAAGCTTTGCGATCTTCTTGATCGGATTCACACAACCGAGAACATTGGATACCTGTCCGATCGCTACAAGCTTTGTCTTCTCATTGATTCCTGCTGCAAGTGTCTCATCTGTCAAAGTACCGTCCTTCTCACAGTTCAGATACCGGACCGTTGCACCTGTCATTCTCGCTGCCATCTGCCATGGGAGAATGTTGCTGTGATGCTCCATGATGCTGACTGCGATCTCATCTCCTGCTTTCAAATGACTGCATGCATAGCTGTATGCAACAAGGTTCAGACTCTCTGTTGTATTTCTTGTAAAGATGATTTCTTTTTCAGAATCTGCATGAATAAAATCACGCACAACTTTTCTGGCATCTTCATATGCTTCTGTTGCTGCAAGGCTCAGCGGATAGAAACCACGAAGCGGATTTGCATTGCTTTCTTCATAAAAACGCTTCTCTGCTTCAATTACAACTGCCGGCTTCTGTGCTGTAGCCGCATTGTCTATATAAATGGTTTTATTTGTCTGTAATAACGGAAAATCCTCTTTATAATTCTTCTCTATCATCTGCCATTACCTCCGCAAGCTGTGCTTCTACCAGCTTCTGTGTCTGCTCATCTCCTATGTGGCGATATAACATCTCGAATTTGCCGCGGGTCATGATATCCTCCGCAGTCTCCTTGTCGATGCCTCTTGATTCAAAATAAAATAATGTCTCCTCATCCAGTTCGCCGATCGTTGCACCGTGAGAACCTTCTACATCCTCCTCTGCACAGAGAATGATCGGGATTGTCTTATTGATCACATCATCACCAAGCAGGAGTACATTTTCTGTCTCTGCGCCTGTGGATTCGGATGCGCCGTTCTTGAAATCGATCGTTCCACGAAATACTTTCTCTGCTGCATCCTTTAAGGTTCCATCTACCTGGATCTCACAATTCGTCTTCTTACCGAAGTGATTTATGATCAGGTTCACATCAATCTTCTGTGTCTTCTGTCCAAGGTAGCCGATCTCGACCTGTGTATCTGCTCCTGTACCCTTAAGATCTGTACGGATTCCGTTATAGAGATCACCTTTTCCGATAAAGATCTGAAGGATATCGAACTTTGCATTTTCATCGCAGACACAACCGATATCATTTAACAGAGTCTGTTCTTCATCCTGCATAAATACCTGTACCAGACGAACACGGCTGTCTTTCTTTGCCTGTATCATCGTACGATATGCCAGTGAACCTGCCTGCGCACTTTTCTTTGTAAATGTCTCAATTATGGTTGTATCCGTACCTTCTTCTGCCGTCAGATAACATGCACCTGCCGCAGATGTTGCTGTCGTTCCATCAACAGCCAGACGGATTGTTGCCTTCGCGTCTTTGTCCGAAGCAGTCAGAACTGTTTTTTCTGTCTGCGCATCTGCAAAGATCGGATCAGCCTCTCTTCCTGCTCCACTCTCAACTGTGACAAATTCTGCCGCATCCCCGGATATCAGGCTGTTTGTCTCTTTATCTTCAAATGTTTCCTCTACCGTCACCTTACATGGTGCTATCTCCGGATTCCATGAAACCTTTGTATCATTCATATGAAGCCAGTACCATGTTTTGGATGGAAGTTTATTAATATTGATCGTATTCTTGTCCATTGCTCATTTCCTCCTAACCTATACTGCCCTTCATTTCCAGACGAATCAGATTGTTCATTTCCAAAGCATATTCCAGCGGAAGCTCCTTTGATACGTTGTCCGCAAATCCACTGACGATACAAGCTCTGGCATCTTCCTCACTCATACCACGGGACATCAGATAGAATACCGCATCATCACTGATACTGCCGATCTGTGCCTCATGTCCTACATTTGCCTTTCTGGTACGAATATCCATCGCCGGGATCGTATCAGATCTTGAGATAGAATCCAGCATCAGCGACTGACAGGATACTGCTGCCTTGGCATTCTCTGCTTCCTTTGCTACTACAACGGAAGAACGGAAAGTACTGATACCTCCATCCTTTGAAATAGATCTTGTATTAATGTAGGAACTGGTATCCGGTGCACTGTGAACAACCTTTGCTCCGGTATCCAGATTCTGTCCTTTTCCGGCAAACGTAATACCGGTAAATTCCATCTTCGCGCCCTTTCCCTTAAGGATACTCATCGGATATAGATAGGATACGTGGGATCCGAAGGAACCGGAAACCCATTCGATCGTTCCACCTTCTTCTACAACTGCACGTTTTGTATTCAGGTTATACATATTCTTTGACCAGTTCTCGATCGTCGAATAACGAAGCTTCGCATTCTTACCGACAAATAATTCCACGCATCCGGCATGGAGATTTGCCACGTTATATTTTGGTGCAGAACAGCCTTCGATGAAATGAAGATCCGCGCCCTCATCCACGATGATAAGGGTATGTTCAAACTGTCCGGCTCCCGGTGCATTCAGACGGAAATAAGACTGCAACGGAATCTCTACGGATACTCCCTTTGGCACATATACAAAGGAACCGCCTGACCATACAGCACCATGAAGAGCTGCGAACTTGTGGTCATTGGGACGAACCAGCTTCATAAAATGCTTTCTTACCATATCTGCATATTCGCCATTTAATGCACTCTCCATATCAGTATATACAACGCCCTTTTCAGCTACCTCCTGACGGACATTGTGGTATACCAGTTCGGAATCATACTGTGCTCCGACACCTGCAAGAGATTTTCTCTCTGCCTGTGGGATGCCCAGTCGTTCAAATGTATTCTTGATATCTTCCGGCACATCAGACCATTTTGCTTTCATATTTGTATTTGGTCTGACATAGGTTACGATGTTGTCCATATTCAGACCTTCAATCGATGGTCCCCAGTCCGGTACTTCCATATTATTATAGATCTGCAGGGATTCCAGACGGAAGGTCTGCATCCATGCCGGATCATGTTTCTCTTTCGAAAGCTGCTCAACGATCTCAGGCGTCAGTCCTGCCTTGATCTTATAAGCATCTTTTTCATCATCTTTGAAGTCATATATATTTCTGTCTATGTCTTCTACATATGTTTTTTCTTTCATATCTATCGGATGCTCCTTTCAAAGACTACTGATTCTGCTCTGTCTTCTCATATTTTGCAAATCCATTCCGGTTGATCTCCTCTACCAGAGATGCATCACCGGTCTGTATGATCTTACCTTCTACCATAACATGTGTATGATCAACAGATAAGGACTCCAGAATCTTCGTGCTATGGGTAATGATCAGAAGACTGCCCTTGCAATTCTTCTGGTATTCTTCGATACCGGCAGATACTGTTCTTACAGCATCAACGTCCAGACCGGAATCTGTCTCATCAAGGATTGCAAGTGAAGGCTTCAGCATCAGGAGCTGTAAGATCTCTGCCTTCTTTTTCTCACCACCGGAAAATCCGACATTCAGATCACGTTCTGCATAGGATGGATCCATCTGAAGGATCTCCATTGTACGCTCCAGCTCTTTCTTGAAATCATATAAACGCTGTCTTTTTCCTGTCTTCTGCTCCAATGCATTTCTGATAAATGAACTTAAAGTCACACCCGGAACCTCTAAAGGATTCTGGAAGGACAGGAAGATTCCTGCTTTCGCCCGCTCATTGACAGGCGCCTCTGTAATATTTTTACCCTGAAACCAGATCTCTCCGCTCTTTATGGTGTATCTTGGATTTCCCATGAGTGCATAGCCAAGTGTTGATTTACCTGTTCCGTTTGGTCCCATGAGAACGTGTGTCTCACCTTTTCCGATCAACAGATCCACACCGTGAAGGATCTGCTTCTCCTCTACATCTACATACAAATTCTTTACATTTAATAACTGTTTCTCTGACATATTCGTGCCTCCTGTATATTCATCTATTCTTTCACTGTTTTCTCAGCTTTTCCTGCCACATCGGCAAGCGTCATATTATCAAAATAATTATTGATCAGATCGGCAAGTCCCTGCCAGATCGGTAATGTATAACATAATTCCGACCGGTCACATGGTACTGAATCATCCTTCAGGCAGGATACCGGTGCAAGGGTCCCTTCCGTCAGCTTCAGAATCTCGCCTACATTATATTCTTCCGGTTCCCTGGTCAGACGATAGCCACCTCCATGTCCGCTTGCCGCTTCGATCAGATGTGCTTTTGACAGCATCCGGGTGATACTTTCCAGATATTTCTGTGACAGCTCTTCGTGTTGTGATATTTCTTTTAATGGTATAAAACTGCCATCATGATTTACCGCCAGATAAACCATAACGCGTAATGCATACCGTCCTTTTGACGAGATGACCATAGTATTTCTCCCTCTTTCCAAATTATGCTACAAAGATAATATTCCTATTCACCTACCATGTCAATAGGTGAATAATATTTTTGTTGCTTTTTCGACTGTAAACCTTTAAACTGGAACAGTGTCGGCAGATGATTTTGAAATTAATATTCATCATGTGTAAACAGTTCTGACATTACTAACCAGTGGACGCTTCCGCTCGTTTCCCCGCTGTGTAACTTCGAACTAACCTCGGTAAACCTCGCTAAGGTCTCAGTTAGCTCTGCAACGGTACTAAGATGCCGCTTAAGCGCCATCTACACCACAAGGGTGCGCTTTCGTTCTAAGCTCGTGCAAGCACTCACTAAGTACGAAATGTGAGGACCGGCGACCTCAAATGCCACTGTTTTAGTAAGTCAAACTGTTCACACATAACGATTGAATATCAATTTCAAAACCATCTATATAATATATAGAAAGCAGTTATTTAACTGAGATAAGGTTAGTTTATGAGTAATAAAAATACGAAAAGTTTTGGAAGCAAATGGGGATTCATTCTGGCTTCTGTTGGTTCTGCCGTTGGTATGGCAAATGTCTGGGGATTTCCAAATAAATTGGGAAGTAATGGTGGCGGCGCATTTCTGCTGATCTACCTGCTTTTTATCTTTATATTCAGCTATGTGGCACTTCCGACCGAATTTGCGATCGGACGAAAAGCCGGGACGGGAACACTTGGTGCTTATAAACATGCATGGGAAACAAGAGGTAAAAAAGCCGGTACTGCCGGCGGACTGCTTGGCTGGCTTCCACTCGCGGGCTCCTTATGTATCGCGATCGGTTATGCTATCATCGTTTCCTATATTTTAAAAGCCTTCCTTGATTCTCTGATCGGAACTTTAATGCATGAAGATACAGCAGCCTGGTTTGATTCATTTTCATCTAAACCGTTCTCCGTGATCCCACTTCACATTATCGTGGTAGCCGGAACGCTCCTGACCCTGTTCTTTGGAGCGCATAGTATAGAAAAGACAAATAAGATCATGATGCCGTTATTCTTCATCATTTTCCTGATCCTTGCAGTCCGTGTTGCTATGCTTCCGGGCGCAGCAGAAGGATATAAGTTCATGTTCACACCGGACTGGTCAAAGCTTGCTGATCCTATGATCTGGATCTGGGCAATGGGACAGGCATTCTTCTCCCTGTCAGTTACGGGAAGCGGCATGATCGTCTATGGCGCTTATCTGTCAAAGGATGAAGATGTTGTCGGAGTTGCCAGACATACTGCGATCTTTGATACGATTGCTGCCGTTGTCGCAGCGCTGGTCATTATCCCGGCATGTTTCTCTTATGGCGTTGATGTCGGAGCAGGTCCAAGTCTTCTCTTTGTTACCCTGCCGACCATCTTACAGAACATTCCACTTGGACGGTTATTTGCGATCATCCTGTATATAGCAATGATCTTCGCCGGTGTAAGCTCCCTTCAGAATATGTTTGAGGCGGTTGCCGAATCACTCTTACACCAGTTTCCGAAGCTCAGCCGTACCGCAGTCCTGATCATCATCGGTGTGTTATGCCTTGGCTGTGGCATCGGTATGGAGACGATCTCCAAATGGGGACCTTGGATGGATATTGTTTCTATCTACATCATCCCGATCGGCGCAACCATCGGTGCTGTCTCATGGTTCTATGTCATGAAGAAGGACGAACTGCTCGAAGCTGTCAACTGCGGCAGCAAAAAAAATCGTGGCACACTCTGGTATTCCATTGGACGTTACCTCTATGTACCACTTGCTATCGTGTTATGTGCAGTTGCATTGTTTAAACATATATCGTTTTAAAAAAAAACAAAACGGCGGGGAGTTTCCCCGCCTGTTCTTTTGGTTGGACCTGGGTCTTTCGACCAGCCCATAACTGTGACCTGTCACATTTCTTATTATCGCTCTACCACACTTCTTCTGCAATCTCTTTTACAAGACGAAGCTTATCCCACTGTTCTTTCTCGGTCAGCTTATTACCGATCTCACAGGATGCAAATCCACACTGTGGGCTGAGATATAATCTGTCAAGTGGAATATAATTTGCAGCTTCCTTTATACGGGCAATTACTTCTTCCTTATTTTCAAGCTTTGGTGACTTCGTTGTAATAAGACCAAGCACAACCTTCTTATCACCGGAAACCTTTGCAAGCGGAGCAAATCCGCCGGAACGCTCATCATCGAATTCCAGATAATATGCATTTACATTTTCTTCTCCGAACAGGATATCTGCTACAGGATCATAAGCACCACTGTTTGCATAAGTAGAATGGAAATTACCACGACATACATGTGTATTGATTGTCAGATCCTTTGGTGCATTTGCGATTACCTGATTATTGATATCCTTATGGATCTTCTGGATCTCCTTTAAGCCCTCAGCAGTTGTTCCGTATGCAAGATGTCCGCTTCTGTCTGCCATCATGCCCCAGGTACAGTCATCAAGCTGGATATTTCTACATCCTGCATTGTACAGATCCTGGATCACTTTTCCATATGCATCTACAATATCCTTTACCAGGTCTGCATCGGATGTGTAGTATTTCTCCGTCTCCACACGGTTGAATGGCATTGTAAACTGCGCAAGGAACTGAGCAGGAGATGGCATTGTCTGTTTTGCTACTGTATTCTCATCTTCAAACTGTTTTACGAACTTAAAATGCTCTACAAATGGATGCTCTTTGGATATGCCGACTTTTCCAACCAGATAAGTATCATCGACCATAGCTGCTTCACCATGGAATGGAAGACCTGTCTTTGTAGGTGTATGTCCGATTCCATCAAATCCCCACATAAAATCAAGATGCCAGGTTGCACGACGGAATTCACCATCTGTAATAACATGATAGCCTGATTCCTTTATCTTTGTTATAAGCTCTGTGATCGCTTCATCTTCTACTTTCTTTAATTCATCGTATGAGATATTTCCCTCATCAAACTGTCTTCTCGCCTTCTTTAACTTTGCAGGGCGAAGAAAGCTTCCTACATAATCATAACGAAATGGTGTCTGTAACTGACTCATTGCTTTATCCTCCATATAATTCAAATCATTTCTATAATAACCACTCTGCTTATTTCCCAGCCGTGATTTCCCGCTTATTATATGGCAGCGAACAAGATCTGTATAATACAAAAAGGATTCTGTTTGTCATAGTTTCAAACTATATCTAAACAAAATCCTTTTCGATTTTATTTCAGCTTCTTTATATGTTCATCTATCTTACCTGTAACATCCGTCAGCATTTCCCCATCTCTGCCAAGTTCATTAAAGCGTCCCCGATGTTCCAGTTTTCGTCTGGGCGGTTCCGGACTCAGATATTTTTTCAGAGCCTCCAGATATGTATTTCCCAACCGGCTGATCATTCCTTTCTTATGCGTGATATAT
Source organism: Coprococcus ammoniilyticus (assembly GCF_025567345.1). Taxonomy (NCBI): domain Bacteria; kingdom Bacillati; phylum Bacillota; class Clostridia; order Lachnospirales; family Lachnospiraceae; genus Coprococcus; species Coprococcus ammoniilyticus. The sequence continues at coordinate 317,876 of NZ_JAOQJS010000005.1, forward strand.
CCGATCCGCATATCACTCTCATCGGCAAGCGGAACTGCTATGATGTCTCTGCCATTCAGCTTCTTATCGATCACACCGCTGCACACGGTATAGCCATTTAAACCGATCAGCAGGTTAAACAACGTAGCTCTGTCCCGGACACGGATATTCCGTTTCCGCTCAAAGGATGAAAAAATCTCTTCTGAAAAATAAAAGGAATTATGCTCCCCCTGTTCAAATGACAGATACGGATAGTCCTCAAGTTCTTCATTTGTTATGACCGTCTTGCCGGCAAGCGGATGTTTTCTGCTGATAAATACATGCGGTCTGGCTACAAACAGCAAATGAAATTCCAGATCATTCGAACGCAGAAGCTTACGCAGCACTGCTTCATTAAAATCATTCAGGAATAAGATTCCGATCTCACTTCTCATCCTTGCTACGTCTTCGATGATCTCATAAGTCTGCGTCTCCCGTATGCTGAAATCATATTCATCCTGTCCATACTGCTTGACCAGATCCACAAATGCATTGACGGCAAATGAATAATGCTGGGTTGATACACAGAACTGTTTCTTACCACCATCATTTCCCTTATATTTATCTTCTAAAATAGCCGCCTGTTCCAAAACCTGTCTTGCATATCCTAAGAATATCTCTCCTTCCTTTGAAAGACTGATACCCTTATTCGTCCGGTTGAAAATGACGATATTCATTTCCTTTTCCAGTTCATGGATCGCATTTGTCAGACTTGGCTGCGAGATATACAGCTTATTTGCTGCTTCCGTGATCGTTCCTGTATCCGCTACTGTTATCATATATTTTAACTGTTGTAATGTCATTGCCGGCACTCCTTATCATTAACTTATCTAAAAGTCCACCTTCACTTCCACACCATCACCTGCATTTTTCATCTCACAAATAAATCCATGGCGATCCATGATGGTTTTGACAATGGATAAGCCAAGCCCGGTTCCTTTGTGTCCATGTCTGCTGTTATCCCCTTTGACAAATGGATTCCAGATATTCTTTAAAATATCTTCCGGAATCGGCTCACTTGTATTCTGAATGGAAAGGCGCTCATTGCTCATCTGAACTGTGATCTTTCCATCCTTTGTAACATACTTAACCGCATTATCCATCATATTCATAACTGCCTGATACATCAGAGCCTCGTCTGCTTCGATCTGGCAGCTTCCCTGAATGTCAAGCCTGATATTTTTAGTTTTAATTGTTTCCGCATATACATCTGCTGCTGTATTTATGATGTTTCCAATATCAACTTTAGTCTTATGAAGCTCTGTGTTTACATCCTCAGCCTTTGCCATATCAAGGATGGATGCAACCTGTTCATTCATTGCCTTTACTTCATTTAATATCCCGTCCATATAATACTGGTTCTTCTCCGGATTCTTTCCTGATTTCAAATTCTCGGCATACAGAGAAATAACGGCAAGCGGGCTTTTGAGATCATGTGCCATCGCATTTGAAGTTGTTCGTCTGTACTGCTCCATATCATACGCTGATTTATAGGATCTGTACATTATATATGCGATCAGAAGTGAGATCAATGCACTTCCAAGCACTACCCCAAGCCATGTGTAAATGATCATATGTCCCATCAGTGACTTTACAATATTATAATGATAATCAATGACTGCAAAAGCAGTGTTGTCATTGTTGATAGGGAATGCATAGACTGTATGTGTGCCGTATGCACATTTTTCTGTATCTTCCACATATTCCCAATTGGAATTATTCTGATAATCATTCACGATCTCATCCGTACCTGTATACCGGTCAACCTTTAACGATGTTGGTATGCAGCCAACGACTCCATGCGGAATGGTAAATCCCGAACTCTGATCCAGCTTCACATAACCATCCGGTATCTCTGATACCGTTCTTTCCTGCTCCTCCCCATCTGCAAAACAGGTATAGGAAGCCGGATAAAACTGCATTCCTGATACATAGATCTCATTCATTTTATCAAGTGAAAAATCCGCAGACATATCCTTTATTTCAGGAACAGCCGCTTCAAATATATCATTATCACAATACAGCATATATTTGTTCTCAGATGTATCATTGATTTGAAGAAATACCTTATCCTTCTGATCCGTGATCTCTGTCAGATTACCGGCATCGTCCTTCTGATACAGATGAATAAATCCCTGCATATTGACCACCTCACTGTCATTTAACGCAGCCATTGACAGATTATTCAAATATATCATATTTCCAATATAATGATCATACGGTGTCTGGAACTCGTAATCTGCGTCTTTCTGTTCTTCAAGCTCCGTCTGATAAATATTCCAGTATTTTATGCCTGCCTGACGGATCGTCTTTTCTGCAGCCTGCACATTGCTCGATATATTATTCTGAAATGTCAGGTTTAAAAATGCTGTAATGATACCCCCAAGTATCGATGTTACAATAATAAACGGAATAAAAATCTTTAAAAAGAAGGAATAAAACTTCTTTTTTTTCCCATAATATTTCTTTTCTTTTTTTTTCATATGATAGTCCACCTCTCTGATCTGATTACTCCATCCGATATCCTTTTGCAAATACGGTCTTTACCATTTTACCGCTGTCACCAAGTGCTTTGCGAAGCTTCTTTACATGGTTGTCAACCACACGGTCACCACCATCGTAATCATACCCCCATAACCGGACAAGCATATCATCCCTTGTCACGATCATGCCCTTATGCTCCATCAGGTATTTGAGCATCGCATATTCTTTTGGTGCAAGCCGGACCTCTTCTCCTGCTGCCTCAACAAGCAGTCTGTCCGGATACATCTTGATGTCTCCCACCTGGATCACCTGATTCTTCGTCCACAAGCCTTTCGACCTACGCAAAAATGACTGGATCTTCGCCTGAAGCTCTGCCATGGAAAATGGTTTCACAACGTAATCATCACAACCGAGATCGTACCCGTAAAGCCGGTCTTCTTCTCTGCCTCTGGCGGTCAGAAAAATGATCGGAACGTAACTCTTTGCCCGGATGGCTCTGCATATCTCAAATCCATCTGCCCCCGGCAGCATCACATCTAAAAGTGCCAGATCATATTCATGTTCGTACACCAGAGCAAGTGCCTCGTCTCCGTCCGCCGCCCAGGTAAATGTGATCTCACTCTCTTTCATGTAATCCATGATGCCCTCTGCAATTCCTGCTTCATCTTCTACCAGTAAAATGTTGTAACTCATAGCGCTCCCCATTTCCAGAATTCATTTTTTAATCTCTCGATATCTTAGATTCTGAACCTATCATACATGGCAATTATATCCTATTTGTATCCTGTTGTACACAAATGTAAGTTTTCAAAACGAAAAGAACGTCCTTCTGCCTGGTATCAATGCCCATTATATAACTCGTTACGACTTCTGTTTGTTGCACATAACTTATTCGTAAATACTCCTGTGCTAACTCGCCTGCGGCTGAGCGGAGCACTTAGTGAAGACGAGCGTTAACACGAAGTCTGAGGTTAGTGCGTGCCATGTAAGTACACTTAGTGAAAACAAGCATTAGCGTAGTTTGAGCTTAGTGTAGCTTACTCTGATCTGGTTATGTGCACCGCACAACGAAATCTCACTGATGTTATATTAATGAACATTGATACCAGGCAGAAGGACGTTCTTTTTATTTTTTCTTCTTATTATTTTGCTACTACAAATTCTGTTTCATCCAGATCTTCGGAAGCTAAGATATCAAGCAAACGAAACGCTGGTCCGGTTGGGTGTGTTCTGCCACACTCCCATGCCTCTACTGTTTTCTTCGAAACACCCATATAAGATGCAAAAACTCCCTGTGTCATTCCTGCCCGCATCCTGATCTCACGAATTTCTGTATTTGAATATTCTTTCACTGGCATTATCATATATGTTTTTACGCGAGCTTTTCCCTGTCCTTTTTCATACTCTATTGCTTCTTCCAATCCCTGTTTTAAATCATCAAATAATGAACCCATAGAAATCATCTCCTATTCTTTGCCGTTTCCTCTTTCAAAGATTTTACCAACTTCTTAAGTACATTTTTTTCTTCATTTGTCAGATTTTCCTGACTTTTCTTTTCAAATGCAGTTATTAGATAGGTAACTTCATATTCTGCAAAATCCGTATAACATACACGAACACTACCACTCTTTCCTCTATTTTCTAATGGGAACCGTACCTTACGTATTCCACCAGTTCCTTCCATTACCGGTCCTGATTCTGGATTTTTTAATAGCATAATTTGCAATGCTCGTAACTCATCTTCCCCAAGCCCTATTTCTTTCCACCGTTTTGTAAATAATGGTATTTCAATAAATGTTCTTATCATTCGCTAATTCATCCCTCCTTTTTTCTAAATAGTATACCCTATTTTGTAGGGTGTCAATCTTTTTATTTAATCTGTTTTGTCTAATATCCTATTTTACACGATCACAAATTATTCAAAATAAAAGGAGCATCCCTTTACCGAATATATATCCAGTAAAGAGATGCTCTATTATTTTATAAAATCTCATCCAAATAGTCTAATAGCTCCGGTAATGTCTTTCTTCCAAATGCTACATGTTCATCGTTCACAACAAGGCATGGTACGCTCATAACCTTATAGCGTTTCTGATAAGATGGATATAGCATCACATCGTAAATCTCTGCTGTAACCTGTGGATTTTCTGCGGCTATTTTCTGTGCTGCGATGACAAGATCGGGGCACATGGAACAGGCAAGTGTTACAAGAATCTTGATATGAAGCGGCTTTTTGATCGCATGAATACGCTCCATAATCTGTGCATCCACTTCTTGTCCCGGTCCGGCAGCATTATACAATCCAATCACAAAAGAAGTGAATTCATGTCCACCCGGTACACCATGGAAGCCAAGCCCGGTATCACTTCCGTCTTCTCCCAAAATCCTGACAAATGGTCGTTCGTTTGCCGGAACAGAATCCCCGTCTGCCCCTTCCTCTGCTACGATTACACTGAGCTTTTCGGTTCGTCTGCTCATAGCTTCCATATATTGTTTTAGCTGCACTGACTCCTGCTTCTGATTCAGATATAATTTCAGGATCAGCGGATGCGCCATGCGGTCAAAGACCTCATCTAACTGCTTTTCCGTCTCTTCATCAAAGAACTCGTCCGACAATGAATCTTCTGCTTCCGGCTGTTTCTGTTGTCCAGTTTTATACATTCCATATCCGGTATTTTCAGCGACCACAGGCTGCATTCCTTCACTCTTTTTCTCCTGTGTAACATTCTTCTCCTTTGATTGTTTATTTTCCCGCAAATTCCGTGATGGCTTTGCTCCATTCTTTTTCTGCATGGCTGCCACATACCGTTCAAGCTCTGTCGCTGCAACTGCACCATCACCGACTGCCGTCACTACCTGACGAAGATTTTTCTGGCAGACATCGCCAGCCGCATAAACACCCGATATACTGGTCTGTCCAGAAGCATCCGTAATTACATATCCCTTTTCATCAATCTCTGCTTTTCCCTGCAGCAACGAAGTCTCCGGCTCGTATCCGGCAAATACGAAAATACCAAACGTATCTCCTTTTGGCGCATGATATACACTTTCTTCTCCTGTTTTCACATTTTTATACACCAGTGTTGTCAGGACATCTTCACCCTCCGCGCGGACGATCTCAGTACTGGTAAGCACCGTAATTTTTTCATTTGCTCTGGCTTTATCCGCCGATGACTTAGGGCAGGAAAAATCTTCACCCCGGATCAATATCGTCACATGGCTGGCATACTTGGTAAGGAATACACTTTCCTCCGCAGCAGCATAACCGCCACCCACAACAAATATTTCCTTGCCGGTGAAGAACTCTCCATCACAAGTTGCGCAATAAGCTACGCCCCGTCCTTTAAACCGTTTCTCCCCCTCAAATCCGATCATTCTCGGATGTGCTCCGGTTGCGAGCAGAATTCCGTAACAGGAAAAGTCGCCCTTATTTGTATGCACGATTTTATATTCTCCATCTACATCCAGCTTTTCAACCTCTGCCATCAGGAATTCTGCACCAAAATTCTCTGCCTGTCTGTACATAGCAGCGGTCAGGGATTTTCCATCTGTTTTCTCTATTCCCGGATAGTTCACCACCTCTTCTGTTATCGTGATCTGTCCGCCAATCTTCTCTTTCTCGACAACAAGCACCCGGTAACAGGCTCTCGCCAGATAAATAGCTGCTGTAAGCCCCGCCGGTCCCGCGCCTGCAATCACCACATCATACATATTTTCATTCTTCATTCTTACAATCTCCCTACAAGATCCAGACTTGGACGCAACGTAGCTCCTCCCGGCTGCCATTTGGCAGGGCAGACCTCATCTCCATGCTCCGCAACAAACTGGCATGCCTGCAATTTACGAAACAGTTCATCTGCATTTCGCCCGACATTTCCTGCACTGACTTCATAGGAAACAATTCGCCCTTCCGGGTTGATGACGAAGCTGCCACGCTCTGCCATCCCATCTGATTCGATCATCACTTCAAAATCTTCACATAATTCATGATTTGGATCTGCCAACATCGGAAACGTGATCTTTCCAATCTTTTCCGATGTATCATGCCATGCCTTATGCACAAAATGCGTATCTGTTGATATGGAATAAACCTCACAGCCGGCAGCCTTGAAATCCTCATATTTATCCTGCAGATCTGACAGCTCCGTCGGACAGACAAATGTAAAATCTGCGGGATAGAAGAAAAATACACTCCATCCGCCTAATATGTCGTCCCTGGTTACCGTTTTAAATTCACCATTTTGATATGCATGCACAAAAAAATCGCTTACTTCTCTGTTAATCATCGACATTGTTTAATCTCCTTTATCAAACATTATTTCTGATTAATATTACCTGTAAGCGATTTTTTATACTGTTAAACCTTCTTCACATCTTCTGCAATCTGTTCTGCTGTCAGATGATTTTCTTTTAATACTTCATTTACATCGTAGCGGTCATAGAAGAATTTCTTTAAACCGTAATTCAGAACCTTCATATCAGAATCACCATAGAAGCCGGCGATTCTCTGACCGAAGCCACCTTCCAGATAACCATCCTCTAATGTAATTACGATATCATGATCTTTCTTCAGATCATTCAGAAGTTCTTCATCCATACCGGAAACATACAGTGGGTTAATGATGGTTGGCGTAACTCCTGTCTGCTCCTCGATCAGTGCTGCTGCATCTGTTCCAAGCTGATAGAAAGTACCTGCACCGATAACGGCAATCTTGCTTCCCTTTTGGGTTACTTCGTATTTATTTAACTGGCTGAAATCCTTTGTTACAGCTTTTCTGTCCGATACCATCGCAGCTCCCGGAAGCTTGATCGCAACCGGATGCTCTGTCTGCTCTACGCTCCAGTCAAGCATTGCCAGATATTCCTCTTTGGTTGTCGGTGCCAGATACACAAGCCCCGGAATACTTGTAAGCATCGGAATATCCTGTAAGCCAAGATGTGTTACATCATTCATTCCATATACAGATCCCGCAAATACAACGATCGTTGCAGGGTTGTTATTGATGCACAGATCCTGTGTCAGCTGATCATATGTCCGCTGGATAAATGAACTGTATACACCATATACAGGCTTGCCGCCATTTGCCGCAATACCGGATGCCAGTGCAACCGCTGTCTCCTCTGCGATACCGACATCAATAAACTGACTGCCTGCTTCTTTTCTCTTATCTTCTGTAAATCCCATAACAGTAGGTGTTGCAGATGTGATCGTAACTACAGATGGATCTTCCTTCATTTTCTTTAAGAGATAATCTCTGGTTACGTCGGAATAATCTTCTCCGTCAAATTCCATCAAAGAATTTCCTGTTTCAAGGTCAAATGGCATACACCAATGCCACTGTTCCTTATTCTGTTCTGCCGGTGCATAGCCTTTTCCTTTTAAAGTTTTAATATGCACAACAACCGGTTTCTTACTGTCTTTTACAGATTCAAATGCTGCGATCAATGCAGCAATATCATTTCCTTTATCTACATATACATAATCAAGTCCCATTGCACGGAACAGATTACATTCTGCCTGCCCGTTTGTCTCACGAAGCAGTTTCAGATTCTGATACAAACCACCATGATTCTCAGCGATCGACATGTCATTATCATTTACAACAATGATCAGATTGCCACCAAGCTCAGCCGCATAGTCAAGACCTTCCAATGCCTCGCCACCGCTTAATGAACCATCACCGATCACAGCGATCACGTTGCCGTCTTCCTTTTTCAGATCTCTGGCTTTCGCAAGGCCACAGGCAAGACTGACAGATGTAGATGTATGTCCGATCTCAAAGAAATCATACTCACTTTCTTTTGGATTTGTATATCCGGATACATCATCGTAATGTTCTTCGTAGAGATAAGCATCCTTTCTGCCTGTCAGCATCTTATGCGGATAGCTCTGGTGGGATACATCATATACGATCTTGTCCTTTGGTGACTCAAATACATAATGCATCGCAATCGTTGCTTCTACCATACCAAAATTCGGTCCAAAATGTCCGCCATGCTTACTTGCACGAACCAGCAATGCCTGTCGCATCTCTGCTGCCATCGCCGTCATTTCTTCTATATTTAATTTCTTTACATCTTCCGGTCCGTTAATCTGTTCAATATACATAATGTTCTAACAATCCTCCTTATCCCATGACAATACGCCGGTCTGTACCGCTTTCTCATAGCGCGATACCTTATAGGCAAGCCGCTTCATGGTTGCCTCGATCTGTTCTTTCTGCTCCTGCAATACGTCATACTGCTCCTGCAATAGCTGCCGTCTTGCTTCAAACGTCGTATCTCCCATCTGATACAGTTTCACATATTCAATCAATGCCTCGATTGGAACGCCGGCATTCCGCATACAAACTGCATTTTCTACCCAGCCAAGATCCGATTCCTGATAATCTCTGTTTCCACTCGGAGTTCTTGTAACCGGTGGAATCAGCCCTACACGCTCATAATACCGAAGGGTATCCTGTGAGATACCAAATTTCTCACTTACTTCCTTGATCGTCATCTGCGCCACCATCCTTCATTTGATTTTTCCTTACTATAGCACTTGGAGTTTGCTCAAAGTCAAGACTTTTTTACCGGCTTATAAAATCCGCCGTCTGCGCCATGATTTTTTCCAGATTCTTCAGATTCTTCCATACATCGGCTGTCTCTAAGGAATGATTTGCTTTCTCTATCACATGAACCGGAATCCCTGCTTTTTGGCACCGATCTGTAATTGCATCGGTGCTCTCCACCCATGGATCTTCCGTTCCTGTAAATGCTATCGCTCTCCCCGACAGATTAGATGCGCAATTGTCAAATGTCGCCTCAAGCGGAGTATACAGCACATGCCTGCATGGCATCTTATGTCGTTCTGCGTAAGTAGTCGCAATGATCGTTCCTACACTTTTTGATAAGAATAAAATGCTGTCATACCCGGAAAAATCTATATCTTTTAATATTTCCTCTGTCTGTCCGTACAGGTCTTCAAATGCTGCCTGCATTTTTGCCGGATCGCCTTTGACGTTTCCGATCCGATTCACATATTCTACGTTCTTATATTCTTTATATCCTACGGATTCTGCTACGCGCCTGCCATAATATAACAGTGGCTTGTCGCAGTGATAGCCGATTCCCGGAAAACATACTACCAGCTTCATCTTCATACCTCCTGACGGAGTTATTATAACACAAAAAACTGTGGTGGGAGGATATCTGTATATCTCCCCATCCACAGTTTTTCAATGAATATTATTTTTACGATTTAGATTTATTATTTATTTTACGTTTATTGTTTTTTATTTGAATATTATTTTATGCTTCCTTTTCAGCAGTCTTCTCATGCTTCATAAGAACAAGTTTTCTGATACATGTAATTGCTACAATGATACCAAGTACGATAAGGAATACTGCAACAATGAGCTGAAGTCCTTCAACAAGGAATGTACCGGTTCCGGCCTGGAACTTCTGGATATTTCCGATTACGTTGAGAACGATAGCTGTAAATGTTACAGCAAGCATTATAAGCATTGGTGGATAAAGCATTGCATGCTTTCTGCTTGTTGCCTTGAGGAATACTGCTACACCAATCAGTACAAGTGCTGCAAGCATCTGGTTTGCTGATCCGAAGAGTGGCCATACATTTGAATATCCACCCTTGCAGAGAAGGTAACCAAAGAACAATGTTATAACTGTAGCTAAATACTTATTTGTAAGAATCTTCTGCCATACAGGCATCTGAGATGGATCTGTAGTATCTCCCATGAACAGCTCCTGGAATGACATACGTCCGATACGTGCGACTGAATCAAGGGATGTCAGAGCAAGTGCTGATACACACATGGTCATGAATACATTTGCTACTGAATTTGGAAGTCCGAACTTCTCAAGGAAACCTGCGATACCCTGTGAGAAGATCTGGAATGGTGTAAGTCCTTCCGGTGCTTTTCCTCCAACTGCTACTGCGCCAACTACGATCAATGAAATAACACCGAGGAGTGTCTCAAGGATCATTGCGCCATAACCTACGAATAACATATCTTTTTCATTTCTGATCGTCTTTGATGATGTTCCTGATGAAACAAGGCTGTGGAAACCGGAAACCGCACCACAGGCGATCGTTACAAACAATGTTGGGAACAGATAACTCTTAGCACCTGTTGACGATACAACTGTGAAACCATTGAAAGCGTTCAGCCCCATATTCGGATGTCCAACCAGAACACCGACAAATGCTCCAACCAACATACCAACAAGCATGAATGTTGTCATGTAATCTCTTGGCTGCATAAGTAACCACATAGGAAGTACGGATGCAAGGAACAGATATGCCATGATAACGTAGTTCCACTGGTCACCGTTTAAGTACCAAGGAAGCTTCATACCTACTGCAAACATTGCAACGATGAGGACGATAGCAACGATCGCTTTCACCCACTCCTTCATATTCTTACAGGTCTTCATAACAACACCGAGTACCATAGCGACAACAATGAATAACATAGATACCGTAGCGGCTGCTGCACCGTTAAAGTTCTTTGTTACTGCTCCGTCAGCACCTGTCGTGAATCCGTTAAATGTTGATGAAACCATAGATGTGAAGGCTGCAATAACAAGAAGTGTAAAGAGCCAGCAGAACAGTGAGAAGAATCTTCTTCCTGCCTTGCCTATGTACTTCTCAATAACAAGTCCGATGGACTTACCTTCATTTTTAACGGATGCATACAGAGAACCGAAATCCTGTACTGCACCGAAGAATACGCCTCCGACAAGCAGCCAGAGTAAAACCGGTACCCATCCAAACATTGCCGCAATGATTGGTCCCTGTACAGGTCCCGCACCTGCGATGGATGAAAACTGATGTGCAAATACTGTAAGCTTTGATGATGGCACATAATCCTTTCCATCTTCATTTGCAACGGCCGGGGTCTTTGCATTTGCATCTACGCCCCATTTCTTAGCAAGCCATCTTCCGTAACCCAGATAGCCAGCTCCTAAAACTACTACTGCGATAAGAATAATTACCAAACTATTCATATCATTCTCCTTCCTTCCGCCATGTGGCAGATACTTGATTATAGTATGTTCACAAAGAGTTTATACAAAAACATATCTTTTATAGGACGACCTTTCCTATAAATTAAAAAAAGCTTTCGTCTTCATGTAATTCCATAAAGACGAAAGCCTGTAAACTTCCGCGTTACCACTTTATTTGCCATTCAAAAAAATGACCACTCAACCTCATCTCATAAGCTCACACTGTAGAAATAAGTTTCTTTGTAACGGTAGAAAACCGGTGACACCTAATGTCCATATCTGGAATTCAGTGCACTGCTCGCAGAGGATAACCACTAAAAACATACACCGTCTCACACCACCCGGCGGCTCTCTGAAATACTCCTTTTTTAATGATCGTATTCTGTTCGTTGCATTTGCTCTTTGTTAACTGCTAATTTAGCACTCTGTTTTTTTGTTGTCAAGAGCGATTTTAAATTTTTTTGACTTTTTCTGAATGATTTTTCCCTATTCTTTACCATCCCAACAATAAGTACACAGCTTGCACTTATCGATTCCAACGGATTCAAGCATATCGTCTAAGCGATTGAAACGCAATGATGTAAAGTTCAGTTCCTTACGGATCTCCTCAACCATTGTTTCGTATTTCTCAGATTCCGGATCTGCATACTCCTGTAATACTTCATCGGTTACATTTCCATTCTCCAAACGATCGATCACACGACGGGTGATCAGATCCATTTCTGATGATGAACGAGAGAAATTCAGATATTTACATCCATATAATAACGGCGGGCAGGCAGGACGGATATGTACTTCCTTCGCACCACTCTCATATAAGAACTCAGTTGTTTCACGAAGCTGGGTTCCACGTACGATGGAATCGTCAATCAGAAGAAGGCTCTTATCACGGATCAGTTCATCCACTGCTAACAGCTTCATCTTCGCGATCAGATTTCTCTTACTCTGGATCGTTGGCATGAAAGAACGTGGCCAGGTCGGTGTATATTTGATAAATGGTCTGGAAAATGGGATTCCGGATTCATTTGCATAGCCGATTGCATGAGCGATACCGGAGTCCGGCACACCGGCTACGATATCCGGCTTTACGTTATCACGCTTCGCCATCGCCTTACCACAGTTATACCGCATCTGCTCTACGCTTGTGCCCTCATAGGAACTGGATGGATAACCATAATATACCCAGAGGAAGGTACAGATCTTCATTTCTTTATTCGGATTGACCAGCGTGATACAGTTCTTGTCTGTCACGACAGCGATCTCTCCCGGTCCAAGTTCCTTATAGTCCCTATATCCAAGATTTTTATATGCAAAATTCTCAAAGGTTATACAATAGGCATCCTCTTTCTTACCGATGACAACCGGTGTTCTGCCGTATTTGTCACGGGCTGCATAGATTCCCGCCTGATTCATCAACAGAATAGATACAGAACCATCGATAGAATCAAGTGCAAACTGAATTCCTTCGATCAGATTTTCCTTCTGATTGATCAGCGCCGCGATCAGCTCCGTTGCATTGATGTCCCCACCGCTCATTTCTAAGAAATGGGAATGTCCATTCTTGAACAGCATCTTTGTAAGCTCGTCTGTGTTATTGATCTTGCTGACTGTTGTAAGTGCATAAGTGCCATGATGAGAACGTACGATCAATGGCTGCGGTTCGTAATCGGAGATACATCCGATTCCCATATGACCACTCATTTCCTGAACATCTTTGTCAAATTTTGTACGAAATGGTGCATTCTCAATATTGTGGATCGCACGGTTAAATCCGTCTTCTCCATATACTGCCATTCCACCTCGTCTTGTTCCCAGATGTGAATGGTAGTCGATACCAAAGAACAAATCAAATACACAATCCTGCTTTGATGCTACGCCAAAAAATCCGCCCATTGCCTTTTCCTCGCTTTTCTAAAACTCTCATGACATTCCTCAACAAATGCTTCCATAACGAGATGTATCCATATATATTCTTTATTTCACAGAACACTTGCGTTCTATTTTTACGCAACGGTACTAAGCTCTCTGCTAATCGCAGATCGCTAAGGACCGGCGTAAAAAGAGGTCTGTTACATAAAAATATATATGTCTACATCTCTGTTTTCTAGTACAATCTCATATCTCTTTGTCAATTCATATCAATATTTTCTTCAGTGATAATTCTTCGTTTTTTTACAAAACCTTTTTTATTTTATAGGATGTACTTACATAAATCAATAATTTCTATCAAAAAACGTAATAAAAAAAGAACAAGATCATACACTTATCGGGCTGCAAACAGCTTGCGAAAATATGTATAATGTTGTTCTTTTTCTATAGATGTCAATATTATTCTTTAGCTATATGCAGCATGCTGCATTATGATCAGCCTCTGACGGTTTTTGTGACGGCAAGGCGGAGGACTCTGGTGGTTTCTTCGGCGGCGCACAACTTATCCGCCCATGTTACGATCCAGCTCTCCCGGAACTTTGGAGGTGTTATGTTGAGTGGGAACATATGCTTTCGGATGATATCCCGCTCAATGAAGTTCAAATTGAAATCCCGTCTGGCATTATGCAAGGCTCGTTCTGCATGAAAAAAACCATGCAGCCGATGTCCGCCATCCTTCTCATGCCAGTCATACAAGAAATAATCATGAAGCAGTGCTCCACGCACCAGCGACCGTTCATCAATATATGCGGAACATTTCTCTGCAAGCTCCAGACTTTTCTCCGCCACCCGCAGGGAATGATCGTAACAGGTTATTGAACCATGTTGCACAAATGTTTTTTCTTTCTGCATACCCTCTGATGCCAGGATATCCGCACCATATTTATATATTTTTTCTTCGATACGATTCGCTTCCATTTTGGATTCTCCTGAATTCCCTAATCTCTGTCTCTTACATCATTCAACTACTGCCAACTATTTTCCAATTCCTTGCTTTTTTCTCAAACCGGCTATTTATTCTTACCCATGATAGCACAATTTATACGTGGTAAACTATTACTTTTTCTTAATGTTCTTTTTATTTTTCTTGATTCATTTTTACCGATAATTCCGGAACAACAACCTTGATCACATTCACCAATTTTGTCATTGGTTCTGTAATGATAAAATCTCTTCCCAGCTGACTCTTTATTATAAGCTCCAGTCCCATAACCTTCTCATCAACATCGGTCAGAATGCTGGCAGTTCCTTCTCCCATCACGCAAGCATAATTTGCCCCATATTCACATGGAACTTCACCACCACTGGTCAGTACCATATCTGTATCAATCTCGATAAATACATTTGGATTGGCTGCGATCACGTCATATTTGCGTCCTTCCGTTGCGCCATGCATATATAACGTGAGTCCTCCATCCTTATAAATATATCCATAATGCAATGGAACGATGTATGCCTTTCCCTCATCCACCATTCCAAGATGAACCACGCCTGCTTTCTTTATGATCTGCTCGATCTTCACCGGATCTGTAACTGCTCTGTCCTGTCTTCTCATCTATTTTCTCCTTTCAGCCACATTGGGCTTAAAATAATTATTAAAGACATATTTTCCATCCCTCAATCATCAACAATAAACTTATGAATAGGGCGTACTTTCCTATAAAGTAAAAAAAACAGAGAATTCGCACATCGTCGAACCTCTCTGTTCTTTTTTATTATATACCAGCTTTATGTTATCTGGCAAGGGAGCATTTATAAATATTTAAAGTTGCATACAGAATTAACATTCCCCCTCTTTTATGTCAACACACAACCCGGCAAACATAGTAACTGCGGTTTCAAGTATGGCATCGGGAAATTCGAAATGTTCCGTATGAAGCTGAGCATAATCCTCTCCGTCACCAATGCCGAAAAATGCTCCCTTTGTCTCCTGCAAATACCAACCGAAGTCCTCCGACCAGCGCATCGGTTCAGGCAGCTCCATATATGGAATCTGCTGAGAAGCCGCACACGCCCGGATCTTCTGCACCTGTTCCGCATGATTATCCGTAGATGGAAACCGTTCAATCTCCTTTATCGAAAGTTCCAGAGCTTCCTTCTGTGCCATAACTTCTGCCAGCTTACGAATCTCTGCCAGATAATCATGAAATACCTGTTCGCCTTCACCTCGAACGGTAAGTCTCAGATATCCGTCCGATGCCGCTACACCATAGTTCTCACTTCCAAGTTCCATCCCGATCAAAGTCATGCGGACAAATCCTTTTGTCTCATTAAACTGCTCTGTCAGTTCTTCAATCTGAAGCAAGAGTCCGGCAAGTGCATATCCGGGATTTCTGCCAGCTTCCGGATATGCTGCGTGGCTCGGCGTTCCTGTCATGTGGATCTCTAAGCCCGTTGAAGCACATGCAAATGTTCCATCCTTCACAAGTACCGTTCCAAGCGACTTCCCCGGTATATTATGAAAGCCATAGATTTCTCCGATATGCGTTTCTTTGATCAGGCTTCTGCAAAGCTCTGCGCCCTTTCCAATCTCCTCCGCCGGTTGGAAGATCAGATATACATCCTGTGTCAACGGATCTTTTCTGCTGTCCAGATACAAGCCAAGTCCACATAGCACACTGCTGTGTCCATCATGTCCACAGAAATGTCCCGGCTTTCCATCCTTGCCACATACCGCATCCATATCTGCCCGGAATGCAATCGGTGGCTTATATTCCGTCATTTGCTCTGGTATTTCCGCAGCCACTTCACTCACATGGAATGTTTTATCATTTTCTGTGGTTACCCGATCATATGCTCTTTTCACCGCATAAAACCATGCCCCACAATCTACGATCTCTAATGCTGTATGCGATTTTAAGAAATCCATCAGCAACTGTTTTGTCTTTACTTCCTGCATGGAATGCTCCGGGATCCGGTGGAGCTGCTTTCGCAGTTCCATTATTTGCTCTATAATCTGTTTATCTATATATTGCTCTCTCTTATCCATATCGTCAGCCCTCTATTCCCATAAATCTTCATCGTTTCATCGTTACTTCATAAGTATTTGTGCAGCAAATACCGCAGCAACACTTAATATCACACTTAATCCTATATAAAGTATCGTAAATCCGTAATTCCCGCTCTGTATTAATTGATCTGTTTCCAGTGCAAATGTAGAAAACGTCGTAAATCCACCGCACACTCCCGTCTTTAATGTCAAAACCAGAAGTGGTGATACCTGATACTTTTCTGCCAACACAGAAATTAAGCCAATAACAAATGCTCCTATTACATTAATCAATAATGTTTTTATCGGAAAGTTGTTTTGTGCTCCCACCGGTATTAAACCAATCAAATATCGAAGAATTGCACCTATGCCGCCTCCAACGCCAACTAACAAACATTTTACCATTTTATCTTTTCTCTCTTTCTGTCATTTCATACCTACACTATCAAATGATAAAACAATACAAATTTTATGCAAGTATAATTTGTATTTTTGTAACCTTTAAACCGGATGAATTGTGTTATTATTGAAAGGCCTTTTAACACAAGAAAAGAGGATGTGACTATGCGATTACCAACACAAACTGTTATACAAATGTATCAGGACAATCTGTTCCGCATTGCATTTTCCATTTGTCAGAACCGGGAGGATGCCGAAGATGTTGTTCAGGAAACATTTCTACGCTATCATTCAGGTGCCGTGGATTTTAACGATGAAATGCATATCCGGGCATGGCTGATCCGGGTTACGATCAATCAGTCAAAAAATATGCTTCGCACCTTCTGGCACAGGAACCGGACATCATTGGAAGATTATATGGAACAACTGAATTTTTCTGATACTGAAAGCCAGGAATTATTTGAAACAGTCATGAAGCTGCCGGAAAAATACCGGACAGTGATCCATCTGTTTTATTATGAAGACTATTCCATTAAGGAAATTGCAGACATTCTAAAGATCAGCGAAAGCAACGTAAAGGTCCGGTTAAACCGCGGACGTACCGTGCTTCGCGACACCCTAAAGGAGGCTTGGGACTATGAACAATCAGAATAAAGAACGCTATAAGAAAACATTTGACATGATCCACTCAGATGCAGTCATCAACATCACCCCGGAACGCTCAAAGAAGCTGCGGATCCACACGATCACACGCAGACTTTCCTACGCAGTTGCCGGACTGGCAGCCATCTTCTGTCTGTCAAATGGCATCTGTCTGGCAGCAACCGGAAGCACCTGGGTGCATAAGGTATTCTCTACTGCAAATGGTACGAAGGTCGAATACGATGCAGAAGACGCTACCATGTCTTTCCGTATCGAATCAACCGATCAAACCTATGTCACCGCGAAAGCCGGAAGACTGTATTTCACCCTGAACGGACAGCAGACCGATATCACAGACAAATGCAGTACAGATACCTACTTCCGATATGATTACACGGATGCCGATCATATCACACATGTGATCGTCATAGGCGGAACTGCCGATGATTATGGCTATGCCGAATATCTGTTTGATGCAGATGGTACTTATATCTTCAACAACATGAATGTATCTTCCGATACTCCGGCATGGTTTGTAAATGCGGAAAAAGATCTCGGTGTAGATGCGGAATCCTTATCGGATGAAGCTGCCACCTATTCCGTGACCGAAGAATAAAAATTTTTAAAATAATTCCATAAATCCTCCATTTTCTTTCGTATATAAATTAAAGAAGCAAATAAACCGGACATTGATAAGACTATATATTTTTTTGAATATTCTTATTCACTGATATATGTTAGTATTATTCGTATCTGACCACGAAAGAAATGGAGGATTATTTATGAATAAAAAGATAATCAGCTTATTACTTGGTGCATGTCTGTGCACAAGTCTTGCAGGATGCGGAAACGCAGATAATAATGGCGGCAGCATCACCAAACAAAAACTTTTAGCATCAAAAGAACTCGGAAGTGACATCGCAGTCGGAGCAAAACCGGCGCCCGTCGATTCCTATGAGGAACTTAAAAACGGTGTCAACAATTTTGCATTTGACCTGTATGATGCACTTCCAAAAGACAGCAACTGTTTTTATTCCCCTTACAGTATTTCCAGTGCACTGTCCATGCTCGATCAGGGTGCCGGGGGCGAAACGAAAACGGAACTGGAATCAACACTTGGCATCAAAGATCTTTCAACCTGGAATACGGAAATGCAAAGCTATCTGAACAAAGACTGGTCCAAGCAGACATATGTAAATACTGCAAATTCCATCTGGATGACCACCGGAAAAGACTGGGCGGCTAATATCTCAGATGATTTTCTGCTTCCGGCCAAGACCTATTACCATGGTGAGATATATGAAGCCGATTTTACGGATCATGCCGATCAGGTTGTGAAGGATGTAAACAACTGGGTAAATGAACATACAAATCAGATGATCCCATCCATCATGAATGAACTTTCGACAAATACTGTTATGATGCTCATTAATGCGGTTTACTTTGAAGGAAAATGGCAGACACCATTTACAGAGGGTAACACATACGATGATACTTTCCACGGAACCAGTGGAGATTCTACCGTACCAATGATGCATCTGTACGATGAACGATTCTCTTATGCGGATAGCGGATCGATAAAAGGAATCGTACTTCCTTACGATGGTGATTCTGTTGTAATGAAAGTATTCCTTCCATCTAAAGAAGGCGATACGATCACCAACCTGTTCGATGCTTTAAGCAGTGATGAGAAACAGGCACTTATCGACTCTCTGGATAATGCTGATTCTCCTGAGATAGAGACCATTCAGCTTCCAAAATTCACAGATGAACAGAGTATCAACGGTCTGGATGATATCCTGAACAGACTTGGAATCCGGTCTGCATATGCTTTTGCTGATTTCTCAAAGATCGCAGATGGCATCGCGGTATCTTCCGTTTCTCACAAAGCAAAAGTGATCGTTGATGAAAACGGAACAAAGGCTGCCGCGGAGACGGATATCATAATAAAGGAAACTGCTATGATGCCACCGGAAGAAACCTATAACTTCATCGTTGACCAGCCATTTGTCTATGTCATTGAAGATCAGGATACCGGAATGATCCTGTTCATGGGACGGGTAAATGATCTGTAAGATCCAATTCCATATTGATTTTCAATAATCTCTGTGCTATCGTAATAAGAAATAAATACAGACACATGCAACGGAGCAATTCAGAAAATGAGTTGCTCCGTTTTTTGTTTTATCAAATATAAGACTGAAAAATCTCCTGCCTGCAAGAGATGATTTTTCAAACACGCTATGGATATTTTATTTACGATACAAGGAGGATACAGGAATGGCGAAACTTATTACAAACTCGACCCCAAAGGCTGACGGTTTCCGTATGCCGGGAGAATTTGAAGAACAAAAGCAGATCTTTATGATCTGGCCGGAACGAACCGACAACTGGAGAGCCGGTGCGAAACCGGCACAAAAAACATTTGCAAATGTAGCTGCTGCGATCTCAGAATTCGAACCTGTTACAATGTGCGTATCTGCCGCACAATATGAACATGCAAAAACCATGCTGCCTGCCGGCGTACGGATCATTGAAATGAGCAGCAACGATGCATGGTGCAGAGATATGGGACCATCTTTTCTGATAAATGATAAAGGCGAAACCCGCGCCTGTGACTGGACCTTCAATGCCTGGGGCGGACTGGTCGACGGATTGTATTTTCCATGGGATAAGGATGATCAGATCGCATCCAAAATCTGCGAACTGGAACAGATTGATTCTTACCGAACCGGTGATTTCGTATTAGAGGGCGGCTCTTTTCATGTCGATGGGGAAGGTACACTGATCACCACCGAGATGTGCCTGCTGTCAAAGGGAAGAAATCCTCATCTCACAAAAGCTCAGATCGAGCAGAAATTAAAAGATTATCTAAATGTCGATACGATCATCTGGATCAAGGACGGCATCGATCCCGACGAGACAAATGGACATATCGATGATGTTGCCTGCTTCGTCCGTCCCGGTGAAGTTGCCTGCATCTATACGGATGATCCGACTGACCCATTCTATAAAGAAGCACAGGCCGCTTACCACACCCTGTCAAATGCTGTAGATGCCAAAGGCAGGAAACTGATCGTCCATAAGCTCTGTACAACCAAAGCTCCGGTTTATCTGAAGGGCATGGACACAGTCGATGCAGTTCCCAGAAGCACTCCAAGAAAAAACGGTGACCTTGCGATCGCCTCTTATCTGAATTTTCTGATCGTAAATGGCGGCATCATCCTGCCACAGTACGGTGACGAAAATGACGCTCTTGCAATCCGTCAGGTGCAGTCCATGTTCCCGGAACGTAAGGTTATCGGTGTCCGTACCGAAGAAATCGCTTATGGAGGCGGCAATATCCACTGTATCACCCAGCAGCAGCCGAAAGCATAAACGACGCATGAAACTTTATCTGCAAACATTAAAATCGTATTATAAAAAATAATCGTACAGGAGAATCAAATTCATCCCTGTACGATCTTTTTTTACTTTCTCATCATTGCAAATCGTTCTCTGCGAAGCTCCTGCATCAGCATCGGAACTGTCCAGTTCTGATTGCTTGGTGTCAGAATGGCTTTATACATAACCTTCACCTCAGCATGACGAAGCTCAAACAACATCTTATCCAGCCGTTTTTCTTTCAGATTGCATACCAGAATTAAGCTGTCTGCACTGCTCTTTGCCTGTGCATTCATCACCCCTGTCTCTGAAGAATGTCCTGTCACATTTTCCTGTTCCCGACCAGTTCCATCTATCGTATCTGCGGCGTTTTTATAGACTCCATTTACAAGCTCGCCCAACTTATAATTCGCTGTCACTATTTCTTCCTGTATCCGGTCTACAGTGATCTTCATCCGACTCGCAATGTTCTGTATCTTGTGATATTCGATGTCATCTACATGTATTAATACTAACTTTTCCATGCCGTCTCCTGTCTACATTTTATTATGTGTACACCGATGTTCATTATACCACAACTGCCACATTTCTCCTACTTATCTTCTTCTGCCCAGACTTCTTTTGCCATACGGAATACTGCCCATGCCTTTGGCCATCCACAGTAAAATGCTGCATGTGTAACGATCTCAGCAAATTCTTCTCTGCTTGTAGTCTTCATACTATCACTCTCCATCTTACTTAAACCTACTTCAGAGCTTATGCTCTTATGTTCTGATGTTTCCCGTATTTATATACGAAAAAGGAGCATACCTTTTTCGTACACTCCTATCATACTCTTTGAACCTTACTCCAAGTCAAGAATTTTTTTGTATGAAGTTTTTATGAAGTAAGTATTCTCAGTAGTGAACTACCCATTGTCTAAAGCCAGTGGGATTGCGGTAGCCTTATTTCAACGAACTTAAACGTGATCTGACCGGTATCAGCCAGAAGGTTCTGACCAACAGTCTTCGCTCAATAGAAGAAGATGGGCTGATCACCCGACCGGGTGCTCTTGCTTTATCTTTTCTTTGTTGCCTTGGCTGCTTTCTCCAGCTTTCGCTTCTTTGCCTGCTCAGCCATGAATAATTTTCTGAGATTTTCCAGCTTTGCAGCCTCCTCTTTTGCGGTATTCAGATCATCTGTGACCCTGTCCTGTGCGTCCTGACTGTCAAATCTTACAAACTTCTCAAATACGGTTGGATAAGTGAAAGTCTTTTCTATATTCTCACACTGAAATAAAATACGGATGTGTGTACCATCACATTCAACTACATTTCCCTCACCAAATTTTACATGTTTCACTTTTTCGTTTTCAAACATAACCTATCTTCCTCTCTACCTATTGAAAACATCTCCAACTGCCAATATGTGCCCTGTTTCGTCTTGCCGCTACGGCTAAAAAATAACTTTTTTATTTCAGACTTCTATATTATTAATATTACCAAATATTTTCCATAAAATTCCAGTGCAAATTAATTTTCGTAAGAAATTCGTGAAAACCCCACACTCAAGCTTTCAAATTTTGTAAAAAATGTATTCTTGACATTTACCCGGCTATTCAAATATGCAGAAAACCGTCTCAGAAAATAATGCACTTTTTAAGCCTCGCCTGCGCTAATTGCAGAAACTTTCATATCTGTTTTGTTTGGAACTATCCGATATATTACAAAAGCAACAGTTACTATATATTACACTATTATGTAGCAAGCCTTTTTCAACGCCGGTCCTTAGCGAGTTGTCATAGGCAAGGAGCTTAGTACCGCTGCGTTGAAATAGAGTGCAAACGACTTGCGGAATAATAGGTGTAATTATAGTACTAGTTGCTTTTAATATCTTTCATTCTGTTCCAAACAAAACAGATAAGGGCTTTTCGCTTATCTTGCGGAGGCTTTTAACAGTTCAGCCACCTCAGCTTCTGTGGATAAGGACAATGCTTTTGCTGCAAGAGCATCTGCATCTGCCTTTGACCATTTGGCAATTGTGCCTCTGGTTCTTAAAACAGAAGTTGCCGATACACTGAACTCTCCCAGTCCAAAGGAGATCAGAAGTGGGATCAGTAACGGATCAGCTGCTGCTTCACCACACATACCTACCATGATGCCTGCTGCATTTCCTGCTTCAATAACATTCTTCATAGAACGAAGAACAGCAGGATTGTATGCGGAATACAAATATGCAACCTTGGCATTTCCTCTGTCAACTGCCATTGTGTACTGGGTCAGATCATTTGTACCGATACTGAAGAAATCAGCTTCCTTTGCCAGAAGATCTGCGATCAGGCTGGCTGCAGGAGTCTCGATCATAACGCCGACCTGAATATCCTTGTTATATGCGATTTTCTCTGAATCTAACTCCTTCTTAAGTTCCGCTACCAGTTCTTTTACCCGTCGAATCTCATCCACACAGGTAACAAGCGGAACCATGATCTTAATATCGCCAAATGCACTCGCACGAAGCAATGCACGAAGCTGTACCTTGTAGCTGTCCTCATTTTTCAAACAATATCTGACTGCACGGAAACCAAGGAACGGATTGTCTTCTTTTTCCAATCCGAGATACGGGATATCTTTGTCACCGCCGACATCCAGTGTACGGATAATAACTTCTTTACCCTGCATCGTCTCGGCTGCTGCCTTATATGCTTCAAACTGCTCGTCCTCTGTTGGCAAACTGTCTGTTCCCATGAACAGGAACTCAGTACGGAATAAGCCTACACCTTCACCATCAGCAGCTACAACACCCTTGGCATCCTCTGGATTGCCGATATTGCCATATAAAGCTACCTTTGTTCCATCAGCAGTTACTGTATCTTTTCCTCTGTAGATCTGAAGCAGTTCCTTCTCTTTCAGGTAATCTGCACGCTTTGTCTCATATTCTGCGATCTCATCCATCGCAGGTTCTAAGATGCAAACGCCTTCGCATCCATCTACAACTGCCATCATACCATCGGACACCTGATCTACGATACCATCTACACTAAGTACAGCAGGGATCTCAAGTGCTCTTGCAAGAATAGCTGAATGAGAAGTCTTACCGCCAATCTCGGTGATAATACCTGCTACATTTTCCTTTACGATTCCTGCTGTCATGGATGGTGTCAGATCCTTTGCGACGATCACTGTACCTGCCGGAACATCTCCGATATTAATATCCGGCGTACCGGTAAGGATCTTAAGCATACGGACACGGATATCTCCTACGTCAGTTGCTCTCTGTCTGGTCAGTTCATCATCTACCTGGGAGAACATGGATACGAACATATCACATACACTGTCAACGGCTGCTTCTGCACATTCGCCATTACCGATCAACTCCTTGACCTGATCCTGCATAAACGGATCACTTATCAAAACGATATGTCCTTCCAGAATCTCTGCATTATGTTCTCCAACCTTTTCTTTCATTGCATCTGCCATTTTCTGAGTCTTTTCAACAAAAACTTCCATAGCATTCTCAAATCTCTGAAGTTCAGCATCTGTATCTGTTACTGTATGCTGCTTATATTCCGGTTTGCCATCACTGATGATGACAACCTTTCCGATGCCATAACCGGCTGAGCCGCCTATTCCTTTTAACATATCTTCTACCCCGCTTTCCAGATGAAAGAATGCTGTCTGACTATTCGCCAAGACCGGATTCAACCAACTCTACTGCCTTTGCGAGAGCTGCCTGCTCGTCTTCACCGTCACACTCAATTGTCATCTCTGTTCCACACTTAATACATGCTGCAATGATCAGCATAACGCTCTTTGCGTTGATTCTCTTACCGGCAATATCGATTGTTACGTTACATTTGAACTTTGTCATTTCCTTTGCAAATACTCCTGCCGGTCTCATGTGTAATCCCTGCTCATTAATAACTTTAACTGTCTGTGATACCATAATTATCTTCTCCTTTTTATATCTCTTTTATCATTTGTCCGATTCGGACAAACGCATGATCAACATTGTTACTTTTGATTTAATATTTGAAATATCCCTGTTTTATTTATATCCGGCAGGAACAGATTCTTTCTGTTCCCACCGTTGTTAAAAAGGATAGGGTTTTTGTTTTTATTCTTCTGCTACATTTTTCTTGATCAGACCGAGCAGTAAACAGGTTACTACAGAACCGATCACCCATGAAAGAATGTAAAATAATGGATGCCCTACTGTTGCAAATACGAAGATTCCTCCGTGTGGTGCCATCAGTGTACATTTGAATGCTGCTGATAATGCTCCTGCTACACCTGCACCAACCAAGGTACATGGGATAACATGAAGCGGATCTGCTGCTGCAAATGGAATCGCACCCTCTGTGATGAAGGAACAACCCATTACAAAGTTAGAAACGGCTGAGCCTCTTTCTGCCTTTGTGAATTTCTTAGGGAACAGCTTACATGCAAGTGCAATTCCCATTGGTGGGACCATACCGCCGATCATTACGGCTGCCATGGAAATGTAGCATGCCTGAACGGCTGCATCACTCTGGGATGCACCGGCTGATACAAGGTCTGCTGCTGTAGAAAGCATTCCCGAGCCGAATACATAAGCTGCCTTGTTGATAGGACCGCCCATGTCGATCGCCATCATTGCTCCGAGGATCAGACCAAGGAGAGCTAACAGATTCTTATCTGCAAGTGATGTAAGCATATTGGAAAGTCCTGTATTTATAAGGCCGATCAATGGATTAAAGATAAATACCATCAATACGCCTACAAGGAAAATACCAACTAACGGATAGATCAATGTTGGCTTGATACCCTCTAATGACTGAGGGAACTTTGAACACATCTTCTTTAATAAAAGTACGATATAACCTGCAAGGAAACCTGCAAGAATACCACCTAAGAAACCGGATACTGTATTACCGGAGCCTTCGCCTACAAAACCGAATTTTGCAATAAAATTCTGGAATGGGGAAAGACTTGCACCTGCCCATATATATTTTGCAATCGCTGCATTACCGGATGAAGCAAGAAGTCCGCCGGTAAATCCAACTGCAAGACCCGGACGATCTGCGATCGAATATGCGATATAACCTGCAAGTACCGGAACCATCAGTCCCATAGACAGATCTCCGACATATTTAAAGAATGCGGAAAGTGGTGTACAGGTACCGAAGTTTGAACCACCGGTTGAACCATATCCACAGATTGTATCGATCAGGAATGCCAGTGCGATCATGATACCGCCACCGATAACGAATGGAAGCATATGGGATACACCGCTCATCAGATGCTTGTAGATCTGACTTCCAACACCGCCTGCGCTTTCTTCCTCTGCTTTCTTTCCACTCTCATGATGCACCGAAACCTTGCCATCGATTACTTTATTGATAAGCTCTTCCGGTTTGTGGATACCATCTGCTACCTTTGTAAAAAGAACTGGCTTGCCGTCAAATCTTGCGGTCTCCACATTCTTATCGGCTGCTACGATAATACCGTCACATTCTTCAATCTCCTTTGCTGTCAGACGATTCTTAACACCGCCGGATCCATTTGTTTCAACCTTGATCGAAATGCCCATTTCATTTCCTTTTTTCTCAAGGGCTTCCGCTGCCATAAATGTATGTGCGATACCGGTCGGACATGCTGTAACTGCAAGGACTCTGTATCCTGTCTTTTCCGGTGCGTTTTCTTTCTTATCTTCTGTTGCTTCTCCAAGTTCATCCGCGAACTTTTCCATCTCATATTTGCTGCAGATATCTAAGAACTGATCTGCATTCTTTGCTGCAAGAAGTTCTGCTCTGAAGTTCTCATCCATCAGCAACATACTGAGTCTTGATAATACTTCCAGATGTACATCTGCGCCCTTTTCCGGTGCTGCGATCATGAAGAACAGGTTTGCAGGCTGTCCGTCTAATGAATCATAATCTACACCGTCCGGTACTGTCATAGCTGCAAGTCCCGGCTGCTTAACTGCTGCATTCTTGGAATGAGGAATTGCGATTCCCTCTCCAACTCCGGTCGAACCGGATTCTTCTCTTGCAAGAATTCCTTTCTTGAATTCTGCCTTATCTGTTATATTGCCCGATTTTGCATGAAGATCGATCAGATAATCGATCGCTGCGTCTTTAGAATCTACTTTTACACCAAGGGCAATTCCTTCTTTTTTTAATAACTCCCTTATTCTCATACTCATTCTCCTTTACTCAAATACCGGTTTATCAGGATCTGGTCAGGTCAGTCGGTTCTTCTCCCTTTTCCCCAACTGTTAAAATTGTCCTAAAAGTTTCTCAACCTGGTCTTTTGTTGCAAGTCCTTCTGAAAATGCAGTTGCACTGCCTGTTGCTGCGCCGTACTTTAATGCTTTCTTGTAATCATGCTCTGCAAAATAGCTTGCGATAAATCCTGCCACCATGGAATCTCCGGCTCCTACAGAATTAACAACTTTTCCTTTTGGAACGCCCATTCTGTATGTCTCTCCGGTCTCTGTGAGCAGCATAGATCCGTCTCCTGCCATGGAGATCGCTACGTTTCTTGCTCCAAGTGCCTGTAATCTCTTTGCATATTCTTCAATCTCCTCATCGGAATGAAGTGTTACGCCAAACATTTCTCCAAGCTCGAAGTTATTCGGCTTGATAAGAAACGGATGATACTTGAGAACATTTAACAGGAGATCCTTCGTAGCATCGACTACGATATCAACCTTCTTGCCTGCAAGTCTTGCCATGATCTTCTCGTACACATCAGATGGTAAAGATGGTGGGATCGCTCCTGCCAGAACCAGACAGTCACCGTCTGTTAAACCATCTAATTTCTTATAAAGTTCTTCCAGTTCTGCATCGCTGATATTAGGGCCTTTTCCATTGATTTCTGTTTCTTCTCCGGCTTTCAGCTTAACATTGATTCTGCTAACGCCATCTGAAACCGTGATGAAATCAGCTTTTACACCAAGGGCAGCGACTCCTTCTTCAATCGCTTTTCCGGTAAAGCCTGCAACAAATCCAAGTGCTACAGAATCTACGCCCAGATTCTTAAGGACTGTCGAAACATTGATTCCCTTTCCACCGTAGAACAGGGCTTCTTCTCTGCTTCTGTTTACCGAACCGATTTCCAGTTTTTCCATTCTGACAACATAATCGATTGCCGGATTGAAAGTTACTGTGTAGATCATTCCTTCATTACCTCCTTTATGACTGTTGCATCTGCATACTTATCATTTACAAGTCGGTCGGTGATAATACACGCCTTCTTGATTCCTGCAAATGTAACCGCTGTAACCTTGTCAAACTTCGTGTGATCGGCAAGGACAACACTCGCATAAGATCGGTTGACCGCTTCCATCTTTACAAGTGCTTCTTCTACATCGACTGTCGTGAAACCGTAATCTGTATGTACACCGTTGGTTCCAAGGAAACATTTTGAGAAATTGAACATCTTCATATTATTTACAGCATCTGCACCTACCGTAGATTCTGTGACCGGCTTTCCGAGTCCTCCGATCATGTATGCCCGAAGTCCTTTGTTCATCAGCCGTTTGATATGTGCAATTCCATTTGTGACAAATGTCGCTCTGGTTGATTCCAGATACTCGATCATCCATCCGGTACTTGTTCCTGCATCTATGAAAATAAAATCGTCATCATTGATCATATTCACCGCATACCGCGCAATTGCTTTCTTTTCTTCCACACAGAGCTGCTCTTTTACACTGACCGCAATCTCATCTGCAATAAACTGGTGTGCAACTGCTGTAGCTCCTCCGTGTACCTTATTCAGTTTTCCCATTTCATCGAGAGCGATAAGATCCCGCCTTATGGTTGATTCTGATGCTCCTGTGCACTCTGTCATTTCTGCAACTGTGATCGTTCCTTTGTTCTTCAGAGCTTCCAGTATCTTGTTATATCTTTCTTCCGTAAGCATATATATAGGTCTCCTTATTATCAAATCATTTTATTATTTGCAATTCAATTCATATATATGCATTATAACCGATTTTTCGTTCAAAATCAATCATATTCGTTCAACTTGGGTTTATATTAACACACATTTCGTTCAGAATCAATCATTAATTTGCATTTTTTTGAAGTTTTTTGAACAAATATGAGAGAAACGGAATTAAAGAAAGCAGGCAGTCTCGTTATAAGACCACCTGCCGGTCGATAACCAATCTGCTATATCGAATATTGCTGATTGATATATGACATCAGCCAAAGGGTCATAACTGCGCCTCTTCCAAAAAGGATTTCATTATAGAGTTCTTTTTTGCGTACGAAATTCTAAAATATAAAATGGGACGTCACCATATATTTCCGGTTGTTCCTGTCTAAAATTACATATATAATATAAATATCTGCATTAGCTGATATGGGGGGACTTATTAAGTTAACAGATCAAATATTTTAATTACATAATTCGAAGGTAATTTCTATGAAACATTCCAATTCTTTCTGGAAACGTACAATCATCGGATGCAGCCTGCTCGGTATGGTTATCGTAACTGCATTGCCAGCACAGGCAGCAGTTCAGGCAGCAACTTTAAATGAGCGCACAGTTTCCGCTGTCAGTACATACACAGGCACCAATGCTGCCCTTGCCACAAGTAAGACCGCAGCTATAAATACTGCCACTTCTACTACAAATACAACCACAAATGATGCCACCCTTACCGCAAGCAAGACCACAGCCAAGAAAGCTGCGCTGAATAAAACATCTTTAAAGCTGAAGAAGGGCAAAACTTACCAGTTAAAAACAAAAAATGTAAAGGGAACGGTAACAGTAGTAGAGGGAAACTACAACTCCTCCATTCACTGGTTCCGAACCATAACGAAATCTTTCTTGCAGCAAACAGGCTTTTCAGTAGATACACGGTATTAAGCACAGTTCAAATGCAAATCATTCATTTCAGGGAGATAAGTTTTTATCTCCCTGTCTGACTATACTTATGGAGAAAATCATGAATAATTCTTATATTAATAAAGATGAGATAAATAATAAAATATATGACTACATTGCCGGCTACATAAATTGTTCAACAGATCAATTAAAAGAAGAAGGCACACATTTCGTAAAGAACAAAAAGGCTGCTAAAAATTATGTTAAAATTCTCAGCATCAGAGATACAAATATCATTTCTCTGTCTGAAGAAAAATATGAACTTGGAAAACAACTGTTATCAGGTAAAACTCGAGACGAATTATATGAAGGTAACAACCTTAAAACATTATGTGATATCGAGGGCTTTGAAAATTCACTGGCTTTTGATGCAGAAGGAAATACAAATACAACCATCGTTTTATGTGCAATAAAAGATAACGAAATAATAGCAATTGCGGGTGCTGCTCCCACCGGTAAACTGATGGAAGTTGGAATTGATGTAAAAAAGAACTGGCTTCCCAAGCAGTAGCCATCCGAAGCGGCTATATGCCACTCTGGACAGATTCATTTGGGACACGCTAATCAGCGCACTATAAGTATAAAAAATAACCTCCCAGCCTTGAAGTGAACCCCTTTTATTAGACAAAAAAGGTCTAATAAAAGGGGTTATTTTTAACTCATCATATCAAGGCTAACCGTCTATCGGTGGCACTTTTTATTTATGAACGATAATCACCGTTGATCTTAACGTAATCATAAGTCAGGTCACAGCCCCACGCCTTGGCGGATGCTTCACCCTGATTCAGATTGACATTGATGTAGATATCATCCTCGGATAATACCTCAGAGGCTTTTTCCTCAGAAAATGGAATACCGGAACCATTTCTGCACACCTCTACGATACCCTTCTCAGATTCAAGATCTACATCTACTTTATCGATATCGAAATCTGCTTCTGCATATCCGATTGCACAGAGAATACGTCCCCAGTTTGCATCTTCACCAAACATCGCACATTTGGTCAGTGGGGAACGGATAATGCTCTTTGCAACGATGATCGCTGTGTCCTGATCTGGCGCTCCAGATACTGTACATTCCAGCATCTTGCTTGCGCCCTCTCCATCACTTGCGAGCATCATCGTCATACACTCCATAACGATGTACAGTGCTTTCTTGAAAATTACATAGTCGTCATTTTCTGTTACGATCTCTTCATTTCCTGCAAGTCCGTTTGCCATGACACTTAAAGTATCATTTGTCGATGTATCACCATCTATGGACAGGCAGTTATAAGTTACCTTTACGATCTCACTCAGAGCCTTCTGGATCATATCGGCTGAGATTGCAACATCCGTTGTGATAAAGTTCAGCGTGGTTGCCATATTCGGATGGATCATACCGCTTCCCTTTGCCATTCCACCAAGACGACAGGTCTTGCCACCAAGTGTGAATTCTACTGCAACCTGCTTATCAACTGTATCTGTCGTCATGATCGCATTTGCAGCCTTATCATTGCCATCGGCACTTAAACCGCCAGCAAGCTCTTTCATGTGCTCTTCAAATGGTTCGATCGGAATGATCTGACCAATCACACCGGTCGATGCATTGATGATCATATCTGCATCGATTCCCAGTGCATCTGCTGCCAGCTCACAAATCCGCTCTGCCTTTTCCACGCCATCCGCATTACAGGTATTTGCATTCTTTGAATTAACGACAACCGCCATGGCTTTGCCGCCTGTCGCCTTCAGATGCTCCTTAGTTACAAGGATTGGCGCACCTTTTACCTTGTTCTGTGTATATACGGCTGCTGCATTACAGACTGTACTGCTGTAAACCATACCCAGATCATTCTTATTCTTATCTGAATTCAGTCCGCAGTTTATACCATTTGCCACAAATCCCTTTGCTGCACAGACACCACCGTCTACATATGTGTATCCTTCGTATGTTTTCTTCTTCATATTCATCCGTAGCCAAATCCTGTCGACTTCCACGTTTCATTCCGCTGCTGCCGATCAGCGATTCGCCACTGCCTCCTTTTTAAGATATATAAAACTCTGCCTGTATTTCTATTATCTTACTTGCCGATTGCTGCCAGGAACTTGTCCAGTCTTCCGATTGTACGATCCTTGCCGATCACGTTCATGATCGTAGCAAGATCCGGTGAATTCTTCTTACCGGTTATTGCCACACGAACGATCGTGCAGACATCTGTGATCGATCCCTTATAAGCATCCGGATTCTTCTTATACTCCTTGACATTCGGACAATAGCCAAGTTTGTCGCCCATTACCTTCATCTCGGCAAACCAGTTCTCTGCATCTAAGAACAGATCCTTCTTATATTCATTGATGATCTCTGCCATCTGATCTGCATTATACTTCTCATCGACCTCGTAGGAAAGCTTCAGTTCATTCTCCGGCACATAGAGATAGCCGAACATCTCTGCCAGATCTGACCACTTGCCAACATCCTTACGGACTTTATTTCCGGACATCTTCCAGAGGCTGATCGTCTTTAAGAAGCTCTCTTTATCATTTGTGCCAAATTCATACAGCTTCTCATCAAATTCTTTTGCCCATGCCATGATCTTCTCATAGCACTTTTCTTCTGAAAATGTGGAGATCATCTCTTTGCTGACATCATTTAACTTCACCATGTCAAATAATGCACCGGATGCCGGCATCTTCGCAAGTGACAATGTGAAATCATCGATCGTCTTATCAGGATTTGCTGCATGCCATTCCTCATAATTGGAATTGGCGATCGTCATCAGATATTCCAGTACACTCTCGGATGGATAGCCCTGCTCCTGATAGAAGCCAACGGCTGCCTCCGGGTCTTTTCTCTTACTAAGCTTTCTCTTATGCTGATGTTCATTTCCATCCTCATCAACGGATATTTCCATCTTCATAATTGGTGAAATATGTGCATACTCAGGAAGTTCAAATCCGCACAGTTCAAATAACTGCTTATGAAGCGGATAGGATGCAAGCCATTCATCACCACGGATGACCATATTTGTTCTCATAAAATGATCGTCTACTGCATGTGCAAAATGATAAGTTGGGATTCCGTCAGATTTTAACAGTACAACATCCATCATATTCTCAGGCATCTCGATCTTACCACGGATCGGGTCACTGTAAACAACTGTCTTGCCTGCCTCGCCCGGGCTCTTAAGTCTGACAACATAAGGCTCTCCGGCTGCCAATTTCTCCTCGATCTGCTCGTATGTCAGATTTCTTCCAACTGCATACTCTCCATAATATCCGATATCTACCTTTGCAGCCTCCTGCTTTGCTCTTATCGCATCCAGTTCTTCCGCAGTTGTAAAATCAGGATATGCATATCCCTCCTGCATCAGCTTCTTAACGCAGATCTGATAGATCTCTTTTCTCTCGCTCTGCTTATATGGTGCATATGTGACAGGGCTTCCTTCAAATGGTCCCTCATCAAATCCAAGATCAAACTTGTTTAAGGAATTGATGATCTCCTCCACGCCATTTTCAAGCTCTCTCTTTCTGTCTGTATCTTCTATTCTAAGATAAAACACACCACCGCTCTGCTTTGCAAGTTTTCTTGATATCATAGCAGCATATAAACCACCGATATGCATATATCCGGTTGGGCTTGGCGCAAATCTCGTTACCTTCGCACCCTCCGGCAAGTCTCTCTTTGGAAATCTTGCTTCGAGATCGTCTACCGTTCCTGTTATATCCGGGAATATTAATTCTGCTAATTTGTTATAATCCATCTTATCTGCCACCTCTTATATCAAATCTATTTTTCGTTTCTTACCGCCTGACAGCACCTAATCGACTGTCAAAACACATATAGTAAAAAATACCACAAACCCCACATTTTGTACAGGTTTTTTCTGTAACATTGATGTCAGAAAGCCTTTCCGAGCGCCAATAATTAAAAATAAAATGAAAGCTATCATTACTATCATAACGTCTTACGCAATAATGTGTAATGTAGCTTTCATTTTGTTCAAAAACTCACGAAAGTGTCTTGTAAAATAATATGTGTCGTATATAAAATGGATGGTCTTTATGTACATTTATTACGAAATAAAGACTACACTGAAACGATTTCTACTTCTTACTCGCGATAAAGTAAGTAGCTGTACATGTCAGCGTATTCGTGTTTGCCCTGTTTGATGAAATCAATGGCATCTCTTGGATGCTGGTTCAGCATACCGGTCAGCATGTAAGGTACATCATAGCCCCATACAGCATCACCCTTTTCCTTTAACGGAACCATGTAACGCTCAATGAACTTCAGGATATGGTACAGATTGTACTTTGGATTACGAAGGAAGCCAAGCAGCAATTCCATCGCGCAATTTCCTGCACCTCGTCCCATAGAGCTTACCGTTCCATCTAACATGCTTGCTCCATGTCTCATTGCTTCAACAGTATTTGCATATGCCATCTTCATGTTGTCATGTGCATGAATACCAATCTTCTTACCGTATTTCTCTCCAACTGCCACATATTTCTGTGTCAGTCTCTGGATCTGCTCCGGGTATAAAGAGCCGTAGCTGTCTACAATGTAGATTCCGTCTACATTTGATTTGCCTAACATCTCAAGAGCGATATCGATCTCTGACTCCTGATCCTTTGAAATCGCCATAATGTTACAGGTCGTCTCATATCCCTTTGCATGTGCATCCTCTATCATCTCAATCGCAGCAGGCATGGTGTTGATATATGTAGCCACACGTATCATGTCAATAACACTGTCTGCTCTGTCAATAATATCTGTCTTGTAATCGCATCTTCCGACATCCGCCATAACAGATATCTTCATCTCTGTATTATTCTCTCCGACTATACTGCGAATGGCTTCTTCGTCACAGAACTTCCACTTTCCGAACTTTTCTACATCGAACATCTCCTTGGAAGCCTTGTAGCCGAATTCCATATAATCAACACCAGCCTTCAAATTTGCTTCATAAAGTGCTTTTACAAATTCATCTGTAAAATAAAAATCGTTGACAAGTCCTCCATCTCGAATTGTAGCATCAAGCACCTGAATATCAGGTCTGTACGTGATCATATCTCCGCCTATCATCGCTGTTTCCTCCTAAATCTTTTTTATCACCTGATGAGCCGATCAAACTCTCAGGGTTATCCAACGCTCTTTCTATTTATTTTCTCACTTTAACGCGTTGGTGTGAGTATAGTATAACAGTTTTTTAAAATAATGCAAGCACTTTTTTACTTCAACGCAATAAACTTTTTTACTTTAAAGTGAAAATTGGGATTTGTATAACTAAAATCTCAACTTTCCTTATTTTATGCGACTTGGCGGTATGCCTTGCCACTCTATATGTATCCTTTTCCCTTGTTTTTGCCCTTATGAGGTATCTACAAGGGAAAGTTTTTCTTATTCGATTTTATTCTCCAACCACCTTATCAAGTAGTCGGGCTGAGTTTCGCTTACCTTCTCGGTTAGCGTGTGCATAGACATTCATAGTGGTACTTACATCCGAGTGTCCAAGTAATTCCTGTACATCCTTTGGTGCTGCTCCATTTGAGAGCAGGTTTGTGGTATAAGTGTGTCGCAGGGTGTGGAAGTGGAAATTATCATCAAGCTCCGACAATCGTTTCCTTGCTGTCCTTAAAGCTGTCTCAACCGTTGCAGGGGCTTCGTATGCTCCGTCCGGTCTGATACATACAAGGTCAATCTCGTTGTAATCAAGCGGAATGTCCTCTGTGCCATCCAAATGATAAAGCTCATAGTAGATACGATTCTTTTCCTTAACTTCCCTGTAGTAGTTCCTCTGATAGAGTTCTCCGTAACTGAATACCTGCTTTCTCTGTTCCTTTTTCGCTTTCTTTAAGATGTCAGCGAGCGTATCACAGAAATCCACGATACGGACTTTCTTTCGCTTTGTCGGACCAATCTCGGTCTTGTGCCTTGCTCCGTTGTAACGGACACTTCTTCGTACTGTCAGATACTGTTCCTCAAAGTTAATGTCACTCCAAGACAGTCCGCATACCTCTCCAAGTCTAAGACCTGTGTAGTACGCTATCTGTACCGGCAGGACAGCAGGCTTGTTTCTTTCTTCCAGATACTCCATAAGCGTTTGATACTGCTCTGGTGTAATCGGGTTGATAACCTCTGCATCCTCATCATTATCAGAAAACAAATCCACATCTTCCTCGGCTTTCCTACGCATTACCACATACTGCATTGGATTGAATGTGATGTACTGCTTTGGAAAGACTGCAAATCGGAAGGACTGTTGCAGGACTGCGTGGAAAGAACGGATATAGTCGATGGTGTAACCCTTTGACTTAAAATTTCCTTCCTCACCGCCAAATGCAAGTAAATCCATAAACTTCTGCAAATGCTCCGAAGTGACTGTCTTTAGTTTTCTGTTTCCGATTGGGTGTTGTTTAATCCTGTTTACTGCCTGTAAATAGTTACCGACTGTACCGTTGCTAAGTGAACCCGTTTTCAAATCTTCCTCTGCCCATACATCTAGCATCTGTCCGAGTGTGAGGTTGTCCGCTTTGGCTAGAAATTTCTTTGCGTCATAATCCTCCATAGCCTTGCGTAACATTTTCTCTGTCTCTGATTTGCTCTCCGTACCTGCAAATTCTTTCTGAACCAAGTTACCACTTGCATCCTCCACATAAAAGCGGTAGTACCATTTCTTGCCTTTCTTCCTTACAGAACCTTTTGCCATAATCGTTTCTCCTTTCGATATCGGCAATCGGAACTGGTGAAATGCTTCTTGCGTGTAAGTATATCATAGCTCCGTCTGCCTATCTATACCGAATCGGGATCTTTTTCTGATAAAAGATTGGCTAGTCGATTTTTCGCTGTCTCAGGATTCTTAGAATACAGTCTTACAATATCGCCCATATCGTTCAATGCGTTGACGGTGTGGGTGATTTCTCTAAGGAACATAATCTCATTGTATTCCTTATTGGATTCAAACCCCATTGTCTGGGCGAGCATTTTGTTATCTGTATTTCCTTTGAAATTCTTACAAGCGAACTGGAACGAATCCACGAACAGCTCGTATTCCCGTAACATCAGTAGTAGCAGGTCTTTGGAAAAATCACTTTCGGACTGTTCCATATCATAAGGGAGCTTATTCAGAATGGAAGTCATCACATCACGAATCTGTAATTCTCTTTTATCCGTAATGTCTGTTTCGTATTCGTCCGTCTCACCTTTCAGCCATTCCACAGATACATGAAGTGCATCTGCCAGACCTTCTAAGGTCATTTTCTTGGTGTTATCAATCGTTCCTGCTTCGTATCTCTGAATGGTTGAGGCTGTCACGCCCATTTTTTCAGCGACATAAGGCTGGTTCAATCCTAACTCCTGTCTACGGCTTTTTGCTCTGCTACCGATTGTCTTTCGCAATTCTTTATCTTTTAACATACTTGCGAACCTCCTTTTTCGGTATGTCATTACTATACCACATAACACGATATATTGCAATACGCAATTCTATAAAAGATGATAGAATTTCGTAAGGCTTGACATAGCGTTATAAAAGATATATACTTTAATCAGAATTGCGTAACGCAAGTTTTAAAAAAGGCTAATCCTTTCTTCAAAAAGGAACATCCTCTGATATACAAGACTTGTAATCCTACGCAGGAATGAGGTGATCGAATGACAGAATTAAAGTTTGCTCTCTCCATTGAAGAAGCTGCCGACTATACAGGTATCGGAAGAAACACTCTTAGAAATCTTGTGGAATGGGAAAAGCTGCCTATCCTTAGAGTGGGAAGAAAAATCTTAATCCGCAGGGAACGATTAGACGAGTTTCTGATTCTCAATGAGGGGAAGGATTTACGAGACAGACACGCAGTAAAAGCGGTCAAGGGAACAATGAAAAATGAATAAGGGACAGTCCTAAGACCATCCCTCTGGTATGTATCTGACTAAAAGCCATGATATACCTACACGCAAATAGATTATATCACGGACAAGTCCTCAGATACAACCAGAACTTTTGGAAAATGAGGACAAGATGGATGTGAATGGGTGCAATCGTCCACCCAGTTATAGCTTGTTGGTAGGACAAGTCCACCCAAGATGCAAAAGGTGTTATGAATAGTCCACCCAAGCCAGAAAATGAAGTGGGTGCAACCATCCACCCAAGTGAAGCCGACTGGTAGGACAAGTCCACCCAACTTACAAAAAGTGCTGTGAGAAGTCATACCAAGTGTAGCTATGAAAAAAGCTGTCCGACCTATGACAAAAAGTGTACGCTACTATGATTTTGAGTGTCCAATCTATGGGGTACATTTTCAAAGAGTTAATAGTAAAAAGCTCTATTAAAATCAAAATGTAATAAAACAATGCACTATTAAAAATGAAATTTAATAGGAACTTTTACTACCACTTCCTTGCCAGACACAGTTTAAAAGTAAGCGAAGTAACACAATGCTATTGTCAGGGCAAAAATGCTAACGAATCGTGCTATTGTTTTTTCGATTTTAATAGCAGACTTCTACTGTTTCTACGGTTTTTGCTAAAAAGTCTGAATAATAGAACAATGCTATTGTTAAGGCAAAAGTGCTAACGGATTCGTCTATTGTTTCGCTGATTTTCATAGCAATCTTCTAGCATTTCTGTTAAGAAAAGGGAGTGCCGGATACGGCACATAAAAAGTGTGCCATTAAAGGCACAAAATTAGGTGCTGAGGGAACAGTTACAGCTAAAAGTGAACTTCATAAGCAAGCCCTCGGCGTTTGAGAGCGAAATACACCCATCGCACAAAACTTCGTTTTGTACTCTGTGTATTTCGCTCTGCGAGGCTTAGCCGCCACAAGGCGGATGTGTTCGCAAGACGAGTGCCTATGCACTCGCTCACAGGGAAAGTTTACTACTCACATCTCATCTATCTTATCTGTCCTCTTTTCCAAAATCAAAACTGGGAAAGGAGGAAATCGCTATGCCAAGAAATTCATTTGTGCAGATGTCAAAGCTCCATAATGTTCGTGGAAGAATCTATTATATCTCCAGTGACAAAAAACAGGAAAATCTCTATGCGGTATATGAAACCACAGACCGAAAATTTTGGACAGAACTTGCCAAGTGCAATCAGGCAGAATTTAAGAAAAGCGGTACAGAGGGAAAATGTATCGAAGCAAGAGAATTTATCATTGCCCTGCCGGAATCCTTTGTGGATTATCCGCCAGACGGACTATTAAAATATATGACGGATAAATTCAAAAGTCGGTATGGTGTTGATTGTATTGCAGCACTCCATCATAACAAACGAAAGACGAATTATCATATCCATCTTATCTTTGCAGAACGAAATTATCTTGACGAACCGATAGAAAAGATTGCCACCAGAAATATGTTCTATGATGAGAAAGGTAATCATGTTCGTACCAAGAAAGAAATCCTAGACGAGAATGGAACTATCCGTAAAAGGTGTAAGGTGATCAAGAAAGGTGAGGTCTACGAAAGACAGATGTTTACCATCAAGGACGCTCGCTTTAAGCAGGAACATTTCTTAGATGAGGTCAAGGTATTTTATACCGATGTCATCAACGGACTTGTCAAAGATGAGAAAGAAAAGCTGTCTGCATTCAAGCGTGGGGATGTCTATCTTGCCACTAAGAAAATCGGTAAGAACAATCCAAAGGCAGATAAGATTACACTCAATAATAAGGTCATACAGGACTGGAATCGTACTGTGGATCACGCTTTGGTATCGGGGATGGAGCGAAAGGAAATCTTAAAGGTAAAGCAGGAACAGATTTCAACTCCGATTAAGGAATCCATTCACAAGTATGGCAATCATCCGGAGCTTTTGTTTATGATTATCTTTCGGGCAATCGAGCTGTTAAAAGAACTCATAAAGTTGCTGATACAGAAACAGGAACAACAGAAAGCCAGAATCTCCGACCTTATGGAGCGAAGAAATGAAAAACAAGAGAAACAACCAGCTCCATCCGTTACACAGACAGACAATCAGACAATTCCTGCTGTGACCCAACCATTCAAAGCACCTGCTACTACTACCGCAGAAAAGACCGTTATTCCGCCAAGACCAAGAATGTCTGAGCTGGCACACGATTATGAGATGCGACTTGAAGAGATTATGGAGAAACTTAAACGACAAAACAGAGCCATTCATACGCAGGAAGTGAAAAAAGACCTTATTGACGAGGATTTGAAGAACTGTACAGGATTATTCCAAGGAAAGAAACGAAAGGAATTGCAGGCACAGTCTAACAAATACGCAGAAACGATTAAGATTATGAAGCAGGGATTATCCCATATCGTGCAGGATTACAAATA
This sequence comes from Coprococcus ammoniilyticus, assembly GCF_025567345.1. NCBI lineage: Bacteria > Bacillati > Bacillota > Clostridia > Lachnospirales > Lachnospiraceae > Coprococcus > Coprococcus ammoniilyticus. The sequence goes on from NZ_JAOQJS010000005.1 coordinate 357,878, forward strand.
TCCAACGGTAGATGCGTTCCTGCAAGTCTATAAACAAGGCAAGTCCGAGTATGAATCCTATGTCAAAGCAAACAAGGAATGGAACTCCAAGTATGGAGAAAACTCAATCCATCGAAAGCTGGCAGAAAAACAGGCAGAAGTTCAGAAACGGGAACAGGACAGAGATTTTAACTATCGTTCGCCATCAGACAGAGGAGCTAGATAATCTAATTAAATTCAAAAAAGATAAAGACCATCAAATTCTTTATCTTTTTTGAATATTTATGAAAAGTCATCCTGCTATTTAAAGTGTCTCATTAGATTTTTAATTGTTTCGACTATCATAAGAATGATTACGCAGAAAAAGGAATAAAACAATGTGGTATTCATCTTCGTGTTTCCAATTTTATAAAACAGCAGAAATCCAATGCTAACAATTATCACAGAAATAAGTTTATGTATCCATTTTTGTTTGGTGGTTAAACATATTTTATGGTTACTTATAGGTGCAAATAATATACACATAAGGACAAGTATCAAATATCCTAGTACAGTTGGCTTTAAATAGATTATAGCCCACTTATCAAGACAACCGAGAAAAAAGCTGCCTAAGATACATGTTAACTGCGTTGGAGCATGGGCACCTCCGGTATAATGTCGTAACAATGAAAAGGTAATTACCCAAATTAGGGTATAGCCGAGTGTATGTGATAAAACTCCCCATACGAACAATAACACTATGGTTATAAAAGTATTCAAAAAACATTCTAAGCCATATATGTATATTTCTAATTGATCCGCAGAAACATCCTCCCCGGATAGTTCTGCTAACTTATTAGCAATAGATGTAGCCCACTTCGTAATCATTCAAAATCCCCGCTTGTATCAAATCTTGTTGTATATTTGGCAAAAGCACTTATCACGTCTTTGGAATAAGAACGTGCGATTTGTGTAGTTAGATGATTTGACAATTCAATCGTTCCTGATGTAATACGATAGATATGTGCCATATTTACAATATAAGAACGATGGGTTCGGATAAATTCACTTGGCAAATGGACAATAATCTTATTTAGGGTAGACATTTGTTCATAGCATTTGCCGTCTACGGTCAATATATCCACATAATGTAATCTGCTCGAAAATGTCAATATATCTGCATAGGGAATACTTACAATTTCCTGCTTGTTTCGGTATATGTAGGTATTATTAGATAACTCCTTCGCGATTTCATCCAAACACAGAAAAAGAGTATTTTCCTTGACGGGTTTTAGCAAGTAGTTTAAAGCTCTGACTTCATATCCTCGGAATACATATTCTCTAAAAGCTGTTAAAAATACAATAATACCTTGATAACCAGATTCACGAAGGCGTTTAGCAACCTCAATTCCATTCATTTGCCCCATTTGTATGTCAAGGAAAAATGCTGAAGCCTGTATAGTTGTGCCTTCAGAATTTTTTGAAAAATATTCTTCGCCCGATTCGTATTCGTCAATTTCAATATCCCAATCATATTGCTGCCCGTATTTTCTTATTCCATTTTTCAGCCGTTCTGATTCGATCACAGAATCTTCAAGTATGGTTATTTTCATTTTCATAGTAGTTTGTTATTCTCCTTATCCGGTATCATAATATGTACGGAAAAAATTTTGTTATCAGATGTAATCTGCAATACGCCATCTGCCTTTTCTACAAGCTCTTTTACTCGTCTTATCCCAAGTCCATGTTCTTTTCCTTGTTTAACACTCAAAATGTCTCCATCAATGCTACCTTTTATCACACCATCATAATTATTTTCAATGTGAATCAGTATCATATTCTGGTAAGGTTTAATATAAAAATAAATGTATGGATGCTCGGTTGGATCAGAGATTATAAGTCTTTCTCCTGCTTCAATGGAATTATTCCATATATTTCCAAGTATGGATGAAAGCTCAACAGAATCAAGCGGAAAATTTTCAGGAGCCATAATAGAATATTCTGTCTTAATTCCGTGTTTTTCAGCATAATCAAGTTTTGCGGTAAGTATGCAGTCAATAGCAATATTTCCCGTTGCTATGGCACTTTGCGTAGTTGCAAGAGTGTTATGGTATTGCTCTGTATATGCTATAAGTTCATCCCATTTCTTGTCTTTTGCTAATACGTTGATTGCATCCACATAAATCTGCATATCATGTTTCATTTTTCGTAATCGTTCAGTTGTCTCAGATAAGCTATTGAACTCAGTCCTTTCCAGCTCATAAATCTTTTGTTCTTCCAGTAATCGTATGTTTTCTTCTTTTGAATAACCTAGCTGGTATATGTATAGCATCAATACTAAAAATAAAATAATAAAAAACAAGTCAACCAATGATAGCCTAGCTGAAAAGGATGAATCACCAAATTTATCAACAGATTCCAAAGTCAGCCTTAATATGTAGTGCCCGATTGCAAGTCCAGAAATTGCGATGAAAATATATGCAACTTTTTGGAACGGTGAAAGAGATATGTCTTTGTTTCCAATAGAATGAAATAACAAGACAAAAACAGCTATCATTGCCAAATATAACATGGTATATGGCTTCCGTAATGTTCCACCTAATAATAGCTCCAGAGACGCTCCTTTATAAAGAGTAACGGGAATAAAGAACGAAATCTGTTCTGCAACTAAGCAAATGATGGAATACGAAAAGCCCCAAAAGATACGGCGAATTATACTATCACGATAGAACAATACTGCATATCCAATGTCCAAAACACAAGATGACATCAAAGTGCTGTAGGATGATATTCCCATTTTATTCAGCGTGCATAACACAGCAAACTGAAATGATACGAAAAGAAACATCAAAACTGCTTGATGTTTATAATTTGCTCGAATACGCAATTTTTTATGGATAAATATTATAAACAATGCCAGTTCTAAGAAATTAACAATATATTCCCATATTGAGTCAATATATAGCATAGCTACCACTTCCTTTAATCATTCTCCGTCATATTTTATCATCAATAAAGTAGGTACACAACATAATATGCTACCGTTTGTGCATAGTGAGCTACCATTCATGCATAGAGGTATTGAAAAGTATAAAGATTTTGTTATATTCAAGGTATACTACTACATCTTAAGTATTCTGAGAATCTATAATATGGAGTGGAGATGATAAGATGTCGTACTTTAGGAATATTAACAGGATATATAATGTGTACTAGTATGTGTTGCGTTTCAATTTTCATAAAGATAACCTTTAAGAATAATTGAAGATAACCGTTGTTACATGATTGAAAAGGAGTGAAGGAGTATGCATTTTAAAAAATCTGTTTTAAAAAATCATTTATTGTATAGCATTATAACTTTAATGGCTATAGCAATGCTATTTCCTATTACGGCATTTGCACAAGCTTATGTACAAACATGGGATCTTGTTGATTCTGGCAAACATCTAGACTATGACGGAAACAGCACTTACATGAGTTATATTAACACTGGGGCTGCCACATGGAATGCATATAAATCTGGAGTAATCAGAAAAGACAGTGCTTTTGTTGTAGAAGATGTATACGTAAGCGATGTCAATGCTTCGAATGGATGGGCAGGCATGACATATTCTAGTGGTAAAATTGAACTCAATACCTATTATATGAGCGGTTATAGTAATAGTAAAAAACAGAATGTAGCGACACATGAATTGGGACATGCATTAGGGTTGGATCACAGTACTTCAACAGATGTTATGGATGCAGCAATTACGGGACATACTAGTACGCAGGCATTATCTCAAAATGATAAAGATTCATATGATGCCGCATATAATAATTATTAGGGGAGGGAGAACGCTATGAAAAAATCAAGTATCTATGGTATTTTGTCTATTGTTCTTATCGTAGGAATGTTTTTTACAGGATGTGCATCCAAAAATAATGCAAGTCAACTGAATACAAATGTATCTAACTTGCCAATCCACCAGATGCACGCATCTTTTGTATATGATACTGATAACATTCGCGAAGCTGTTGGTATCTGTGATTACGTATTTGTAGCAAAGGTTGTCAGTTGCGATGGAACCGAGTATCGAAATGTTATAACGACTGAAGATGAAAAAGGAAATCCTAAGGAGGTCGGTTCGCCTTACACTAATTATACTATTCAGGTTCTCGAAAATATAAAAGGTGAACTTATTACAGATAAACCTATTCCTATTGTTAAACAAGGCGGAATTTCAGAAAAACAAGATGCTATTTATCTGTTTGAGAATGATTCACTGCCTTCCGAAAATTCCATTTATATCTTTTTGGCATATGCACAAGAGGATGGTTCGTTACTAATTTCTGGTCCAAATTCAAATGTAATGTGTAACGATTCGAATATGTATTCTATTAATTCTGTCTCAGAGGAAAAATCAGTTACAGAATACGATGAGTTTATTACATATAAAGATGCTAATGATAATGAGATTATTCCAGTTGATCGAGAGCGTTATAAATCTATATATGAGACTGACAATAATTAATCATTATTTCTGAAATATATAGATTAAAGATGGCAGGTAGGTGCTTAACCTATCTGCCATCTTTTCGGTTTTATACCTATATGTAGAACAGTTCGTGCATGTTGGGCTACCATTCGTGCATAGAGGGATTGAAAAAATTAAATACTCTGTTATATTAAGCACATACCATGGTAAACAAATAAAGTTGTCTGTAATTGTCAGACAATTAAGGAGGGGGGGGTGAAAACGATGGACAATAAGCAAGTAAACAAGGCACCCCAGAAAAGTGCCCGTCTCGTACTTCAGGCAGTGACTGCTATTGCTCGAAGTAATGCAAATTCATTGTGCCGTGGTTTGTTGTATGAACCAAAAGTACCAACGCAGTTAAAAAAATAAGATTGGGAGGAATTGACTATGATGTTAAAAAGTTTAAAACAGAAGATTGCAAAAGTAGGTATTGGTTTGTTTTGTGCAGGATGTGTATTTCTTTCTTCAGCAGCATATTCTCAGGCGGCATCTTACACCGCTTATGCACTTAAACTGAATAAGACTAATAACTTTACCTCTATGCATGCAAAAACAACATCCGATGATTACATCACAAATGAGGTAACAGCAATTACCAATACCTCTTACGCAAATTTCTGGGCTGTCAATAACAGCAAGAGTAAAATATCTAATAAGTATAAGCAGGGTGTTGGAACAGGATCTTGTAATTTAATCTTTACCAAGAGCGGTTATAATTCTACTAACACACAGGTCGGTATGGGAATGGAAAATTATCAATCTCAATTATCAACTGCATTTGTAAGTGGAAATGTAGATTTTAGATAACAGAAGGGATGGGCATAAACCTCTTCGTGGGTTTATGCCCTTTTGGTAAAGATTATGAAAAAAATGGTTCTTATAGAAATCAAACATTGTATTGATCGTGCAGAATATAAAGTTGTTTTTATTGCTCTAATGATTTTAAATATTGCTTCGTATATTTTATGTGTAAAAAATGATATAGGAAAAAGTTATCAATTTATTCGTTCAGCAAATGAAAATTTCGTATTACAGGGCACTGAAGCGGCATATATTCCATATATAATGTATCTGTTATTGCCTGTTTATGCAACAATTATTGCATCACTTTCCTTAATAAGAGAAGAAAAAAGCAATAGTTCAATCCTACTTATTCAAAGAATCGGGAAAAAGAAATATTTAGCAGGAAAATTATTTGGCATTCTGATTGTAACCTTTTTGACAATAACAATACCAATGCTCATAAATTTATTATTATGCCACTTGACATATCCAATACATGGATATGACAGTGCTTGGGGAGAACCTGATTACGCTATAGGTTTGGTATCATATAACGCTGACAATTTTCTTGATATGGTGAGATTGCAACATCCAACTTTATATAATCTAATATACATTTTTAATTACGGAATTTTTGGCTCGGGATTAGCTATCTTAGCTTATGCTCTTTCATATTATAACAAAATGAAAGTTCTATATTTCGCAAAGATACCTGGTGCTTTGTTTATATTCTATATTGTTTTTAATTTGATTGTTTCTGTCTTTGGGCTAAATGAATTCTCTATACAAGGTTATATTATGCCTAATGTTCATGGAAATATAATAGGAGAAATTGTTCTGATATTGCTTATTTTTGGATTAAGTATTGGCATTATACAGAGAAAAATAAAAAATTATGAAGTTATATAAGAAAAAAATTTTGAATGTTAATGTTGGAAAATGCTTACTAGTATCACTTATAACATTTGTAATTAGATATTTTTATGCTAATGTGTACTTGGGGTTTCATAATAGTCTGGTTACAATAACAGAAGGAGTACGTTCACAAATATATTTTGGGGGAATACTAATAGATCATTCGTTTGACCTTATATCTTTATCATTTTTTGCGATTTTGTTTATCCTTGAGATTTGTTATCTTACAATGGACTTATTTAATGATGCAAATGATAACATGGTAATTCTACTTCCTCGTTATGGGAAAAAACACATAATTTATAAGGATATATTAATAAAAATGATATTACGTGACTGTATTGTAGTTGTTTCCGATTATTTGTTTTTTCTTTTTGTAGAGCATACCTCTAATGGCTTAGAAGATTTCAAAGTTATTTTTATGCTATTGATAGAGATTTTTCATTTGCAAATGATTAGTTATTTGTTTTCATTTTGGAAAGATTCAATTATAGGATACATCGTTGCATTTATTGTATTTTTTATTCCAGTAATGGTGTGTGGATTTTATTTTTCAATGGGAAATGTTATATGGAAAATTTGGCATTATTCCTTGCTACATATTCCTTTATTTAATTGGCATAACAAGCTTATTATATATTATGTCGAAGAAAATTACGAATGGACTACAAGCAATATAGATTTATTGAATTTTAAGTCAAGCTGTCTCATTTCAGTTATATCATCCGCTGTTTTGGTGTGGATAGGTAAATTTCTTTGCGAAAAAAAACAAATATTGTGAGGTGAATGATATCCATGAATTTATATGTAAAATCTATTTCAAAGTCAATTAAAGGTGAAAAAGTGCTTGATGATATCAGTTATACATTTGAATCTGGTAAAATATATGGAATATATGGTAAAAATGGTTCAGGTAAAACAATGCTACTCAGAGCCATTGCAGGTTTTATAAATACAGACAAAGGATACATAAAATATAATCACAAGGCATTACATAAAGATATGGATGTTTTACCAGATTTAGGAGCTGTTATTGAAAATATTTCTTTTTGGAGTATGTATTCAGGATTTGAAAATTTGAAAATGCTTTCCAATATAAAAGGAATTGTATCAGATGAAGAAATATATGAAATAATGATATACTTTGGTCTTGATCCCAAATCAAAGAAAAAAGTAAATAAATATTCATTAGGAATGCGTCAAAAACTAGCTCTTTGTCAAGCACTGATGGAACATCCAAAAATTTTGCTTTTGGATGAGCCAACTAACGCATTGGATCAGCATAGCATTGATTTATTTCGTGAACGTATATTGGAAGAAAAAAAGAATGATACCATTACTATACTGACAAGCCATAATAAAGAAGATATTGAAATATTAGCGGATGAGAAGATATGCATGGAATTTGGTAAAATTAAGGAGTTGATGTAATGAAGAAATTTGTATTAACTATCTGTGTTGTAATCATTTGTATGGTGACAGCCTTATTCTATGGAAAGACTGGGATAAAAACAACTACAGGGGTTCATGATCCTGATATTGCTTTATCAGAAAATACAGCTATGGAAATTTTCTATACAGGAGGGCAGAAAACTTCTTACTTTAACAATGAAAGTAATTACTCATTGGATGATATGGAAAAAGATTCTTCTTTAATAGCTCGTATAACTGTAACAAATTCTCGTGAAATGAGTTTACGATCAACAAAAACAATGGTAAAAATAGAGGAAATCTATAAGGATAATTCTGCTAATCTTTCAGTAGGTGACTGTATTTACATTATAGAACCTGTATCATTTGTTAGAGGTGAAGAATTTTACACTAACGGATGGCAATATCTGAAGACCGAAGATACTTATTTAATATTTTTAAAAAATCTAGGATGTATTGATGGGTATAAATACACCAAAGAGGAAGAAAATTCATTTATGCCTGTATCGGAAATATATTCAAAGAGAAATCTAACTCATGATGAAAGTTGTGTGGTTTTTGATTCGGCGGAAACTCTCTATTCAAGTATATCTATGTTTGCATTTTTGACCTCAGAAAAAACTATAGTAGATAATTATGAGAAAATATGGAAAAACATTACAAATTCAGGTAAGTATGAATGATTTAATTATTTATGAATGAATCTCTCCTATTCTATTTCCTGTGAGAAGCGTATCAATGTTAGAAATTCATGGAGATACTGAATTAAGCAATATGGAATCATTCAATCTTAAAGAAACTAAAAATGGAGATAATAGAAATTGAATAAAAAGAAATTGGCAAAGAGTGTTGTAGGCATTGCTTTAATTGTAAGTGTAGCTATACTTATCGTTGTATGTGTTGGAAAAATAAAGCACATTCAGAATAAAAAAAATATTATTGGTACATGGAAGAATGCAAATGCAGAGGAAGTGTTTACCTTTCAAGAAAATGGAGGACTTGTTGTAAACAAAGATATGCCCGAATTGGGTATTACCTGTGGCAATGCATTATATAGCATATCTTCCTCAAATATGATTTTTGTGGAACAGAGAGATAATAGCGTGAATTTTGAGATAGAAGTAGATCAAAACGAATTAACAATCTTCTTTATGGGTCATAAATATTGGGAATTAACAAAATAGCAATTGCATATAAAGCGATACTCATGATATCCATAACCATAAAATATAGAGCCGATGAATCACTCGTTATTTCGATTGTGAGTTATCGGCTCTATTTCATTATTTATGGAAGGGCTAAAGAAATATCGTATTTTATAGAAATACTTTTGACAGATTTCTTCTCATTTTTATGTTCTTTTATCAAGTGCTATACCATTCCATATTCATCGCATTCACCCAATCTTGCATTTCTGAATCAAGATACAAACGGGCATATTCTAGTGGATTGTCAATCGCCAGTGCATCCAACATTCGTTGAGAGTTAGGAGTAGTAATCAATCCATCTTCTGCCTTGCCACAGTCAATCCGAAGTATGTAGCCATTGTAATAATTGATGTCTATGATGTTGTGATATTTATTATATTCTGCATGAACGATATTCATATTGCAAAGTCCTTTCTCTTATCTGTTTCAGTTGTAGAAGCATCTTGACCAGTTCCAGCCGATTATGTGATTTATATAATGTTATTAGCTGTTACCGGATTTTGCTTCCCTTGTTTTTGCCCTTATGAGGTGTCGTAACACAAGGGAAAAGGATATAACATAAGGGAAAGTCTAAGGGAAAGCTCACTTGCCAAAACTGTAGTAAAATCAAGGCATTGCGGATTTTATCGTAACACTTTATAATACCAGTTAGGTGTTAAAGAATTGTAGGTATCAAAATTCGAATTTTTTCAAATAAAAAAGCCATCTCCATACCATACATTTAAATCCATGAATATATGTTGGAAATGGCTTTTTTTCGTTTCTTTATGCCCGCTTCAGGCTTCCAACCCGAAGTCCGAATTCATCCAGTGCTTCCTGCTCCGGATTCTCACATTTCAGATGAACCAGATCGATCAGTCTGGTGTGAGGCTCATATTCGTATTTATTGTCAATATCCGCCGGATCAAGTCCCAGTCTGAGCCACAGATGATTCATATGCGCTTTCGTCACAGAATTCTCATACAGCACCTTGATCGGTGTCTCGATACTGTAGCTGTACTCCGTCTTTGCATCCAGATAGACAGGCATGCTGCACACGATATTTCGTGAGCTGTTTCCGATCAGGATATTATAGATACCTTCTTCCGCTACCCACTGATGCAGGTCACTGTCAAATGAAGCAAAGTCGTCTTTTTTCAGAGTAAAGCTGACCTTCTCCTGTTCGCCATATGCCAGCCGGATCTTCTTAAACGCTTTCAATTCCTTTACAGGCTTTGAGATGGATGCATACGGATCACTGATATAGAGCTGAACAACTTCCATACCTTCAGAGAATTCTTCCGGTCCCTGATTGATCACATCCACAGCGATCTTGATCGAATCCGTAAATACCGGCATTTTCTTATTATCTACTTTGCCATCCGGATAAATGATCTCTACCGGAGACTGCTCTCCGATTGCACGCTCATTGCTGATCTCAAAATGACTGTAGGATAATCCATGTCCAAATGGATACAACGGCTCTACCATCTTCTTATCATAATATCTGTATCCGACATAGATACCTTCTCCATAATTGACCTGATATCCGTCACCCGGGAAATTCAGATACGTCGGTGTATCCTGATATTTCTTTGGGAATGTCAGCGGCAGCTTTCCGGATGGATTCACTCTGCCGATTAAGATATCTGCCATTGCATGTCCACCTTCCATACCCGGTAAGAACATACAGAAGATGCCATCTAACTCATGCTCCCAAAGTGCCAGATTGACCGGCCCGCTTACATTTAAGATAAGTCCCAGCTTCACAAGTGGATTTTCCCGTTTCAGATCTAACATCTGATTCAAAATCTGTGCATCCTCGGCGGACAGCTTCATATTCTTCCGGTCATTTCCTTCCATGCCCGGTATTCTGGCAACGCAGATATAAGTGGAAATGCCTGCACGCTTCCCTGCTGCCGGTATTCCGATACTCACCTCGACACCATTCTGGATCAGCCCCTCGTAGATGCTGCTGTCCTTATCTGTCGTAATACCTGCACTTCCGGTACCACAGTCATATAAACGGATAGCTCCGCTTCCGCACAGAACAACCCCGGACATTACCTCCTCGTCTGATACAGTTTCAAATACAGAATCATTGCCCGCCTTTCCTTTCGACCGGATCGGGAAGATTCCATTTTCATTTTTCAATAATACAATTCCCTCACAGGCTGCCTTATATGCTGCCTGCTTCGACATATCCATAATATACTGTGCTGACATATCATAGCATTCCGGTGAACCATAGGTGTCCATCAGCTCCAGCACTCTCGCCACATTCCGGTCAAGCTCCTCTTCTGTCAGCTCCCCGGCTTCTACTGCCTGAACAACCTTCTCCGGATCTGCTGTGATTCCCGGCATATTCAGATCATTGCCTGCCTTTAACGCTGCGATCGGATCATATACTGCCCCCCAGTCTGATACGACCATACCTTCAAAGCCCCAGTATTTACGCAGAATACCGTCTAACAGCCATTCATTTGCAGTGCAGGCTGTTCCATTGATCTTATTATAGGCTGCCATAACTGTCGCAGGCTGCGCCTGCTCTACACAGGCACGGAAACCAGGAAAATAAATCTCCTGCAATGCCCGTTCTGATATCGTTTCATTTATTCCCTGACGGTTCTTCTCCTGATTATTGGCAGCAAAATGCTTGATATTTGCTGCAACGCCTTCCGCCTGCACACCCTTTACATATTCCGGAGCAAGCTTCGCTACCAGACACGGATCCTCAGAGAATCCCTCAAACAGTCTTCCGCCCAGTGGATCTCTGTGGATATTGATATTCGGAGTTCCAAGAAGCATGCTCACACCATATGCTCTCGCTTCTCTTCCAAGTGCATGTCCTGTCTGATTGACAACATCGGGGTTAAAGGTTGCTCCCAGCATCATGCCACACGGCAAACATGCCGGAGACATAATATCAGCCGCCGCATCGCCTGCCATTTCAACAAATGCAAGCGTCGTATCATTATTGGTTGTATTCTTTATAAATTGTTCCTTCAGATATTCCCGGACTTTTTTCCAGACCTTTGTCTCTTTTTCTGTCAGCTTGTCCGGACGGAAATAGTCAAATATAACATTTCTTTCTTCTGTTGCACTAAAATCCTTCATCAGCCATGCTTCTTCCTCATCGCGCGGATTTGTACGCCAGGAAAGGATCAGATCTGCGATCAACTGTTCATAATTGATCCCGGTTCCTCCATCCAGCATACGGATCGCAGGCACCCCATATCTGGAAGCATCCGCTGTGCAGAAATTACTTGCACCGCATACCATGTCAGCCTTTTCTTCTATTGTCATTTGTTCCAGTATTGTCTTGATCTTATCTGTCATATTTTTATCTCCTGCTATTTGTAACTATTTTCTGTTCATCTGAAAACAGCTCGCAAATTTTATCTACTAAATTCTGATTTTATAAAAGCACGCGCTTTACTGCTGTTTTCCAGCCGGAAAGCAGCATTCTCCGCATCTCTTCATCGATCTGAGGCTCAAATGTCCGCTCCACCTGCCAGTTCTGCTTTATCTCTTCTATACTGTCATAATATCCAACAGCCAGTCCTGCCAGATATGCCGCACCAAGTGCTGTCGTTTCTGTTACGACCGGGCGCACAATTTCCCCTGCTAACAGGTCAGCCTGGAACTGCATCAGGAAATTATTTGCACTCGCACCGCCATCTACACGCAGCCGTTTCAGCTCCATGCCGGAATCATTCTCCATTGCCTTTAACACATCGTAGGTTTCATATGCCAGTGATTCCACGGTCGCCCGGACAATATGTTCCCTTGTGGTGCCTCTGGTCAGTCCCAGGATCGCACCTCTGGCATATGCATCCCAATATGGTGCGCCAAGTCCTGTAAATGCCGGAACCACATAGACACCATTGCTGTCCTTAACGGATAATGCTATTCTCTCTGTATCACTGGCTTTCTCGATCAGCTTCATTTCATCGCGCAGCCATTTGATCGCCGCTCCTGCGACAAATACGCTGCCCTCCAGTGCATACTGTACCTTGCCGTTCAGTCCGATCGCTATCGTAGTAAGCAGTCCATGTTCGGAATAAACAGCCTTGTCTCCCGTATTCATCAACAGGAAACAGCCGGTACCATATGTGTTCTTCGTATCTCCCGGTTCAAAACAGCACTGTCCAAATAAAGCTGCCTGCTGATCTCCGGCAACACCTGCAACCGGTATCGAACCGCCGAATAACCGTTCATCCGTGTATCCATAGATCTCACTGGAATTATGCACCTCCGGCAGCATACTTTCCGGTATCCGGAATTTCTCCAGCAATTCCTTATCCCACTCTAATGTGTGAATATTAAACAGCATCGTTCTGGATGCATTTGTATAATCCGTTGCATGAACCCTGCCGCCGGTAAGCTTATAGATCAGCCAGGTGTCCACTGTACCGAAATACAGCTTGCCCTGCTCTGCCATCTCTCTTGCTCCGTCAACATGATCGAGGATCCACTCGATCTTCGTAGCGGAAAAATACGGATCTGCGATCAGTCCGGTCTTTTCCCGGATCACAGTATCATACCCTTCTGCCTTTAATGCATCGATCCGGTCAGCGGTTCTTCTGCACTGCCATACAATAGCCGGATAAATCGGTTCTCCTGTTTCTTTATTCCAGACAATCGTTGTCTCTCTCTGATTCGTAATTCCGATCGCTGCAATCTCTTCTACTGGAATACCAAGTGTCTCTCTTGCTTCCATCATTACGCTCATCTGAGATGCCCATATTTCCTTCGGATCCTGCTCTACCCAGCCATTTTCCGGAAAATACTGTGTAAATTCCTTCTGTGATACAGCAGCCATCTCTCCATTTTTTCCAAATAAAATTGCTCTTGAACTGGTCGTACCCTGATCCAGCGCCATTATGTATTTCTGCATTGTATATCCTCTTTATAAATAACAATTTCTCAAGCTGTTCTAACTTCTGCCTGTCTTATGCTGCGTTTTCCCTCGTTACCATAACAAATGAACAAAATACGGAGGCAGGTTTTGGTACAAGACTTCCCTGCCCCCGTATTTTATTGTGTTAACTGTTATATTATAATAAACAATTTCATATTGTGACTATATTTTGTGTGTTATACATTTAGCTTTTTTTATTCCAACATCTGGCTTGCTGGATCTGTTGGAAGCATATTACTTGAAGTTGTAATAATATCCTCTGCCTCAAATTCTACGATCTCCATAACCGGTGATTCATACTGCTTTTTCATGTTTTAAAACCCTCCTTATATTTCCTATATCTTTATATTAATATCTTATCTTCCTTAGTTTGCAAGCCAGTAGTTTAATGCGGAATTACCGTATTCCATGATATCCTGCAGTAATGCAACCAGCTTTGTGTTGCTGTTGTTTCTCATATTATAGGCATAAGCAGATATACCATAGGTCATACGTGCTGACGCTTCACCATTTACCTGAACTGTAAATGTATAAGTTTCATCCATCTTTGTCGGAAGGATCTCATATGTAACACCATAATATTTGTTTGTGCCATATGGCTTTAGATCCTGACCTGCTATAACATCTGAAACTCCTGTTCCGTTGACATTGATCGTAATATCAGCAATATTCCCTTCATATTCAGATGTATCAATGATCACCGCAATACCAACACGGTTCTCAAGCACCAATGTTCGTCCACTGATCTTTACATTACCGGAATTTGTAACTGAGCTTCCGGAATTTGTAAATCCTGTTAATGAATGTTTTGCACTCGCATAGGTCTGATAATCATCAAAATCTGCATTTGCCAGATCTGAAGTGTTATATCCAAAATAGGTCTGAGCGGATGCACCATAGTTTACCAGATCAACCAACAGTGTCTTTAATACTTTACTTGTGCCATCCATTGCGATCAGCCGTTTTGCATAATCAGCAACACTGGTTGTATAAGCCTTGCTGTAGCAATTTGTCATTCCACCATCACTGGTACCTTCAAGCGTTGCTGTTATATCTTTCGTCATTTCCTTTGCTGCAATTCCTGTAAACTCTCCATACAGATATGTCTTGCCATTTACAGTCTTTGTAAGTTCTTTTGACAAGCCCGATGCTCCCTGTACTGTTCCGGATGCATCCCGGTACACAATTGTCGCATTCTGATAACGTTCCAGAACAGCCGGATCTACCAGATATACCAGAGAAATATCACTATCCAGTGTGATCGATACCTGTTTTATATTCAACAGTGAATCCACATAACCTTCTGTCAATGGATACAGCTCCAGATCCTCAGAACCAACAACTGAATTCTTATCATATATTCTTCCCTTGCTGTCTACCCATGCAATATAGGAAGGATCTGCTGCCTCCGGATATACGAGCTTTGCGCCCTCCTCCATGAAGTTTGAACCGCCGCTGATCACATTATTGTCTGTATCATAAAATGTTACTTTTCTTGTAACCTTGGTTTCTGAACTGAATGTCAATGAACCATTGTCTGTTTCTACAAAAGATTTCCATTCGGATGCATGGTATTCTTCCTTCTCAACATCTTCCAAAGAAGCTGCATATCCATTCAATTTGTAAGAAGCATTACCGGCTGCGATCTCTGATGGCTCCATGAATACGCAATCGGTAACATTGCCTGCTACGCCTATCAGATTCATCGGTTCCATAGCAGTATTTGCAATACAGTTTGCAACTTTATTATCATTTCCACTTCCTCTGAAAATACCTGTTGCAGTACCTGTTGAACCATCCGTTAATGAAAACTTACCATTTGCGAAACAGTTAACTATCGCTCCTGAATTCGATGCCTCTCCTGCAAAAGCACTACAGGTTGTAAAAGCAACCGCAGTCATTGAACCTGAGTAGATACAGTTTGCAATCAGACCATTATTAATTCCAACAAATCCACCCGTATATACAATTGCACCAGTGCCCTTGATCGTTCCCTTAAACACACTGTTAATAATTTGGGAACCATTTGCCTGATAAACATAACCACCAGACGGTGCCTGTCCATTCAACTGAATGTCCGCAGCAACCACACAATCCTTAACCGTACTTCCTGTAAGCATACATGCCAGACCACCAATCAATGCACCATCACTTACGATTGAACAACTGCTATCAATCGTACATCCGCTGATCTCGGTCTTCTCAGCCAGACCGCATAAAATACCAATGCCCGCATATGACGCTCCAGTAAGTGACGTATCACTCATCTTCAGATTCTTGATCGTTGCTCCCTGTGTCTTTCCAAATAAACCAAACGGAGCTTCAGGACTATATTTTGCAGCCGTTATACTTGCCGTAAGTCCTGATACTGTATGTCCATCCCCATCAAATACTCCCGTATATGGATTAGCTGCACTACCTATCGGTGTCCATGTGGTTCCTGCCGGTATCGTAATATCCGCTGTCAACTTTACACTTGCATATGCCTCTGCCGTACCTGCATTTACCGCTTTTGCAAAAGCTGCAAACTGTTCATATGTACTGATCTCCACTGCCGTACTCTCAGTCGCTGCATCTACAACAAATGCCCCAGCCTGTCCCCCTGCATACGGAAGTCCTGCCGGATTCATTGAGAAAACAGTAGCTGCTGCCGCAACGCAGGCAACGGTTCTCTTCATCTGTCTTACAAATAATTTATTTCCCATACTTCCTCCTCCATATCTCATCTGAATTCGTACGCTCATACTATTCACTTTAGCAGATTTTGTTATTAACTTCAAGGAATATATGGTTTTCTTTGGTTATTTTTTCCAAATTAATTTAAACATTCCAAATATTTTTATCTATATAATATAATTTTGTGAAAAGAATGCTCACTTTTTCATTCTATTTTTAACAAATTTCATACATATAGCTGTTTTGGAATCGATTCCCTCTAATATCTTTTCAGGATCATACCAGAAACATGTCCGTTTTATTTGAGATAATCATTTCTCAAAATCTGGTTCACACGTTCTACTTCTTCCCGAAGCCCACGGGAGGACATCCGAAGTGCGCCCTGCCCCATGATGATCAACTGTTCCAGTCCATCTGAGGAGGCAACCGTCACCTTATATTTTCTGCCAAGCTCATGTGTCGTCTTTTCTATATACATATCAGCAGTCTCTGCTTCCTTCGTATAGACCACATGGATATTTCCATGCTTTGTGATGCTGCCCGGATTCTGTTTCACCTTATACGCATCAAATACGAGGATCAGCTCGCAGCCGACATAGCCCTGATAATTCGACATAACATCGATCAGCTTATCTCTGGCACTGTCGATGTTCACCGCCGCCAGTGCTTTCAGGTCATCCCATGCAAATATCACATTATACCCATCAACTAACAGATATTCTTTCTCGCCCTTTTGCTTCCTGTATGCTCCGGGTCTGGCAATTCCGGTATCCGCTGTCTTTGAGCCGACAGACGGTGTCTGCGCACCGGCAGTTTTGCTTTTACCATGTTCTGCCGCCTTTTTCACATACCAGTCCGCTTCCGATACACTCTTATTATGCCGATTGAAACCTGCTTTATTATAAGCTGCATTTTCCCGGCTGTTTGAACCATAGGTGCGGACAAATATATCCTCTAACTCTTTCTCATCATACACCGGAGCACCTGCGTCCTGCCGCTCGCGCGCCATCCGTTTTCGGTTATCTTCGTCTGCCTCAGTAGGCTCTGACGTTATATTCCGCAGGACATCTTCCATTCCTGCAAGAGCAAATCCCGGATCTTCTTTTACATGCATCATATCATACACATCGTACCAGTCCACGATATATCCGGCTCCATGTGCACAGAATACCGATGATGCCGGATTTGCCATATCAAGCTCCGGATCATAGGTACTTGCCGCCAGCACTTCATCTTCATTGTGGCATGGCTCATATCCCTGCAAGGTACAGGATAACTTACCCTGTCCTCTGGTATATGCCGTTACATCCTGCTGATACTCCTGCATCGTAGCAACCGGTGCAGTTCCTGTCAGGATACTCATTTCACCCTCGATCTCCGGCTGTGCGAATCGTCCATGCATCCGTGTGATATCGTTCATTGCCCGACCGGTCATCTCTGTAGGAATCTCCAGTCGGAACGCATACACGGGTTCTAACAGCCTGCATTCTCCCATCATAAGCCCCTGCCTTACTGCACGATATGTCGCCTGACGGAAATCACCGCCCTCTGTGTGCTTCTGATGTGCCCGTCCTGCAGTCACCGTGATCTTCATATCCGTGATCGGTGCGCCTGTCAGCACGCCCCGGTATTCCTTTTCTTCCAGATGTGTCAGGATCAGCCGCTGCCAGTTCTTATCGAGTACATCCTCGCTGCATATCGTATCAAACTGCATGCCACTTCCCGGCTCCAACGGTTCCATCAGCAAATGCACTTCGGCATAGTGACGAAGCGGCTCAAAATGTCCGACTCCCATTACCGGTTCTGCAAGTGTCTCTTTATATATGATCCTTCCCATACCAAATGATATGAGATAGCCAAATCTGTCTTTTATAATCTGCGTCAGCACCTGAAGCTGCACCTGTCCCATAACCTTCACAAAGATCTCTCCGGTCTCCTGTGCAAATTCAACATGTAACTCCGGTTCTTCTTCCTCTAACTGCCTGATATCCCGGAGCACGACAACTGCATCCTTGTCCTCCGGATAGCTGACTTTATAGGATAACACAGGTTCCAGTCCGGCAAATACATTTTCCTGTTCACATCCAACGCCCTGACCTGCGGATGTCTCACCAAGCCCGGTGACCGCACATACCGTTCCGGCAGAAGCCTCCTCTACTGTCTCGTAACGCGCACCGGAATAAATCCGTATCTGATTGACTTTTCCTTCGGTTCCCTCGATCTGCTCTCTGCACTTTAAGCTTCCTCCGGTCACCTTCATATAGGTAAGACGTTCCCCTTTTGCATCTCTCGATATCTTGAAGATCCGTCCGCCAAATTCTGCATTATATGTAGGCATCACCATATAGGTATTCATCGCATCCAATAATTCCTGCACACCGGAGAGTTTGAGTGCCGATCCCCAGAAACAAGGAAATATCTTTCTGTCAAGAATTGCTTCGATGATATCCTCTACCTCAACCATACCACTATCCAGATAGGTATCTAACAGTCTCTCGTCTGCCATCGCGATCTGTTCATCTCTGTCCCCGGATGAGAAATCAACGCAATCCCCATCCAGCTTTTTTCGTATATTTTGGAAAACAGTATCTTTATCTGTCCCTTCCATATCCATCTTATTTACAAATATAAATGTCGGGATCTCGTACCGCTTCAACAGCTTCCATAACGTATCGGTATGACTCTGTACCCCGTCCATGCCATTAATGACAAGAATCGCATAGTCAAGCACCTGTAAGGTTCGTTCCATTTCCGCCGAGAAATCAACATGCCCCGGCGTATCAAGCAGTGTGATCTCCATGCCATCATATGTAAATACCGCCTGCTTGGAAAATATCGTGATCCCACGCTCCCGCTCCTGTGCATCCGTATCCAGGTAAGCATCCTTATGATCCACCCGTCCAAGCTTACGGATCTTGCCTGCCGTATATAACATGGCTTCCGATAATGTAGTTTTTCCCGAATCAACATGGGCAAGAATACCCACCACCAACTTTTTCATATCTGTATTTACCCTGTTTCTGTCCATCATATATCATATCGAGCATATAGCTGATGGATATTTTTCCATCCATCCCGCATTTCATACGGGTCAGACTTCCTTCTTCTTATTCTTTCTCTGTTTTATAACTGCAAACTTCGCTGCATAGGCCGCGCCCAGTGCACATGGAAATACAAATGTTGCAAAACGGTATAGCAGTGCCATAGCTCCTGCTTTCGCACTTCCCACGATCGCACCAAACATTGCGATCATTACAAACTCACTGGAACCGATTCCTGCAGGCGTAGGAATAACTGCCGCCAGCATGACTGATACCGTCGTGATCGCCAATGCCACATCCGGCGAAAATGCACCGCTCTTGTACAGTACGATATACGGAATCATAAACCAGCAGGAAAATTTACAAATGTTGATCAGCAGAACGCCAAGCAGCAGCTTCCAATGGCGCAGCAATTTCTTTGATTCCGTTTCCATGATATCACACTGTTCTTTGATTTTATCAAACTTTTCTGTAAATCGTCCTTTGTAATTCACCAGATCCATCAGCTTCTTTAAGATCTGATGGAACCATCCGGCACATACAAACAACAGTAAACATATCGTAATAATAACCGTAGCCACAAATCCAATTCCAATATATGCTTCATATTCCGCAAAGGTTTCATTCATATAATGGAAATGCAGCAGATACAGGATCACCGCCATGATTCCGATGCTTAATTTGTGCACTGCATATTCAATCATATACATACCAAATGCTTCTGATGTCTTCACTCCATACTCATTCAGGTAAACCAGAGCCGACACACCCGCTCCGCTTCCAAGTGTCGCCGTTCTGTAAAATGACACAAAATATGTCATTCCAAACGCCTGTCTGAATGTAAACGTCGGATTATACTGTCTGGCAAATAACATCGTGATCGTACTCTCAAACACACCATACAGCAATGTCGCCACAAGGATCAGCACGACGATCCAAGGGCTTGTCTTCACAAGCTGCTTTGCGATCGGTCCTGCCATATCCCGGAACACATAGACGATCAAGCCGAGAAGCACCAGCACAAATGCCCACTTTATAATACTTTTCTGTGTTTCTGTTAATTTCTTCATACTCAACTTATTACCTTTTATCTAATTTCCATATATATCCGCATATAAATATACTATACCATATCCACACGCTCACCGACAACATAAAAGGCTGTTTGTTGTTACAGGCATTTGCATCTAAACTACTGTGCCATTTACGCCTGTGCCGCTGTGCCATATACCATGATATAAAACATTAGTGTCAGTTTCGTTATGAAATGCATATTGCCAGCGAATGCGGGTGCATGTTTGAGCCGAAGGCGAGTTTGCACAGGAGCATGAGCGAATAAGGCATATGCATGAAATAGAAACTAACACGCGTTTTTATCATGGTATATGGTACAACAGCACAGACGTAAATGGCACAACAATATAGATGCAAATGCCTGTAACAGCAAACACGCCCCACCACATTGCTGTATGGTGGAGCGTGTCTGCTTTGAGATAAATGATTTATTCTAAAAGGACTTATATATTCACATTCGTTTAAATTACATCTTAGCCAAAGAGCGGAGTTGAGTAATATCTGTCACCACTATCCGGAAGGAGAACTACGATTGTCTTTCCTGCATTTTCAGGACGCTTTGCAAGTTCCTTTGCTGCTACGAAAGCTGCACCGGATGAGATACCAACGAGAATACCTTCTATACTTGCGATCTCTTTGCCGCCTTCAAATGCTGCATCATTGTCGATTGTGATGATCTCATCGTAGATTTTTGTATTTAATGTATCCGGTACAAATCCTGCACCGATACCCTGAATCTTATGTGCTCCTGCAGTTCCCTTTGAAAGAACCGGTGATGTAGCCGGCTCTACTGCTACAACCTTAACATCCGGATTCTGCTGCTTCAGATATTCACCGACACCTGTTACAGTTCCGCCTGTACCAACACCTGCTACAAAGATATCAACCTTTCCGTCTGTATCATTCCAGATCTCCGGTCCTGTTGTCTTTCTGTGTGCTTCCGGGTTTGCCGGATTTACGAACTGACCTGCAACGAAGCTGTCAGGGATCTCCTTAGAGAGCTCCTCTGCCTTTGCGATCGCGCCCTTCATACCCTTTGCACCTTCAGTCAGAACAATCTCTGCGCCGTATGCTTTGATGATATTTCTTCTTTCAACGCTCATGGTCTCCGGCATAACGATGATTGCCTTATACCCCTTTGCTGTAGCGATAGATGCAAGACCGATACCTGTATTTCCGGATGTAGGCTCAATGATCGTAGCGCCCGGCTTTAATGTGCCCTTTCTCTCAGCATCTTCGATCATCTCTTTTGCGATTCTATCTTTTACGCTTCCTGCCGGATTAAAATACTCTAACTTTGCAAGGATCTTTGCATTTAAGCCTTCCTTTTTCTCAATGTGATTGAACTCTACTAATGGTGTATTTCCGATTAACTCTGTTGCGTCTTTATAAATTTTACTCATAACTTTAATCTCCTATTCTGATTCTATTTTTTCGTTTTGCAGGTGACCGATGATCTTCGATCACCCATATTTTTTTATTATTTTTATGTTCAATTATCTACTGTTTTTATTATTGATTATTCTGCAATTGCCTTAAATGCTTCATCCAGATCTTCGATAATATCGTCGATGTTCTCTGTTCCGATGGACAGACGAATTGTATTCGGCTTGATACCCTGATCTAATAGCTCAGCCTCGTTGCACTCTGAATGAGTGGTTGATGCCGGATGGATAGCAAGGGATTTTACATCTGCAACATTTGCAAGGAGTGAGAATAACTCAAGCTGATCGATAAATGCCTGTGCTTCTTTTGCTCCGCCCTTGATCTCAAATGTAAAGATTGATCCGCCTCCATTTGGGAAATATTTCTTATATAATGCCTGCTGTTCAGGATCCTCTGAGATAGATGGATGATTTACCTTCTCAACCAGTGGCTGATCTTTCAGATACTGTACAACCTTAAGTGCATTTTCAACATGACGTTCTACACGTAAGGATAACGTCTCAAGTCCCTGAAGGAAGATGAATGAATGTACCGGTGAGATAGTTGCGCCCATATCTCTTAACAGGATCGCTCTGATGTAAGTAACAAATGCAGCAGGTGCTGTATCCTTTGCAAAGCTTACTCCATGGTAAGATACATTCGGCTCTGTTAACCATGGGTATTTGTCACTGGATGTCCAGTCGAAGTTACCACTGTCGATGATGACACCACCGATCGTTGTTCCGTGTCCACCGATGAACTTGGTAGCGGAATGCACAACAATATCTGCGCCGTACTCGATCGGGCGAACGAGATAAGGTGTTGCAAATGTATTATCTACGATCAATGGAATGTTATGTGCATGTGCGATCTTTGCGATTCTCTCGATATCTACAACCTCTGAGTTAGGATTTCCGAGTGTCTCGATCTCGATACCGGTTGTATTGTCCTGAATAGCAGCTTCGATTGCATCATAGTCAAATGGATCAACGAATGTTGTCTCGATTCCAAAATCCGGAAGTGTATGTGCAAGAAGGTTATATGTTCCACCGTAGATGTTCTTTGCTGCTACGATGTGGTCACCCTTATGTGCAACTGCCTGAAGTGCATATGTCAGAGCTGCTGCTCCCGAACCAACTGCAAGTGCTGCTACGCCACCCTCTAATGCTGCGATTCTCTTTTCGAAAATGTCTTCTGTAGGATTTGTAAGTCTTCCGTAAATGTTACCTGCATCTCTGAGGCCAAATCTGTCTGCCGCATGCTGGCTGTTATGGAATACATATGATGATGTAAGATAGATCGGAACTGCTCTTGCATCTGTTACAGGATCCGGTGTTTCCTGTCCTACGTGTAACTGTAATGTTTCAAATTTTAAATTTCTTTCGCTGTATGATTTCTTTGCCATAATTTCTAATCTCCTGTTCTTTTCTCCCGGCTGATGTACGTTTCCGCTTATTCCTATCAACAAACTATGATTTAACTTATGCATGTATATTACACCTCTATTCCTACTTTGTCAATAGGATAATAGAAATATTTTTCAGAAAATGGAAAAAGATGCCAAACCACAGGCTTTATCCCGTGGTTCAGCATCCTTTATTTTAGCTTATCGGTTTATATTTATTTGTTACATACAACTGCTTTAGGCATTATTTAATTTTGATCTTAATAGTTGCTTTCTTACCGCTTCCATCTGTTGCAGTTGCTATGATCTTTACAGTCTTCCCTTTTCCTGCTTTCTTGGTAGTAACAACACCCTTGGAATTTACAGTTGCATACTTCTTGTTACTGCTCTTATATGTCAGCTTTTTGTATACATCCTTTCCAGGAGTGACAGTTGCTTTTATTGTTACCTTTTTACCGGCAGTTACTTTTGTTTTTGATGCTTTTAAGGTAATTTTCTTAACAGCTTTCTTCATGATCTTTATACGATAGGTTGCTTTCTTTCCGCTTCCATCCTTTGCGGTTGCTGTTATCGTTACCTTCTTGCCTATTCCTGCTTTCTTTACAGTTACAACACCCTTGGAATTTACAGTTGCATATTTCTTATTGCTGCTCTTCCATTTTACTGTACGATTTGCTGCAGTCTTTGGAGTTACGGTTACTTTCAGCTTAATCTTCTTACCTGCTGCAATCTGCTTGGACATTCCTGCGATCTTGATCTTCTTCACCTTGATTTTAGTCCATTTTGCTGTCAGAGTCAGATTTTTCTTAACCGGAGTATCAAACTTATATGCAGTTTTTCCTGTATACCAGCCTGCAAATTTATAACCTTTTCTTGTTGGATTTTTCGGCTTACTTACTGACTTACCTTCTTCTACCTTCTGCGCCTTAACTGCGCTTCCACCTGCTGCTTTAAATGTTACTGTATATGTCTTTATCTGTGGGGTAACCGGGGTATTATTATCTTTATTGTTGTCTTTACCGTTGTCTTTCTCTTTCAGACCTGCAACAGCATCCTCAATAGATTTTGCCATTGCATCTACTATCTTCTGCTCATACTTGCTCTTTTTACGGTCAACAGCATTAATGGCAGCCTTTACATCTTCATAATTAGAATACAGTGTTCCATCTATCTTGTCCGCTTTTGCAATAGCCGCATCAACTGCTGTATAATCTGCCGGAATATTTCTGTCATCCCATGCAAATGTAGGATGATCGATTCCTGCTACCCATTCAATGCCTGCTCCCTGCTTTGCCTGAAGTCCGGAAAGCACATCCGCAGATGTGAAATCTGACACAGCAGTTCCATCCTGCTCTTTAAGAAGCGTTGCCTGATACCGGTCATCTGCCGGCCAGTAATTGTTTTCTGCCGTACCAAGACTAAGTCCACTATAGACAACCCAGCAAGTATTACCACCTTTATCTGCAGCAAGGTCTGCAGAAGTTACCATACAATTAGTAACACTTGCATTGTCTGAATATCCAACTATTCCACCAACCGTTGCCTGTACAGAATTAACATTGATTTTTCCAGAAAACCAACAATCTTCGACTGTAAGGCTTCCATCTAGCATTCCCCCTGCAATACCACCCAGGCAGTCAAAATACGTCATTACATTTTCATTTTCTTCTTCATAATAAGTCCCCTTATAATTTCCTGTAATAGTTGCAGTCGAATAACATCCTGCAAGAGTACTATTTCTCAAGGTACATCCTGCAATTCCTCCAACATAATGCTCCAGATATGCCCCACCCGAAATAGAACCGGATGTCCAGCAATTTGTAATTTTGGAATTACAAAGCCAGTCTACTAATATACCTTTTCCATATGTAGATGCATCATTGAGATCAACTATAATATCAGCATTTTCAATACCAAGATTCTTGACCTCACCATCATAGACATTTCCAAATAAGCCCTGTCTATAACAATTTTCCTTATCATCCCCCACATTCGTTTTTGGCATTAGCGAATCACGGGAATACAAATTAGAAATTACATGTCCCTGTCCGTCAAATATACCACAAAAACTATATGCTGCCTGATTTCCACCTTTACCTTTGCCAATGGATATCCATTCACGTTTATCCAGATCAAGATCATTATCCAAATAAACAGTCTTTCCCTCAAAGGTTATAGTACCTGTGTTAATAAGCTGCGCAAGTCCGGCAAGCTGTTCTGCCGTCGTTATATGGTACTCACTCTCTGTCTCATGACCCATGTACCAGCTTGTATCTGCTGTACCATCCCATATGTCTGTTGTTTGTCCCTCTGCTGCCAGTGCTGTTATTGAACCAAATGCCATAACAAAGCACAACACTAACAGAAGGCTTAGAAATTTTTTCTTCATTCCTTATTCCTCCATATCGTTTTTATATTATCCGCTTATGCTTTCCTACGGCAGCGGACACACCGAAAGAAAAGAATGGATTGAATCCGGTCGAAGATCTTGACCGGTTGGATGTGAAACGTCAATATCGAGATGACGGCAGTATTCTATTGCCTGTATCCTGAACGATCTTCCTAATACCCCATTGAAAAACGTGCTCATTGACAATAAATTGTCAGATTGCCATACCCTCGTTATATTGTCGTTTGGTCTGACTATATCCTATCCTATTTCTTATAGAAACAGTCAGTGCCACTTCCCCATATACCACCTTTTACAAAATCAATATGCCAAATTATTGATGAAAACTCAATTTTAAATTCTGCTTTTAATTCTTACTTTTATATTCCTACTTTATCAATAGGAAAATAGAAATATTTCTATAGCTTTTTCTTTTAAACTGGTGTATAATCAATTCATAGAAAATTAGTATGAATTATGATAGTGTAATTTGGAGGTGTATTACATTGAAAATATCAACAAAAGGAAGATATGCATTACGGCTTATGATCTATATAGCAGCCAACTCTAATGGTAAGCCGGTCAGCATAAAGGATGTAGCAAAAAACGAGGATATCTCTGATAAATATCTGGAACAGATCATTTCTATATTAAATTCCGGCGGACTTGTCCGAAGCGTCCGTGGTCCACAGGGTGGCTACCTGTTACGAAAAGCACCGGAAGACATTACAGTCGGTGCAGTTCTTCGTCTGACAGAAGGAACGCTTGCCCCTGTTGCCTGTGTCGAAGAGGATGCGCCTGAATGTGAGCGTGAATCCATCTGCTCCACTTACAATCTGTGGAAGCGGCTTTACAGTGCGATCTGCAGTGTTGTTGACACAACCACCATCGCAGACCTCTGCAACAGCCGACCTGAAGCCGGCGACGAATACTGCATTTAGCCTTGATTTTCCAAGTGGCTGGATTGAAACAAATTTAAAATCCCCCCTTCGGGTACTAAACTGAATTGAGATTATCTGTTTGGAACAGATAATCTCAACACATTGTTATTTTATATTTGTGAATCTCATATTTGTATCTATAAAAAATCTACCCGGCTGTTCACTGTTGTTGAGCCGGTTCAGATCGATAATAGACAAAACATTCGTATAGGATTCGTTATGACATGCATATTGCCAGCGAATGCGAGTGCATGTCTGAGCCCGTAGGGCGAGTTTGCACATAAGCATGAGCGAATCAGGCATATGCATGGAATAGAATACTATACGAGTTTTTCTATTGTCGATTCTGAGCCAGATTAACACGGTGAACAGCCGGTTAGATTTTTATCCATAAATGTGAAATTCACACATTACTTCAACTTCATGTCAACCACAAGGTTATTTCCGCTGGCGGTGATGTTCGCATAGCTGCCGGAGATCAATGGCAGCATCGGTGCGATATGTCCAAGATCGGCATCCATGATAACCGGCACATTGTGGTGGGCGATAATGTCCAGTACCGCATGATACTGGTCAAGCCCCATCATCTCCTGTCCATACACCAGCGGGCGTCCGATCAGAAAGCCCTTCACATATCGGAACCATCCCGCATGCTCCATCTGCCACATAGCACGGCGGATCGCCATCACATTCAGATCACAGGCTTCTAAGAACCAAATGAATCCATCCTCTTTATAGCGTTCCAGAAAATCCGTTGTTTTATCAAATTTCGTTCCAAGCAGATTCACCAGACAGTCCATGCAGCCACCGATCAGTCTGCCTGCCATGAATACTTCATCGACAGCAATCGATCCATGCGTCGCATCCGTTTCATACAGATGAAGTTCTTTCTGTTCAGTGATATTATACGGTGTAAGCGGATGTTCTTCATCCTTTAGGGATTCCTTCTCATATCCACGATATCCCTGCAGGCTTTTCTTCTCACCGCAAAGCAGTGCAAATGTATCTTCTATCGATGCATGCCACGGCTCCATGCCAAACGCTGCCGCACATGGGCCATAAACAGAAGCTGTATCACAGATCGTTGTCAGCAGATAAGTCAGATTCGTATTATCCGAATATCCCACAAACCATTTCGGATCTGCTTTCTTTAAGCGTTCAAAATCAATATGATCAAGAGTCTCACACATCAGCTCTCCACCGCCGCAGGATATCAGAACATCATTTTTCTTTGATGTGTACATTTCATTAATCTCCTGACCGCATTTCTCCGGCGTATTACTGATACCAATGCCACAGCCTTCATAGCAATTTGGACCAAGCTCCGTCTGATAGCCCTTAGCATGGAATGTATCAAGTGCATGACCAAATGCTGTCCGATATGGTTCTATATTACAACCAAAAGATGGCGCAACAAAGCCAATCGTTCCACCTTTTTCTAAAAATTTCGGATATCTCATTTTTCTCCTCCTTTTAGCCCAACGAACAGGAATTTATCGCAATATTCCATTCTTGGATTATACTCGCTTATAGATAATTGGTTCATCATATCCAAAAGTTTTCTTTCCATTAACTTCCATGCTTTCAGATACCTCCAGACAACTATCAGAAAACTTTTCCCAAA
Source organism: Coprococcus ammoniilyticus (assembly GCF_025567345.1). Classification (NCBI taxonomy): domain Bacteria; kingdom Bacillati; phylum Bacillota; class Clostridia; order Lachnospirales; family Lachnospiraceae; genus Coprococcus; species Coprococcus ammoniilyticus. Next base: position 386,171 of record NZ_JAOQJS010000005.1, read on the forward strand.
GCTTAAATGTCATTACCGGAGAGAACTGGCTTGTACTGCCTCCTTCCCAGATTCCATCCTTTTCATGGTAGATTGCCGGGGTAAACTTTTCGGATTTTTTCAATTCGGTGTAATCAACATTTTTCATAGAACTATATGAAAATGTACTCTTATCTTCTCCTTTAGGTATTTCATAAGAATACAATACAATTTCATCCTCTTTCTCTGTAATAAGGAAAAGATGTGGTGAAACATTGCGTTTCCCATTTATCTCATAGTAGCTTTCTTCAACAACAAATTTACCATTAAAATCTTTAGGAAGGTTCAAAATTTTTCCATTACAGATTGTATTAATGTGTTCTGCATAAGGATATATTTTTCCTTCTGTCTTCATCTTATCAAACTGCTCTTTGTTATTAAAGTGTCCCGTCATCATATCAACAAAATTATCGAGTTTCATAATTTTTCCCTCCAAATTCCTGTTTACCAGTTACTTCTTATAGTTCCAACGAATCTGCATTCAATAAAAAATCATATACATTCATGATTAAAATTCCCTGATCGTTATAAAAGGGTTTTGGTATATTAGATGTAATTACAATCTTCTTAAATGAATCATTTATTTTCAAAAAAGGGCGAATTTCTTGTGCCATTTTTGTTTCCGTCTCCAGCATATACGCTGATTGGATATAATACTTTTTAGAACCCTTATTACAGATAAAATCGACTTCCAGTTGCTTTTTTATCGGTTTTGCATCCTTCCCCTTTTCAATAACAGTCAGATTACCAACATCCACATGAAAGCCTCTCATTCTTAATTCATTGTAAATGACATTCTCCATAGAATGTGTCACTTCCAGTTGCCTGTAATGAATTCTTGAATTTCTAAGTCCCATATCCATAAAATAGTACTTCATTGGCGTACCGATATAAGACTTTCCCTTAATATCATATCTGCTCGCCTCTTCAACTAAAAAAGCATCCTCCAAATATTCAATATATTTCGTAATCGTTGTTGCTGTAATTTTCGAATTGTTTACGCTTTTAAATGTTTTCTGAAGTTTGTTAGGATTTGTCAACGCGCCAATTGCGGATGCCAAAACATCAAGCAATGATTCCATTTCTCCAACGTTTCTGATTTTGTTTCGTTTTACAATATCACTGATATATGTTTCCTGAAACAGATTATCCAATAGATTCATTTTTTGCTCATCCGTTTCAGCTAATACCACCAACGGAATACCGCCATAAGTAATATATTCGTTCCATCCATCATATTTATTTCCATCATAGCAACTCATAAATTCCGAAAAGCTCAAAGGGTACATATGCACCTCATCCCCTCTGCCGCCAAATTCAGTAGCTATATCTCTGGATAAAAACTTTGCATTACTTCCCGTTACAAATATATCGCAATTCTTCTTATCCGCTAAACCGTTAAGCACACTCACAAACTCATCCAGTAACTGCACTTCATCTAAAAGAAAGTAGTATTTTTCATTATCTTGAAGTTGTTTCTTTGCCCAAGGGTAAAAGATTTTTGGATCTCGATATTCTATATTATCGAATAAATCAAACGCCATTTCAATGATGTGTTTTTCATCCACTCCATTTTCAAGCAAATGATTTTTAAACAGCGTTCGCAATAAATATGATTTTCCACATCTTCTTATTCCTGTTACAATTTTAATCAGACCATTTCCTTCACGATTTATAAGTTGTTCTAAATAGTAATCTCTTTTAATTTCTTTTACCATGACATTTTCTCCCAAAAGATATTTCGGTTATTGTATCCCTAAATATCTTCTATTATACCCAACAACATAATACTATGCAATCGTCTAAAAGATATTTTGGTTAATATATACCCAAACATCTTCTAGATTCTTTCCATATTCATATATAATATAAACACCAAAAACGGCAGGCCGTCTGTTATATGACCACCTGCCTGTTACCTGCTCTAATACTATTTTCCGTGTATCATCAGTCAATCAAACTGAAATTTTCGAGTGTGTCGCTAAATTAGATTTTTTCATCAATTATCATTACTAAAATACTCATTTCTAAGTATGGAATAATA